>JAGCBF010000011.1 GCA_017652285.1 Atopobiaceae bacterium
GGGGCAAGGTCCCCCTTTCGGCCACTGAAGAGCGTGGCCGAAAGGGGCCTAGCCCCAATCGGCCAACCCCAACCGGCCATGTCGTTAGAGCTGGCCGCCCTCCACGACCAGATTGTCCGGATCGGCCTCGTCGCCATAGACCGGCGCGAGCGTCTGCTCGTAGTCCTTGTGGAAGAACTGCTCCTTGCCAAGTGCGATGATCTCGTCGTCGATGAAGTCGAGCAGGGTCTCGTTGCCCTTGACCACGGCGGCGGCGATGGTGTCCTCGTTGCCGAGCGCGTCAATGCCCACCGAAAAGCCGGGGTTTTCCTTGGCCCAGGCCAAGACCTCGGTGTTGTCGGTGGAAAACGCGTCGCCACGCCCATCGAGCAGCGCGTTGTATGCGTCGGCGTACTGGTCGTACTTCTGCAGCTCGATTTCGGGGTAATCCTGCTCGAAGTAGGTTTCGGCCGTGGTGCCCTTGACCACGATGAGGGTCTTGTCTGCGAGGTCGTCCACGCTCGTGACCAGCGCGCTTTCTGGCGAGACGACGCCGAGCTGCACCTTCATGTAGGGCAGCGAGAAGTCGACCTTCTCTGCGCGCTCGTCGGTGACGGTAAAGTTGGCCAAGACGATGTCCACCTTGTTCGACTCCAGCAGCGGCACGCGGTTCGCCGGATCGGTCGCGACCCAGTCCACGTCCACACCCAAGTCCTGCACCAGACGATTGGCAAAGACGACGTCGTAACCCTGATAGGTGCCGGAGTCGTCGACGTACCCAAACGGCGCCTTGTCGCTAAACACGCCTATGATGATCTTGCCAGACGACTTGATGTCGTCCAGCGAGCGGAACTTGGCATCCGAGGCGTCGGAAGACCCAGTCTCCTTGCCAGCGTCCGACGAGCCACCGCAGGCGACCAGTCCCATGGTCGCGACCGAGGCGCCAAAGAGCTTCATGAAGGAACGGCGCGAAAGGTTGTCCATATTCGTCTCTCCTTTTATTCGTTGCGTGAACAGTATTTCCTAGTGCGATGCTAGGAAATACAGTGTACTCATTCTATAGTAAACGTCGCGTGATGAGCCGTTGGGTTTCGCATGGCGTGTTATCGATTTTGAGGATAGCGCAGGTCAGACGCGTGCACGCCGGACGGATGCACGCGATTTGCGACGGATCGACGCACGGCGGCTAGCGACCGACGCGATGAAACTCAAAGGTGCGCAGGAACGCCCGGGCACGCTCGGTCTGCGGGTGCTCGAAGAAGTCGGGCCCGCCCTCCTCCACGACCACGCCGCCGTCGAGCATGACCACGCGGTCTGCGATCGCGCGCGCAAACGACATTTCGTGAGTGACGATGAGCATCGTGAGGCCCTCGTCGGCCAGTTCGAGCACGACCTGCAGCACCTCGTGCACCATCTCGGGGTCCAACGCGGCCGTGACCTCGTCCAACAGTAGGACCTCTGGATCCATCGCCAACGCGCGACAAATCGCGACGCGCTGCTGTTGTCCGCCCGAAAGCGTGTTGGGCCATGCGTCGGCCTTCTCTGCCAGGCCCACGCGGGCAAGCAGCGCGCGGGCACGCTCCTCTGCCTGGGCCTTGTCCGCGTTGCGCACCAGCGTGGGGGCAAGCGTCACATTGTCGAGCACCGTCATGTTAGGGAACAGGTCGTAGCTCTGGAACACCATGCCCATGCGGGTGCGCGCCTGCTGGTCACGCTGCGCACCGCTGACGACCGATCCGTCCAACAGGACTTCTCCCCCGTCGATCTGCTCCAGACCGATGGCGCAGCGCAGCAGCGTCGACTTTCCACAGCCGCTGGGACCTACGAGCACCACGACTTCTCCCGCCTGGACCGCGAGGTCGATGCCGTCGAGGACGACGTTGCTGCCAAAGCTCTTGCGTATGCCTCGCAGCTCGAGGACGGGCGTAGCGGACGTGGCGGCCTCGGCCGGCGCGGACTGCGGACGTGTGGGGCGTGTCATCGTGAGCTCCTCTTTTCTAGCCATCGCGACAAAAGCGACAAAGGCCAGCAAATGACGAAGTACAGCAGGGCGAGCGTGGCGTAGGTCCAAAGCGCGCCCATGGGATAGTCGAATCGATTGAAGTCGATGATCTGTTGGCCCACGCGCACGACCTCGACCACGCCGATGAGCATGCACAGGCTGGTGGTCTTGATAATGCGCGTGACCAGATTGACGCTGGGCGGCAGCAGGCTGCGCAACGCCTGGGGCAAGATCACGCGGGCAAAGGTCTGTTTGCTGGTGAGGCCCAGCGCAAAGGCGCCGTCGTACTGCGACTGCGGAATGGCCTCGAGCGCCGCGCGGACAAGGTCGCCCAGCTCGGCGGCACCCCAAGCCGTGAAGACGATGATGCTGGCGACCTCGCCGGAAAAGTTGAGCCCCAACGAGCTGGCCGATCCAAAGAAGACCAGGAACAGCAGCACCAGCTGCGGCATGACGCGAATGAAGTCCAGGTAGACGCGCAGCACGGCGCGCAGCACGCGGTTCTTGCGCGTAAAGAGCACGCCCATGACGACGCCCAGCGGCACGGACAGAGCCACCGAGATCAGGCTGATGCGCAGCGTGACGCCCAGGCCCGCAAGCAGGCGCTGAATGGTGGCGCCTTGGAACAGGAACTCAGCGCCCATGAGAGAACCTCCCCTCCACGTACGTGCCCAGCACGCTGATGGGGATCAGGATAATCGCGTAGAACACCACGAGCAAGAAGAGCGCCTCCGAGGTGTCGTAGCTCTGGCCGATGATGTCTTTGGCCACGTACATGAGGTCCGCGAGCGCGATGCCCGACACGACCGACGACTCCTTGACCAAAAAGATCACGTTGGCGACAAGGGCGGGCGTCGCCTGCGCCATGGCCTGCGGCAGCACGACCACGCGAAACGCCTGCTGGCGAGAAAGGCCGAGCACCTGTGCGCTTTCGTGCTGGATGAGCGGCACGGACTCCAGGGCGGAGCGAAACGCCTCGGCCATGTAGCCACCGCCCAAAAAGGTGAGGCACACGATGGCGCACGCCTCTTGCGAAAGCAGGATGCCCACCTTGGGCAGGCCAAAGTACAGGAAGAAGAGCTGCACCAGCGAGGGCGTGTTGCGCGACACCTCCACGTAGGCAGCGGCGAGCTGGCTGAGCACCGGCACGTGCCACAGGCGCACGACCGCCGTGAGCAGCCCCACGACAAGCGCGCCGACGATGCCGCCCGCCGACACGACGAGCGTCACGCGCGTCGCCGCAAGGAAGAGCGGGGCGTACTCTGCCACCAGATCCCAGTTCATGCACCACCCCCTATGCCACGGATTGACATGTGAGGGAATATCCTAGTCTATGACTAGGAATTGTGACACGCGCGGGGCGTGGGGGTAACGCAATGGCAACGAATGCCGAGGATATGGGCACCGTTTTTCTCCCCTGCCCCTTGCCTCGTCCGTCGCGCCTAGTCGCCGCGGACCTCGTGCGGGACGACGGGGGTCTGGCGCACGACCAGCGGCTCGGTTGCCTCGGGCGAGGTCACCACGGTGTAGCTGATGGTGCAGGTCTCGGCCACGTCCAGGTACATGTCCACGCCCCAGGTGTCCAGGCCCTGGTACGAGTACTGCTGCCAGTTCATGTCGTGAGGGGGCAGGACGCTGTTGGCGAACTCCTGCGAGATGTTCTCTATGCGACCGCCTTCCGGGGCGATGAGGCGCACTTGCTCGATCAGCTCGGACGTGCTTCTTTGCTTGCTCTTGTCTGGCGCGTCGGAATGCAGGTAGCCAGGGTATTGCGTGTCGAGCAGCGCGCGGTCCATGTTGTGCTTGAAGGTGACCGATACGGGATAGCTGGTGGATCCGTCGGCGTTTGTGGTGGGCGCGCCGACCTGCGGATCGAGGCTCAGGTAGTAGGCCGCCTTGGTGGTGCTGGCGTCGCTGGCAAAGATGCCCGTGCTCGGTGCGGTGGCATCGTGCGGAAGCTCCCAGCCAAAGCCCGCCTGCGTGACGTGGAGCTGGGCGGTCTCGTCGCGCAGCCAGGCCATGCAGCGGCCCTCGTCTGAGGACTGCACGACCACGCGCGAGAAGTCCACCAAGTTGACCGAGCTCAGGTTGTGCAGGAGCTTGTCGAAGGAAAGCGACGCGACCTCCTTGTAGAACTCGTCGCATACCTTGGGCGCCCACCAAAACAGGCACTCGTTCATGATGACGGCAGCGGCATTGTTGCCGTCCACCGTTACGCCAAAGCTGGTGTCCACGCCGCCGGTGAGGCCCAGCATGCGCTGCAGGAACACCGGGTCCACGCCGATGACGCCGTCGAGCTGCTGGCCGCGGGCGGCCTCCCAAATGTTGTAGTAGAGCTGGCCCACGCGCGAGAAGTCCGGAATGATGTTGTGGTCGCCGTGATGGGTGTCCGCACGCTCGCCAAAGACCTGGATCTCTTCCTGCGTGGCGCCGGCAGGCACGGAGTTGGTCGGCAAAAGGGTCATGGTGTTGGCGAACTCGCCCAGGTCAAAGCGGCCGTCCGTGACGGAGAGCACGCCCACTTGGCCCACGAAGCCGCCCAGCGCATGAAGCTCGCTGTTGTTGGAGGCCACGATAAGGTAGTTGCGCGTCTGCCCGCCGTCGCCAAGCAGCGTGGGCATGTCGGGCAGCATGGGGTTGATGTATTCGGCCACCCTGCCGGCCGTGCCGATGGCGTCGCGGGCCTTCTCCACGATGTCTCCCACCTGCGGGAGCACCGCCTTGGGAAGCGCCTCCACCTTGCTGCCCGCCTCGATGACGGACGGGGTTATCTGCGACGCCACGTTAGCCAGGTTGTTGAGCGCCTCCATGTTTACGGAGCTTTCGCCCACCAGGCTGGACAGGCTCATGAGCGAGGCGTTTTGCGCCATGGGGGTGAGCGCGTTGTTGGAAAGGTCCACCAGCACGTCGCTTAGGGTGCGCACGCTGCGAACGTCCGAGCCCACGACGGGAACGAACGAGGCGATGACCCACGGCACGGAGTTGAGCTCGCCCTGCATGGCCTGGGACTCCTCCGCGATGCCTTGCGCGGCGCTGACGACCGCGTCCGTGTCTCCGGCCTTTGCGGCGTCGGCAAACTTGGACGCGCTGCTCATGACCGCATGCGCGTGCGTGCGCACCGTGCCCACAGAAGAGAACAGCAACGCGCCTTCCACGCAGCCAAAGATCAGCACGATCGCGAGAACGCCGACAAGGACCTTGGGCCAGACGCGGCGGCGCGGCGGCTCGTAGAACTCTGCCGGAGGCGCGTCGTAGCCGTACGATGCGCCCGCATAGGTGCGGGAATCACCGTAGCCTTGGTCTCGATCGGAGCGACCGGCGCGGTCATTTTTGCCAGAAGGATTCGGTGCGAAGTGCCTTGCCATGGCGTTCTCCTTACCCAAGCATTGCCCTGTTGCTCGCGCGGCGTAAGATGCTGACACTTTCCTTATAACTCAGTACGTGAGCGTTTATGTGCTCAACCTGCACTTCCACCAAAACGGCCATAAGAGACGGACCTGGCACAGGCGGTCGACTGGGGGCGAGCGCGGTGCGGGCAACGGGGCATGGTAAGCTTAGGTAACAAGGTCGAAAGGGGCTGGCATGGACGTGACCGTTACCGACGTGGTCTTCTTTGTCGTTTCGCTTATGGCGCTCGTGACCGCATGGGTCTTGTCGCTTAGCAAAAAGACGTCGTTTGGACCCGCGCCGGGCAGGGGCATCAACCGCGTGACGCTGCTGGTCTGCGTGTTAGTGTCCGCTCTGCTGTTTAACCTGGGGCTGTATGCGAACGTCGGCCAGATGAGCCTCCAGACCATCGCGCCGCCGCTCTTGTCGTCCATCCGCATGATGCATGGCGGCGGAACCATCGCCGAGCTGCACAACGGCGGGCTTCCCGACCTTGCGTTTAACCTTTTGGTGACATACGAGCAGCTCCTGTATTTGCTGGCGCCCGTATCCACCCTCTTTGCGATCGCGGAGCTCTTGCTCGAGACCAGCACGACGGCACGCATGCGGCGCCTTGCCGTCGTGAGGGACACGTACGTGCTCACGCCGCTCAACCATCGCACGCTTGCCTTGGCAAAAGACATCCAGAAGCGCTACCGGACTCCTGCCGACGACCGGTCGCGCAACGTGTGCCTGGTCTTTGCCGGCACCAAGGCCGACAAGCCCACCGCGCTGACGGACGCCGCGCGCGACATGGGTGCGCTGGTGCTGGAGCAGTCCGCGGAGTCTGCGCTCAAGCGGCTGCTGCGCACGCTCAACGGACGCACTGTATGGCTGTTCAGAAAGGCGTTCGTCGCCGTGCGCCAGGCGACGACGCCGCAACGCACGACCGACGCCTATTGTCCCGTGTGCGTGGTGTACGACAATGACGACGAGGCGTCCAACATATGCCGGGCGACCGACCTAAAGGGTGCGGTCGACGAGAAGAACGAGCACGTAAAGGTGTCTATCTTCGCCATCGCCGAGTTCTATAGCATGGGAAACATAATGGCTGGCCATATTGGCCCCAAGGGCAAGCAGGGCCACCCGCCCGCGCCCAACGCGGCCACCGTGCGCTGCGTTGACTGGACGCGCAACCTCGTCGAGAAGACGCTGAGCGAGTATCCGCTGTTCCTTACGGGGCCTTGTCCGCCCCTCCCCCGCCGGCGCGGCAACAGCGACCGGCAGACCGCACAGAAGCGCTACCTCGACTGGCAACAAAACATGGTCGACGAGCCCACGCGACACGTCGTCATCGTCGGCGCCGGGCACGTGGGCACGGAGTTCTTGCGGCTGGCCTTGTCCTGCAGCCGCATGTTCGGCATGTCGTATAGGTTTGACGTTATAGATAACGTCAAGGATCCGGACGACCCCACGTCGTGCCTGGTCAAGCGGCGCTTGAAAGCGCGAATGCCAGAGCTCTTGAGCGACAAGGCGCTGGGCGAGGAGCCGTCCATGGAGCTGCGCGTGGAGTTTCATCCGTTTGACGCGCTCGGCGACGAGTACCTGCGCTTCATTCGCGACAACAGCACGACGATAACGTACGTGTTCATCTGCCTGGGCGCCGACGACCTCACCACGCAAGTGGCGCTGCGCACGCGCGAGGTCTTGGAGCGCGCTCACATCGAACGGCTTGCCCGATGCACCGACCGCGCGAAGCGCGCCGAGGAACGGCGGCGGGAGTCGATGTCGCTAATCCTGGGCGTGGTGGACGACGACGAGCTCGCAAAGTCGCCGGTTATCAGCAGCGGCAGGCGGCACATCAAGCTGATAGGGTCGCCGTCCCATACGTACACCTACGATTGCGTCATCGTGAACAAGGACCGCGACACGGACTACGAGCTGCGACAGGTGCGCGCGTCGAAGCTGCATGCCAAGTACCGCCTGTTTGCCCTGGCGCGAATCGCGCGGGATACCGAGTACGACATCAGCGACCTGCCGATTCGCTGGGGCGCGGACTTTGGCGAAATCAAGCGTTCCAAACGGCGTGACGACGGGCGCGACGACCCCACGCTGACCGCCATTCTTCGCTACATCGACTACTGCAAGGCTACGCCCGCACGTGCGACAGACCTATCAAGCGATGACCCGCGCAGCCACGAATGGCTACTGCGCATGGAGCACAGCAGGTGGAACGTACATACGCGCGCCGAGGGCTACAGCCGCGCCACACTGCGCGAACTGCGTGCCTACATAGTGACCAACGCGCAGGCACGGTCGCGCTACCGGGCCGAGGGAGCGTTGCTGCATCCGTACCTGGTGCCGTTTGACCGACTGGAATCCGTGGACGCGGCGGTCGCCAAGCTCTACGCACTCCTTGGCCTGCCCGCGCCGGAGCCGTACATGGAGAAGACTGAGCGCCGGGTGCTATAGAGACTCGATCTTGGAGAAGTGCCCGACCACCGGCACGCCGATGAGACTCGACGCGTCCTCGCCACTACGAATGCGCGTGTCGAGCGCGTCGCGCATGAAGGCGATCGCAAAGGCCAGCGCGAATCCCGCGGCGGCACCGACGGCGCCGATCATGAGGTGGCGCGGGCCGGAGGGGGCGGTGGGAGGAGTGGCCTGGTCGATCACGTTGACCGACTTGATGTCCATGACCTCGATGGCCACGTCGGACGTGTCCTTGACGATGGCGTTGGCGACCTTTGCCGTAAGCTCGGGGTCCCTGCCCGTAACGCTGAGCGTGATCATGCGCGTGTTGGTGGAGTTGGTAATGTTGAGCTTGTACCCGTTAAGGTTTTCGAGCTTCATGTCTTCCGCCACGTCGTTCTTAACGCGATCGGACGTCATGATGGTCACCACGTCCGTAGCCACCATCTGCGCGGAGCTGAGCTCGGTCTGCGTGATGGACGCCGAGTTCTCTTCGTTACGTACGAGTACGTACATGCTGGTAGAGGCCGTGTACTCGTTTGGCATCAGGAAGGAGCCGCCAAATGCCGCGGCACCCATGAGCACTGTTGCCAAGACCAACAAGAGGGCGTTCTTTCTAAACAACCCTATAATATCAACTTCAACGACATCGTCCATAGCAACTAACCTTTCGCAGACTGCAAGCGTCGGTATTATAGAGAAAAGTCCCTTTACATAGTCCTCTTTTTTTGAATATTCTTGGAAAACAAACATGGTCGGCCTGCGGCTTGACGCAAGTTCCGCATTAGATGTGTTTTCCGCCCATGCGGCAGGAACTACGGTAGAATGAAAACGTCTGGGACGTCTAGCTATAAGCTTGGAGGCACTATGCCCATCAACGCGATCGTTCTCGCCGCCGGCGAAGGAACGCGCATGAAGTCCCGCCATCCCAAGGTTGCACACAAACTGTTGGACAAGCCCCTTGTATGGTGGTCGGTCAATGCCGCCCGCAAGGCCGGAGCCGACCGCATCATTGTGGTAGTTGGCAACGGGGCCGACGAGGTGCGTGCGATTTTTGAGCATGACGCGGACGTAGAATGCGTAGAGCAAGCACAACGTTTGGGGACCGGCCATGCCGTGCGCTGCGTGCGCGACGCCATCGGCGGCTTTGTGGGCCCCACCGTGGTTCTTACCGGAGACACTCCCTTGGTACGAGCCGACACCATCCGCGACCTTATCGACGAGACCCGCAAGAACCACAACGCCTGCACCGTGCTGACCATGTGCCCGCCCAATCCCACGGGGTACGGACGCATCCGCCGCTTGGAGGACGGCTCCGTGCAAGCCATCGTGGAGCACAAGGACTGCACACCGGAAGAGCAGCAGACGCTCACGGAATGCAACTCGGGCATCTTTTGCTTTTGCGGCAAGCGCTTGTCGGAGAACATCGACAAGATTGGCACCAACAACGCGCAGGGCGAGTACTACCTTACCGACATGGTCAGCATCTATGTGGAGATGGGCGAGGCGGTAAGCGCCGTGTGCGCAGATGACTACAGCGAGATGCTGGGAATCAATTCGCGCGTCCAGCTGGCCACGGCGACCAAGGTCATGCAGCTGCGCATTAACGAGCGGCTCATGAGCGAGGGCGTTACCATGCTAGACCCCAATGTGGTTTGGGTTGGCGCGGAGGTCAGCGTGGGCCGCGACACCGAGCTTTTGCCCAACACCATGCTGTGGGGCACGACCACCATTGGCGATGACTGCGTCATTGGCCCCAACACGCAGCTGACCAACGTGCGCGTTGCCAACGGCTCCGTGGTGGAGCAGACCGCAACACACGACACTACCATATAACAGACAAAAACGCAGGTTAGCGCACGACAACGCAGGAGGAAGCATACATGTACGAAAACCTGAGCAAGCCGCTTAACGTCGAAAAAGAGATCAAGCTCTACAGCGGTACGGGCAACCCCGAGCTGGCACGGCGCATCGCGCAGATTTTGCATTTGGAGCTGAGCGGCCTTAAGCTCGAAAAGTTCGCCAACGGCGAAACCTACGCTCGCTTTGACGAGTCGATTCGCGGCGACGAGGTGTTTATTGTTCAATCCATCGCCGGGAGCAACATCAACGACCTGCTGATGGAGCTCTTGGTGGCGGGCGACGCCGCCGTGCGCGCGTCGGTGGGCACGCTGACGGCGGTTATCCCCCATTACGCATACGCACGCCAAGACCGCAAGAGCGATTCGCGCGAGCCCATTACGGCACGCTTGGTGGCAAACCTGCTGGAAACCGCAGGCTTTGACCGCATCATTACGCTTGATCTGCACCAGGGCCAGATCCAGGGATTCTTTGACATTCCCGTTACGCACCTTACCGCGCTGTACCTGCTTGGCGACTACTTTATGGCCAAGAACTTTGACTGGGAAAACACCGTGGTCGTGTCGCCGGACATGGGTCGCGCCAAGGCGGCGAAGAAGCTTGCCGACCACCTGGGATGCTCGGTCGCCATTGCCCACAAGAGCCGTCCCGGCCACAACAAGGCCGAGGTCATGGGCATCATTGGCGACATCAAGGGCAAGACCTGCATCATTAACGACGACATGATCGACACGGCAGGCACGCTGTGCGGGTCGCTCGACAAGCTCAAGCAAATGGGTGCGGGCGACATCTACGTGTGCGCCACGCACGGCCTGTTTACTGGCAAGGCGATCGAGCGGCTGGAGAACGCGCCGATCGAGGAGGTCGTGGTGACGGACTCCGTGCCGTGTGCCGTGGCCAACCAGCCGGGCTCCAAGATCAAGATGGTGTCGGTCGCGCGCGAGATGGCCGAGGCCATCCACCACGTGTATTGCAACCAACCCACCACCGAGATCTTTGGCGGCGACCTTAACCTGTAGCAAAACGAAGAGAGGCGTCCCCTTTGCTTCGTGCGGACCATCCACGACCTTGGAATCCGCCAAGCAAAGGGGACGCTCTTTTTTGTATCGTTTGGAGGCATGCATGCCAGAGCAAAAACCCATTCGAATTGTGGCGGGACTGGGCAATCCCGGCGAGGAATACGCGCTGACGCGGCACAACGCCGGCTTCGTTACCGTGGACGCGCTGGCAGAGCGGTTCGGCGCACGATACTGGAAGAGCCAAGCGGGGTGCATGGTCGCGACCGTGCGGGTGGCCGGCCGCGAGGTGGTGCTGGCCAAGCCACAAGGCTACATGAACACCTCCGGCGGACCGCTGAGCAAGCTGGCACGCGAGCTGCGCGTGCGACCAGAAGAGATTTTGGTCGTGCACGACGAGGTCGACTTACCTGCGGGAGAGGTGCGTGACAAGTTTGGCGGTGGCCTAAACGCGCACAACGGACTGCAGTCGATAAAGGCCAAGCTGGGAACGGCCGACTTTGCCCGCGTGCGTGTGGGAATCGGCAGGCCGCCCGGAAGGATGAGCGTGGCGGATTGGGCGCTGCGAAAGCTAAAGGGCACGTTTGCGGATGAGTTCGCCGTCACGTGCGAGCGCGCCGCGGACCTGGTGACAGAACAGCTGCAGGGCTGAGTGGCGCAAGGAGTTGGGCGTCGCGCCACTCAGCCCAATCACTACTTCACCCGCACGTTGTAGGTGGCCTTCTTGGCTGCCTTGAGGTGAGTGGCATCGCCTGCGGCGACGACCTTGATCTTGACCTTGTACGTTCCCGCCTTGGTGCCGGCAGGAATCGTGACCTTGCCCGTCTTTGCGTTGACCACAAACTTCTTTGCCGTCGCGTCGGTGCTCACGTTTGCATAGGTCACCTTGCCCACGGGTTTGGAGACCTTGACGTTTCTAGACAGGACGACAGCTCGTGACGCAAGCGTCTTGCGCGAAGCCGTAACCGTAGGCTTGGTTGCCGCGACCGAAAGGGTGTTGTCCAGCTTGGAAACCGTCACGACCACCCGCTTGGTCGCCTTGTTGTAGTTTTTGGTAGCCGCCGCCGTGATCGTGACGGTGACACTGCCCGCCTTCTTGCCCGCCACGACGCCCGTCGAGCTGACGGTGGCGATGCTCGTGTTGGAACTCTTGTAGGTAAGCGCGCCATCGCCGGACGTCTTGGCGCCAAGCTTGGACTTCTTTCCAACGAACACGGTCTTGTCTGCGGCGGTTATTGTTTGCTTGCCCTTTGTAACGGTGAGGTTCACCGTCTTGACCGCGACCCTATACGTGTCGGTGGAGGCAGCGGTAATGATGACCTTTGCCGTCCCGACCGAAAGTGGCGTTACCACGCCCTTGGAGCTTACCGTCGCCACCGCCGTATTGGAACAGCCATAGGTCAGCTTGCCGTTGCCTGTGGTCGTGGCGCCGAGCTTGACAGTCTTGCCCATGGCCACGCTCTTGTCCGTTGCGGTGATGACCTGCTCGGACTTGCGAAGCTCCGCAAGCTGTTCCTCCGCCTTGGCGATGGTGTCTGGAATCTGGGGGACGAGCTGCTCGATGCTCTGCCTTGTGTCGAGCGGCAGCTCACTGTAGGCCTGACGTGCGCTCGTGATGACCGCCTCGTCGCTCAACTTGACGTTGTTGAGTTCCAGGACCCTTTTGATCGCGACGTACGTCTCGTTGTCGACCAGTTTGATAAGAGCCGCATCCACCGCGCTGGGCACGCTTTGGGCCACAAGCGACACATCCTGGTCTTCCAATACGATCGCGTCGTCTGCGGCCTGCAAGCCATCGGACTGGTCGACAAGCTCAAGAGACTCTTGTGCCTGTGCGTCGTCTACCGTTATGCCACCGGTTACGACCTCCTCGGCATACGCCGGCGCACCAAGGCCGCTCAAAGCGAGCGCGCCAACGACAAATGCTCCCGCAAGCCGGGCTTTTAGTACGTGTGAGTGATTGTTGCGAGTAAGCATGGACACCTCCCAAAGTCTATCTATGTCATGGTCGATAATACCGCGCCGTCGGCATGGCAGGCGTGGGTTTGCCCACGATTCATCGATGCAAACGAAAAGAGCATCATGCAAGTCCATCGCGCAAAAGCTTGGATTAGACCTGCGGGCGATAGGCACAGCACGTTGGAGGTGGCTTCTTTGCAACTCGGCAAGGGGGTCACCCGTCTGTTTATACCGTGCATCGGGACGCACGCGCGCAAGGGCTGGCAACATGTTAGGATAGGAGCGTCTCTCCCCACCATAACGAAAGGTTGCCCCATGCAGCTGCAGGTTACCCTGGATACGCCGCGTCTGAACGAGTGCGCCGACCTCGTAGAGCAGATTCACGAATACGTGGACGTCGTCGAAGTGGGAAACCCACTGATCATTGAGGAGGGACTCAAGCTCGTGCGCGAGCTTAGGGCGGAGTTTCCACAGATGTCCATTTGCGCCGATGCCAAGATCGTGAACTCCGGCCACTACATTGCGTCGCGGTGCTTTGCCAGCGGGGCGACCATCGTAACCGTGATGGGCCTTGCGGCAGACCAGACCATAGAGGGTGCCGTGGCTGCCGCAGATCTGGCCGGCGGCGTCATCATGGCCGACCTCACGGGCGTGGCGGACATCGGCTCGCGCGCTTGGGAGCTCGAGGAGCTAGGCGTGCGGTACCTGTGCGCCCACACGGGCTTTGAGGATCGTCAGCTCGCGAGCAATCCCTTGTCCGATGCACGGCCGGGACTTGCCCGCGCGCTCGCGTCCGTGCTGGGTTACGACGACCCACTGCGCGAGCTCGACCTCATTCGGTCCAACACCACGGGCAAGGCCCTGCCCGCCATCGTGGGACGCATCAACGAGGACAACATAGACGAGGTCGTCGCACGGGAGCCGGAGCTGGTATTGGTCGGTCGGGCCATCGTGGGAGCCGTTGCGCCCGCACAGGCTGCCGCGGATTTGCGAGAGCACTTCCCGCGCTAGGCGCGCGCCTAACGGCGCGCCTTGAGCGTGGCAAACACGCGGGTGCTGTGCGACTTTACAAACGATATGAGGCATCCTTCGCGATACGCCAAGCGCGCGTTCTGCTGCTTGATGGGCAGGAGCATGGTCTTCATCATGTTCGTGCGCGGCCGCGCGATGGCAACCGCAAGCTGGGCGCGATCGCTCGTGATCATGGCGTCGATAAGGTCGATCTTTTCGCTTGCGGGCAGCTCGCACGACGGGTTGCAGACGTTTTCGATGCATCCCACCAGCCGCTCGATATAGCGTCGCTGGACGACCTCCATGCTGGTCGGATCGCCATCGAGTTCCCAGTGATGGTAGAGGTCGAGCATCCAGCCGTGCTCTTCTTCACGCTTGTCGTACATGTCGGGGCGCCAACGCGCGGTCTCGGAATCCTCGCGCTGACGGATGAAGTGGTAATACGCCTTTTCGGTTACGCCCACGCGCTCGACGTCGCGAATGTAGTCCAGCACAAAGGGGAAGTCGTCCCAAAACGTCGGGCGAAAGCGCAGCCCAAGGCGCTCGATGCGCTCGCGCAAAAAGAGCTTGTTCCATGGCGAGTACAACAGGTTTTGGTCAAACAGCTGCGCCGCCGCCACGCGGAAGTCGTGCTGCGTGGGATACACGGCCGTCGGCCTGCTTTTGAGCTCGGTCGTGTGCTCGTCTCCCCTGCCATAGTACGTGTCGATGTAGAAGCCGGCGATCACAAGCTCGAGGTGATGCTCTTCGCTAAAGCGGACCATGTCTGCAAGCATCGACGGCTCGGCCCAGTCATCGGCGTCCATAAACATGACGTACTTGCCGTGCGCGTGATCGAGCGCGAGGTTACGCGCTGCGGGTGCGCCGCCGTTGCTTGGGTGAAAGTCAACGATCCGCAGGTCGTGGCGCGTAAACTGGCGGATGATGTCCCCCGTGCGATCGGTGGAGCCGTCGTCCACCACGATTAGCTCGTAGTCGGTGAAGGTTTGCCGCTGAATACTCTCTATAGCACGAGCAACGTATCCCTCCACGTTATATGCAGGGATAATGATAGTAACCATGGGATAGCTTATAGAGCCTACCGGCATACCCCAGCGTCCCTTCATCACTCGATAACCGCAACATGTTTTACCATATCAGGCATCGGGCAAACGCATGTTGAGAGACCGTGAAGCCACACCAAATACAGCGTTTTAACACGATGGCACCAAAACTCGCAGAGTCCTTTGACACGCGCGCAGTTGCCACTCTTACTCCCAGACTCCCAGCACGTCTGTTGGATACGTCACGTCTTGCAGCACCAGGCCCTTTGCCGGGGCCGTGGGACCGGCGGCACGCCGATCGCATGCCGCGAGGGCCTCTGCCATCCAGCTTGCGGGTCGGTTGCCACGACCTACCTCCACGAGCGAACCGACCATGATGCGCACCATGTTGTGCAAGAACGCGTTACCCTCGACGTCAATTGCGACGAGGTCTTCTCCGCATTCGTTGACTGCGCTGACTTTGAGCTGACGAATGCATCGGTTGGTGGACCGACCGTCGGCAAGCAGCTTTTGTGCGGAACTGACCTTGCAGAAGCTCCTAAAGTCATGCTCGCCCACCAGCAGCTGCGCGGCCTCGTGCATGGCCTGGGCATCAATGGGTGACCTGAGCCACCATGCGTGGTTCCAGGCGAGCACGGGCTGAGCGTTTCCGCAGGCAATGCGATAGCGATAGGTGCGCCCGAGCGCGTCGAAGCGCGCCGAAAAGTCCTTTGGTGCAAGGTAGAGGCCGCGAATCGACACGTCCTCGGGAGTTATCGCCATAAGTGAGCGCCAAAGACGGCGAGGTTCGCGCTGCAGCTCCTCGTCGCTTACGGGCAGGCTCACGTAATGGCCAAGGGCCGATACGCCCGCATCCGTGCGGCCGGCGCACGTCAGCTCGCATTGTCTGTGCAACAACGTCTCCAACGCACGCCTGAGCTCGCCGGCAACGGTGCGCTGACCCTCCTGCTCCGCATATCCGGCAAACGCCGCACCGCGATAGCCAACCTTGAGCACCAACTGCTTGTTGTGCACGCCCACCGCACTCCCCCTTCGGGGTTGGCCGAAAGGGGCCTAGCCCCAATCGGCCAGTTTCTCGGTTTTGGCCGAAAGGGGCCTAGCCCCAATCGGCCAGTTTTGGCCTCTTATTTGAAGAAGGGGACACGCCGGTAAAGGCATGTCCCCTGTGCAGTACCTATGCGAGAAGGTCTACTCGGCGTCAGCGGCTTCTTCCACCTTGGTGACGGCAGGAGCGGCCTTCGGTGCCACGGGCTCGTTGACGAGCTCGATGATAACGACCTCGGCGTTGTCGCCCTTGCGGCGCCCAAGCTTCATGATGCGGGTATACCCACCGTTGCGGTCGGCCCACAGGCCCTGGGCGGCCTTCTCAAACACCTCGCGCACGATCTCCTTGTCGCCAACCTTGGCGATGGCAAGACGACGGCTCGCGAGGTCGCCCTTCTTGGCCCACGTGATGACGCGGTCTACATCCGGACGGATGGCCTTGGCGCGGGACTCGAGGGTCTTGATACGATCATTGGCGAGGAGGGCACCGACGAGGCTCTTCTTCATGGCCTTGGTGTGGCTGGCATCGGTACCGAGCTTCATTCCCCTCTTCTTGTTGTGCCTCATGTTGTTGCTCCTATGCAGTACTTAGCGACGCCTACGCCTTGAGGCCGAGACCCATGGTCTCGAGCTTGTCCTTGAC
>JAGCBF010000078.1 GCA_017652285.1 Atopobiaceae bacterium
AGCATCCTGCTCACGTCCTCCACGTTCATCCCAGCCTTCTAGCAAGCGGTGGCGAACGAGTGCCGCATGTTCTCGAGGGTAATCCTCTCAAGTTCAGGGTGCGCATCCAGGTAGCGCGTCCACATCTTCCTGCCAGTCGAGGGCGACAGCCTCTCGCCATCCCTCCCAACAATCCACGGCCCGCTCAATCGGCTCTGGCTCACCATGAACTGGAAGAAGTCGGGCGAGAAGGGAATCACCCTGTTGCTCCCCGTCGTTTTCGTCTCCTTTAATACTGGCCCGCCCTTCGCTATCACATACGCCTTGGTCACGCTGACCGTGGTCATGCCTATGTCCTCCCAGTCCAGCGCGTACCGCTCCTCCGGGCGCAATCCCAAGAGCAGCCCGCTCACCACGAGCCTCTGAATGGCGGGCGGCGCGTCCCTCCTCACTGTCTCCACGTACTCCCTTATGGTAGGGAAGTCCCCCAATATCAGACCGTTATCCCTCTTATTGCCTTTGGGCGGCATGGCGTACCTCGCCAAGGCTGGGTTGCTGATTATGAACCCGTCGCCTACCGCCTCGTTCAATATCGTCTTCAAGACCCCGTGGCACTTCCTGCCGACCGCCTCCGTGGGGCAGCTATCCACCAGCCTCTGTATCTTGAGACGATCCAACTCCTCTAGGAAGCAATCACCCAATATGGGCAGTATCCGCTTGTCTATCTCACGCCTATAGGTGTCCTGACTGGTGGCCTGTAATCTCCTCGACGCTATCGGCCAGTAGTAGCGGGCTATGTACTCGCCCAACTTCAACCGCCCCTGATGCCTCATGGCACCCCTCAGCCGCTCCGCGTCCCTCTCGGCCGCCTGCGCGTCCTTGAGGGTGGGGAACGTCCTCTTGCGGCGGTCTCGCTTGCCATCTATGGTGCCGTACTCCAACGTCACGTCGTAGACGGTCGAGCCGTCCTTCCTCTTCCGCTTGGTGATGCTCATGAGTGCATCCATTCGTAGAGCTCGTCGCTCGTCATGTCCAAACCTTTGGCTATGGCACGATATACCCTGAAGCTAGCATTCTCCATGTCCTTATTGCGTCGGAACAGGTTGTAGATCGTTGTCTGCGGTACGTCGATATATGCGGAGAACGATAGCAGGTTGTATCCGCGCTCCGTAATCAGATTCTCCAAGTCGCGCATTGTCTTCATGGCGTGCCCCTTTCACAATACGCACACATTTTACCCTATTTGGAAAAAATCTAGTTGACAATCATTTACCCATTTGGGTAATATCCAATCAGGAGTTACCCGATGGGGTAAAACGGAGGTGAAGATGTTATACCCGAACCTTAGCGCAGAGATGAGCCGCATGGGCTACTCGGTAGCGGACTTGGCGGCAGCATGGGAGACCACCGACAGGACGGCGCGTAACCGCATCAACGGCACCACGGACATCACGTTCGCACAGTGCAAGAAGCTGCGGGACGCGCTTTTCGTTGATATGTCCCTCGATTATCTCTTCGACACCGAGCCGCGACCCTAGAGGCTCCTGTCGCACCTTGACAAAGAAGGTGGGGCAACGCGGATGGAGAGACCGCGCCACCTGTATGGAATGTAAAAATGCCGCTCTCGGAACGGGCTCCGGACGTGTGCCCCTCCTTTCCGCGCCCCGGCGCGTTCAAAACGGCGTAACGGCTGTTGCCCATTGGCGAGGTTTCCGCTTTTTCCTTCATAGGCAGCCGTGCGTGTTGGAGCCTGATTCGAGGGCGGCAGGGAAAAGGAGGTGCGAATGCATCAACAAAGAAGGAGCACGAACTACTCGCTCGTGCCCCAGGAACCAAGGGACATTATAAAGGCAACGGCGGTCGCGTGTCTAGCGGTCGCCGTCATCCTCGGAGTCCCGCAGATCATCAGCTACCTCATGCAGACGTGGGGGTAGCGATGGACACGAAGAAGTGCGCCCACTGCGGCGAGGTCAAGCCGCTCGACGCATTCTCGAAGGTCACGAGGAACAAGGACGGGCTGAACACCATCTGCCGCGAATGCCATGCGGCATACCAGCGCGAATGGCGTAGGAACAACCCCGGCAAGTCGTCGGCGTACAGCCAGAAATACTACTACGCGAACAGGGACAAGCTCCTAGCGAGACATCGTGAGTATTACAAGGAGCACCGCGAGGAATGCCTCGCCCGCTCCAGAGCGTGGTCTATCGAGAACATGGAGCAATTGAGCGCATACCGCAGGCGCTACAACGAGAAGTACAAGCAGCGGCGCAAGCTACTGAAAGCCAAGAGGGAGTTGAGCGCATGAGTTTCTATGAAATCAGGTTCGGCGTACCTTACGACGACCATGACTATCGAGAATGCCTGCGCATCGCAATCCTGGAACGAGACACGGACGAGTCTAAATGGACGTGCGAGGAAGAGGAATACGCATTCAACGGGCGTGTCGTTGACCCGAACGAGTACCTGATGCCGAAAAAACACAATCCTGAAGCATTTCGCATGAGGATGAAGCTGGAAAAGCAAAGAGAGCATCAAACGAAACGCGAAGGTGCGCTCATATTCCTGCTTCATGGCGGCTCCGTTTCAGACTGCCATAAGATGTTCGGCATACCCACGCAAGTAATAGAAAGTTGGCTGTCATGAACATCAGGACTACCGTCACGGGCTCCGTGGCCGACTTCAACCGATGCGCGGGGAGGCTCCTGCAAGCTGCCAAGCTGACCGATGACGCGCAGCTCGCGCAGTTCCTCATCGGCGGCGCATCGGCGATCTACACGTTGACCGACTTGGAGTACGGCGACAACGAGGAGGCGTTCCTCAACAAGGTGACCGCCGACTTCAACCGATTGGAGGAGTAATGGACAAGAGAACGCAATACGAGCGCATCCTCGGCCTCTTGGAGGCGGGGGAGATTATCACGTCC
>JAGCBF010000079.1 GCA_017652285.1 Atopobiaceae bacterium
GGGCGAGGCCGGTGTACCTTTCTTTTCCATCTCGGGCTCAGACTTTGTAGAGATGTTCGTGGGTGTGGGCGCCTCGCGCGTGCGCGACCTGTTTAAGCAGGCCAAGGAGTCTTCTCCCTCCATCGTGTTTATAGACGAGATCGATGCTGTTGGACGTCAGCGTGGTGCTGGTTTGGGTGGCGGACACGACGAACGCGAGCAAACCCTTAACCAGCTGCTGGTAGAGATGGACGGATTCGAGGACAACACCGCGGTCATCCTGATCGCGGCCACCAACCGTCCGGACATCCTTGACCCGGCGTTGCTGCGCCCTGGTCGCTTTGACCGCCAGATTACCGTGGACAGGCCGGACGTGGCCGGTCGCGAGCAGATCCTGCGCGTGCATGCGGCCAACAAGCCCTTGGACAGCAGCATAGACTTCGAGTCGTTGGCAAAGCTGACGCCGGGCTTTACCGGCGCGGACCTGGCCAACCTCATGAACGAGGCGGCGCTTTTGGCGGCTCGTCGTCACAAGGACGTCATAACCATGGACGAGGTCGAGGAGGCCATGGAGCGCGTGGTTGCCGGTCCGCAAAAGAAGGCCCGCGTCATGACGGAGTCGGAGCGCATGACCATCGCGTATCACGAATGTGGCCATGCGCTGGTGGGGCACGTGCTGGAAAACTCGGATCCGGTGCACAAGATCAGCGTCATCGCTCGTGGCAGAGCCTTGGGCTATACGCTGCAGCTGCCAGAGGAAGATCGCTTTTTGGAGACGCGCGACGGCATGCTGGATCAGATTGCCGTGTTGCTGGCGGGCCGTACGGCCGAGGAGCTGTTCTGCGACGACATCACCACCGGAGCAAGCAACGACCTGGAGCGTGCGACCAAGATGGCGCGCGAGATGGTCACTCGCTACGGCATGAGCGAGGAGCTGGGCACCCAGGTGTATGGCGAGGCGCAGCACGAGGTCTTTTTGGGCCGCGACTGGGCCAACCACAACGACCTTTCTGCCGAGACGTCCAAGCGCATTGACGACGAGGTCGAGCGTATCATGCGCGAGGCGCATCAGCGGGCTCGCGAGGTGTTGAGCCAGCGCCAGGCACAAATGCACACCATGGCGCAGGTGCTGTTGGAGCGCGAGACGGTGGAGGGCGACGTGGTGCAGGCGCTTTTGGACGACACCTGGGACGAATACATTGCCACGCATCCGCAGGGGAATAAGAAGCAACAGACACAAGCGACGACGCCTGGTCAGGCGCTGAACACACCGCAGGGAGGTGATGTGTCGCATGGCGGACGAGAAGAAGCACGCGGAACGCGAGACGGCTCGCACGGCGACTCCATCCAATAGCCAGAACCCGCACAAGCAGACGGGCAGCCGTGACACACATGCGTCTAACAAGGCGGAAAAGCCCTCGAGGGGTTCTTTGACCACGCGCAGGCTGCTGCCGATTTGCTCGATCGTGCTTGCCTTCGTATCGATGGTCCTGTTGTATCGTTGGGTGTTTCCTCCGGCCGAGCCAGAGCCAGTGGCGGAGGAAGCGGCACCGGTGGCAAGCGAAGAGCCCGTAATGGACGATGCCGTGGCCCAGGGGGTCGAGGACCCCTGGACGGCCTCTGGAACCTTTAGCATGGGAAACCAGGATCTGGATATCCAGATCAAGGAGTTCTGCGACGCGCTTTCGATGGACGGCTATACGGCTGCGCAGAACGCAGAGACGGTTTACGACGCTATCGTGTGGAGCGCATACGAGGAGCGTGAGCAGGACCAAAAGCCTGCGGGCAACGACTGGGACGTCGCCCTCATGCGCAACTTTTTCTCGACGGGCAATCCTGCCTTGGGGCAAGGTGGCGCGGGCGACGTGTACGATTATGCGGCGACCTCCAGCTATTGTCTGCGCTACTTTGGCTTTTCCGATGCCTTGGCGGTGCCCGTGCTACGTACGAACGACTACGGCGTGCAAGAATCCAGTGCCCTGGTGCTCGTGACCGGCCCGGATGGCAGCGCATGCGTATGCGACCCCTCGCTTTCTGGCGAAGGCTGGATGCTTGATCGCAGCTCATACGACATCGTGGTGGAAAACCTTGGTCAAGACCTTACGGAAGTCAAAAATCTTGGCCTTACGGTTAAGGAAAGCCCAAAGCCCACCTCGCTTCCCGATCAGGGCGACAACGAGGGCGAAAGCTCTTCTCCCTACAGCTTAGACGACCTTAAGAGCATGTACGAACAGAACAATGCGCGTTCGAACAGCAACCAAGAAGCTGATGACGAACAAGACGAGTCCGACCAGGATGAGTATGACAGCGAAGGGCAAGACGAGTCCGAAGAGTCCGAAGAATACGACTCGGACTACGATAGCTCGTATGAGGAAGACAGTTACGACGATACGGACTACAGCGACGAAATCCAATACGATCTAGAAAGCAGCTACGAGTCCTACTAAGGAACTGCCTATATTGGCAAAGCGCTGCAGCATGCCACGCGCGACACCGATGTAGTGGGGCTCACCCGCCGACTGTCCAAA
>JAGCBF010000080.1 GCA_017652285.1 Atopobiaceae bacterium
CTCCACGGGGGAGATGGCCAAGCGCTACGGCTTCATCTACGTCGACATGGACGACAAGGGCAACGGCACCCTGCGCCGCACCACGAAGAAGAGCTACGACTGGATGAAGCACGTCATCGAGACCCGGGGCGCGTGCCTTTGGGAGGAGTAGGTCTTGAGGCCTAGGTGAGGGGAGACGCTGCCCTTGGGACGCGCCTCCCTGATCAAAGACTCGTGCCTTACGACTGGCTCCAGCCCTCCTGGAGATATTGCAGGTCACCGTACCAATAGGCTGCCGTCGACCCACCGTCGCACAGGATGTCGGTTCCGGTGATGAAAGTCGCCTCCGGCCCCATGAGGAAGGCCACGAGCGCACCCATCTCGTCTACGGTGCCAGCACGCTTTACTGTCATGCAGGGGGCCGCGCATCGAACCGACGCTCGGCGGCATCCGCCCAATTCGGCTATGGCGAAATAGGTAGAAGCGTCAGGCTACGAGGTTCCTTCTGCTTACTCGCAGTTCGCCACGGGCACCAACTATCGCATGGCCACGCTCGTGAGCGACGAGGACGGACATGATGTCATCGCCACCAACTACGTGCGCTACGCCGACCAATACGTGAAGGTCGACGGCAGGTGGTTCATCAAGCGTCGCCGCACCTGCTTTCGCATCTCCGAGAAGCGCGACTTCGTGGCGTAGGCAACGACCGAACCTGGCGAGGCACCCGCTGGCTGTACTCGCATCGACCGTAAGTCATCTGTAGTCCCGGGGGTCGCGTGTAACAAAAGGCACCTGGTACCAAGGTGACACTCGGATGCTACAATGAGGACAAGAGGTCGCATGGGAGGAACCATGGGGAAATACCTAAACCCGGGGAAGGCTGCGTTCGAGAGGGCCGTGAGGTCGGAAGTCTTCGTGGACAAGACGCGGATGCTCGCGTTCCTCAACTCGGTGGTCGGCACGCAGCAACAATACGTGAGCGTGTCCCGGCCGCGCAGGTTCGGCAAGACGATGGCGATAAGCATGGTGTGCGCGTACTATGGCCATGGTGCCGACGCCCGCGAGCTCTTCTCGCAGAGGGACATCGCTGGGACTGAGCCCGTCCTGGTCGGTGGGGACGAGCTCCCCTGGGATGCCTACCTCGGGGCGTTCGACGTCGTGCGCGTCGTGATGACCGACTTCCTCAAGAGAGACGCGAGGCCTCAGGACGCCCTCGTGCACCTCCAGAGGCTCGTGGCCAGAGACATCGTCAGGTGCTATCCCGACGCCGACTACCTCGACCAGGAGGACCTGGTGCAGACCATGGAGGACGCCTTCTATCACACGGGTCGCAGGTTCGTGGTCGTGGTCGACGAATGGGACGCGATATTCCGCATGCGCAAGCAGGACCGGGCCGGGCAGGAGGCGTACCTCGACTTCATGCGCGACTGGCTAAAGGACAAGGAGTTTCTCGCGCTGGCATACATCACCGGCATCCTGCCGATAAAGAAGTACGGCGAGCACTCGGCGCTCAACATGTTCGACGAGTACTCGATGACCTCGCCCAAGACTCTCGCGGAGTACGCGGGCTTCACCTCGGACGATGTCAGGCGGATCTGCGAGGACAAGGGGCTGAGGTTCGACGCCATGAGGGACTGGTACGACGGGTACCGCCTCTCCAACCGACCGTCCAGGGAGTTGGTGGACGGCGCGGGCGCCGACGCGGGCGATGGCCGCGTGTACGAGATCTACGCGCCCTTGTCCGTGGTGAGCGCGGCCCGCTACCGGCGGCTCGAGAACTACTGGAGCAGGACCGAGACGTACGAGGCGCTGGCCGAGTACATCCGCATGGACTTCGACGGGCTCAAGGAGGCGGTCGCGCTTCTCATGGACGGCGGCCGCCTGCGCGTGGACACGTCCACGTACCAAAACGACATGGCCACGTTCCACAGCCGGGACGACGTGCTGTCCCTGCTGATCCACCTCGGCTACCTGGGCTTTGACGACGAGCGGGAGGAGGTGTTCGTGCCCAATCGCGAGATCATGGCGGAGTTCGCGAGCTCCACGAAGGCCGCGGAATGGTCCGGTGCGCTTGCGGCGTACGAGCGCTCCAAGGAGCTGCTCCACGCGACCTTGTCTGCCGGTGATCGTCGTCGAGCTGAAGCATAACAAGGACGCCAGCACGGCCATGGATCAGATAAGGCGGCGGAGATACCCCCAGCGGCTTGAGCATTATCGCGACAACATGCTGTTGGTGGGCATCAACTACAGCAGGGACGCGTCGAGTGGCGACTCACGCTTCAAACACCATACGTGCGTGATAGAGCGAGCATAAATTGATGCATCACAATCAGTTCGACGCTGAGTAGTTCCGCGAGTCGCAACGTTCGGTCGAAGACGCAGTTCAACTTTGGCCTTGCGTCCTTAGGTACAGGCCCTAAAAGCAAACCACACGTTATACACCAGGCATAAGACACGCCCGAAACACTTTTGCCCATTGTGGGATGGTGCCACGGCGACAGATACTGTACTCAAGGCAACACCGCATGGATTGGAGCACAGCATGGCTGCCGCTCCTGAGCGAAGACCAGGAGGACATCGACTTCGCGCCTGGTCACCTGCAAGCCCGAGGACGTCTTCGCCCAGTTGCTGAAGCGCCGGCAGGGGCCGTAAGGCGATGCAAGGCGTCAGCACGTGCTGCAACCAGCCTCGCTACTTGAACCCTCCCCCTTGGCAAGGGAGGAGAAGAAGCTGGCAAGCTCCCTTATGGAACCCCTTTCGAGCGAGTAGTGGCACCACTTCCCCTGCCTCCTGCACGTTACGAGCCCCGCATCCTGGAGCACACGCATGTGGTGCGAGAGCGTGGGATGCGAGA
>JAGCBF010000081.1 GCA_017652285.1 Atopobiaceae bacterium
CAGCTCCCAGTCGAGCTCGTTGAGGTAGACGTTGGCGAGCAGGGGCGAGATGACCCCGCCCTGCATCGTCCCGGACGGCGTCTCGTGCTTGACGCCGTCCTCCATGTGTTGAACGACACATTGGTGACACCACCGCGCGTCACGTTAATCAATTTGCGGCGTGCCCGCGCAAAGGCGAGGGGCCGGAGGGTTCGAACCCTCCGGCCCCTCGCGCACGCCTTGGGCCACGCGTCAGAACGGGATCTCCCAGTCGTCCTCGTCGCCGGGCGGCCGGTCCCCGCCGGCCAAGCCGCCGGGTGGCCACTCCCAGTCGACCCTCGCGTTGACGAAGGCGTCCACGTACGCGTATGTCGAGCGCCACCTGGCGTCCCCCATGACGCCGAGGCTGATCCGGTCGGCCCACATCTCCTGCCCGTCCTCGTCCCGTATGATGACCACGAGCGCGACGTCGCCGGGAAGCGCCGCCAGCGTCGACCTCAGCTCGCCCACGGTCAGGTGCCCGTGGCTCATAGCAGCACCAGCTCCTCGGCGGCGCAGCGCACCATCTCGGCGTCCACGGCGCGCGCCCGCTGCTGGGCGCCTATGGTGAGCGCGTTGGTCATCACGGAGTTGAGCCGGCGTATCGAGCCGCCCGCGCAGGCGTGGGCGGAGGCCAGGGCCGCGTCGTCGAGCAGGTCGGGGTCGGCGCCCGAGGCGGCCAGCATCGAGCGCACGTACCCGGCGGTGCCGTCCGCGTCCAGGCCGCGCATGCGATAGGTCGCCACGAGCCGCTGGCGCAGCGCCTCGTGGGGCTGGCGCGACAGGTACTGGGCCAGCACCGAGTGGCCCACGAGCACGATGGCCAGCATGTCGCGCGAGTCCATGTCGAAGTTGGCTATCATCTGCAGGTCCCTGAGGATGGAGGAGCTCAGGTAGTGGGCCTCGTCCACCACCAGGGTGACGCGCACGCGCCGCTCCTCCACCAGCGAGCGCACGCAGGCCTGTATGTCGCGGAACATGTCGGTCTTCTTGAAGCAGGGCTCTATCCCCAGCCCCTGGCAGAGCTCGCGGTAGAACTCCATGTTGGTCACCGTCGACAGGCACAGGTAGACCACCCTGCTCGTGTTCGGGTTGAGGCGCTCGGCCCAGGAGCGCACGGCGAAGGTCTTGCCGGCGCCCGGGTCGGCGGTGATGAGGCCGATCCCGCCCGTGCGCGCGAGGTGGTCGAGCCGGGCGTGGACCTGGCGCAGGTCCTCGGTCCGGCAGGCCATGTCGGTCGGCAGCGCCTTCGAGAAGGGGTTGCGCGACATGTTGTAGAAGCGCAGGAAGTCCTCCGACACGTCACGACACCTCCCCGGAGACCCAGTCCACCGAGTAGGCGCGCACGCGGCCGGCCTCGGCGTTGGCGGCCTTGTCGGTGGGGGCTATGCGGCGGCGCGACCCGTCAGGCATGGCCAGCCACACGTCGCCCTCGCGCCCCGGCGTCCACCGTATCTCCACCCGCTCGCCGACCAGGCCCATGGGCACGTCGTAGAGCACGTGGTCCACGCGCACCGTGGCGTCCCTGGCCACCTTGCGGGTTATGCGGTTGCGGAAGGCCTCGTCGAGCCCGTCCTCGCCGCCCCCGACCCAGCGCAGGCGGTCGGCCTCGGCGGCGAAGGCCTCGTTGGGGGACGCCTTCGTGGAGGAGTGCGTGGCGGCGTTGTAGGAGGCCACCCACCTGGCGAGCGCGGCGTTGAGGGTCCCCAGGGACTCCTTGGCGGCCTCCGGCAGCACGGACAGGAAGCGCATGCGGAGCGTGCGGTTGAAGCGCTCGATCTTGCCCTTGGCGGCCCCGTCGCGCACGGCGGCGTGTATGAGCACGATGCCCAGCCCGCCGCAGATGAGCGAGAGCTGCCCGTTCTTGTAGGGCCCGCCGTTGTCGACGAAGAGCTTCTCGGGCACGCCGTGCGACGCGACCGCCGCGCGCAGCGTGCCCTGGAAGGCGGGCGCGTCGTCGCTCTCCACGAAGCGCGCGGCGACCACCTTGCGCGACTTGTCGTCGATGATCGCCTGCAGGTAGGCGCGGCGCGCGGGCGTCCCCACGTAGGGGCCGAACAGCGTGTCCGCCTGCCACATGCCGTTGACCCGCGCCGCCTCGAAGGCGCGGCGGTCCTTGGCCGGCGCGGCCTCCCCGTCGGGCAGCGGGTTGTTCTTGAACCAGCGCTGCACGGTCGCGACGGACAGCTCGCCCTCCGCGACGTAGCCCTCCGCGACGAGCCGCTCGTGCACCATCTTGGCGCTGATCCCCGGGTGCTCGGCGCGCATGGCCTGCACGTCGGCGCCCAGGTCGGCGTCGATGCGCCTGCTCGTGCCGAGGTCGCTGCGGCCCTTGGGCATGAGCCCCTCGAAGCCCAGCTTCAGGTACCTGCGCCTCCAGCTCGCGAGCGTGGAGGGCTTGAGCCTCGCCACCGTGCCGTCGGGCAGCCCCACGGGCTCCGCGCACACCCTCCTGAAGTACTCCGCCATGCTGGCGTCCGGGTAGGTCCCGTTCACCGCGGGCGCTATCAGCCCGAACTTGCGCTCGGCGAGCTCGACCCGCCTCTTCTCCTTCGCGTCCAAGGCGAAACCACCGTCCTCTCGGTAACGCGCGCGCCCCATGCGCGCGCACGCACGATGTTGCGCCGCCGCGCCGCCGCCTGACAGACGCCGACTTATGTGGAGGGCCCGTGGCGGGCTCGCCCGGCCCGGCGCGGATTGTTTAATCTGACGTTCTCGGCGAAGCGGGTGCCGTAGGCCGCCGCGTGCAGCGCGGGCACGGCGCCCACGCCGGCCGACGAGAGCGCGGCGTCGACCGCGGCCCTCGAGGCCCCGCAGGCCAGCAGCGCGCAGGCC
>JAGCBF010000082.1 GCA_017652285.1 Atopobiaceae bacterium
AAATGGCCGAAAGGGGCCTAGCCCCAATCGGCCATTTCGCCCCAATCGGCCATGCACGCAGACCGGGAGGCCACCGGGAGGTCAAGGATGCGCTGGACCGCATGTGCGCGCTGTCATCACTTGACAAGAAACCAAAGTGATATCATAATGAATCCAATACCATCTCATGGGGAGTTGGATACGAGAAAGGGACGACGATGAGCGTGGAGAAGAAGGCCCATGCGGCAAGTGGTTGGGTCATGTTGTTCGTTACGATCGCGGGGTATGTGATGTCGGTGCTCCTGATGATCGTCTCGTTCGTCCTAATGGGGGAGGCGGTGCATCGAGGCATGTCTCCGCTGCTTATGCTGCTCTTGTCCATCGTGCTCTTTACGGCAAGCATCATTTGCAGCTGCGGCTTCTTTACGCTGCAGCCGGGCCAGGCGCGCGTATGCGTGCTCTTTGGCAAGTACGTGGGCACCGTGCGCGACGAGGGCCTGCGCTGGGCGAACCCGTTTTACGCAAAGAGCCTGGGCAGCACCGGCTCTGCGGAAGCCACCACGATCGAAGCCAGCGGCACGGGCACCAAGGTCAACCTGGGCGGACACAAGCACGTGGCAAAGATTTCGACCCGGGCACGCACCTATACCGGCGACCGCATCAAGGTCAACGACAAGATGGGCAACCCGATCGAAATCGCCACGGTCATCGTGTGGCACGTCGCGGACACGGCCAAGGCGGTGTTTGACGTGGACGACTACGAGTCCTATGTGGAGATGATCACCGAAACCGCCCTGCGTCACGTGGCGTCGCTGTATGCCTACGACCACATGGAGGACGACGACGCCAAGGCCACCACGATTACGCTGCGCACGAACATCGAGGAGGTGTCCGAGGCGCTCAAGTCCGAGCTGAGCCGCAAGCTCCAGATCGCGGGCGTCGAGGTGGACGACGCGCGACTGACCCACCTTGCCTACGCGCAGGAGATCGCCCAGGCCATGTTGCGCCGCCAGCAGGCGGAGGCCATTATCGCCGCGCGCAAAAAGATCGTCGAGGGCGCCGTGGGCATGGTCGACATGGCACTTTCGCAGCTGAGCGAGGGTGGCGTGGTGGAGTTTGACGACGACCGCAAGGCCGTGATGGCGTCCAACCTCATGGTGGTGCTTTGTGGCGATTCCGAAGCCCAGCCTGTGGTGAACACCGGCACGCTGTACCAGTAGGCGGGGGTGCGCCATGGCCAAGCGAAAACAGTATCCGCTGCGCATAGACCCTGACGTGTGGGAAGCCGTCCAAAAGTGGGCGGCAGACGACATGCGCAGCGCAAATGGCCAGGTAGAGTTTATCCTTCGGCGGGCGCTTCGCGAGGCGGGGCGCCTGCCCGCCCCGTCCGGCAAAAAGTCGGACGGCGCGTCGGACGAGTCCGCAACGCAGACCTCCCAAAAAATCTAAGTGCCAAAAGTAAGATTTTTCTAAGCCTTGTTGTATAAACCCGCAAAGGTGGGTACTATACACAACGTTGGCTATGGGGCGTGGCGCGCAAAGCGTCCGTCTCGCACAGGTATGGGCGTCGCTCAAGACGCCGCAAGAGGAGGTAATGCACCATGACACTTAAGCCATTGGGCGATCGCGTGCTCGTTAAGCCTGCACCCAAGGAGGAGAGGACCTCTACCGGTCTGTACATCTCTTCTGGCGCTCAGGAAAAGCCGCAGCGCGGCGAGGTCGTAGCCGTGGGCGAGGGCAAGCGTGACGACAACGGCAACCGCATTCCTGTTGACGTTAAGGTGGGCGACCAGGTCTTCTATGGCAAGTTTGGTGGCAACGAGGTCAAGGTCGACGGCGAGGACCTGCTTCTGCTTCGTGCCGACGACATCTATGCCGTTATCGAGGACTAGTACCTACGTGGCTGCAAACTGCGCACGCAACGTAGCTTTTCGCGGGCGCATCGCAGCATTTGACTGAGCAAACAGTTTGAGTTGAGGAGATATTAGAAATGGCTAAGGACATTGTTTTTGGCACCGACGCGCGTGCCAAGCTTGCCAAGGGCGTTAACACGCTGGCAGACGCAGTAACCACCACCATGGGACCCAAGGGCCGTTACGTCGCGCTCCAGCGCTCCTATGGCGCTCCCACCATCACCAACGACGGCGTTTCCGTCGCCAAGGAGATCGAGCTCAAGGATCCCATCGAGAACATGGGCGCCCAGCTGGTAAAGGAGGTCGCCACCAAGACCAACGACCTCGTGGGTGACGGCACCACCACCGCAACCCTGCTTGCCCAGGTCATCGTTAACGAGGGCCTGCGCAACGTTGCCGCTGGCGCCAACCCCATTGCCATCCGTCGTGGCGTCGACAAGGCCGTTGCCGCCGTGGTCGACTCCATGCGTGGCGCTGCCAAGGAGGTTTCCACCAAGGACCAGATCGCGTCCGTCGGCACCATTTCCGCCTCCGACCCCAAGGTCGGCGAGAAGATCTCCGACGCCATGGAGGTCGTGGGCAAGGACGGCGTCATCACCGTTGACGAGGACAAGACCAACTTTGGCATCTCCATCGACACCGTCGAGGGCATGCAGTTTGACAAGGGCTACATCTCCCCGTACTTCGCGACCGACACGGAAAACATGACGGCCGAGCTCGAGGATCCCTACATCCTTATGACCGACCAAAAGATCAGCGACCCGCACGACATCGAGCCGCTGCTCAACGCAGTGCTCCAGAGCCGCAAGCCGCTCCTCATCATTGCCGAGGACGTGGACGGCGAGGCACTCGCAACCCTGATCCTCAACCGCCTGCGTGGCGTGCTGCAGGTCGCGGCCGTTAAGGCCCCTGGCTACGGCGATCGCCGCAAGCGCATGCTGGAAGACATCGCCATCCTTACCGGCGGCCAGGTTGCCATGAAGGAGCTTGGCATCGAGCTGCAGAACATCTCTGCAGAGATGCTTGGTACCGCCAAGAGCATCAAGATCACCAAGGACGAGACCACCATCATTGGTGGCGCTGGCTCCAAGCAGGCCATCGACGACCGCGTTGCGCAGATCAAGGCCGAAATCGAGCACACCGACTCCGACTTTGACCGTGAGAAGCTCCAGGAGCGTTTGGCCAAGCTTTCGGGTGGCGTTGCCGTGATCAAGGTTGGCGCTGCTACCGAGCCCGAGCTCAAGGAGGTCAAGCACCGCATTGAGGACGCGCTGCAGGCCACGCGCGCGGCCGTTGAGGAGGGCATCGTCGCTGGTGGCGGCGTCGCGTTCCTCGAGGCTTCGTCTGTGCTGGACGGCGTCGAGACCGTCGACTCCGACGAGAAGATCGGCGTCG
>JAGCBF010000083.1 GCA_017652285.1 Atopobiaceae bacterium
GCGCAGACGGACGATTGGCCGAAAGGGGCCTAGCCCCAATCGGCCATCACCGCCGCAGCTATAGCGGTGGCGCCAGGAATCCGGGCCGAAAAGTGGCCGAAAGGGGCCTAGCCCCAATCGGCCATCTTCCTACACGGTAATCAGCAGCGTGTTGGTTCCCAGCGTGGTCACGTACTGCAGATTCTTGGCTTCTCTCATCGTCATGCGTATTCCAAAGTTCTTGCAGACGTCATCGGGGTCCTGCTTCCACGCCTCGCCCTTTTTTCTAACGTTAAAGAGCTCGCAGTCGTCACGCACGCGCAATATGAGGTTGCCGTCCTTTGCCACGATGCGGACGTCGATCGAATGTCGCTTGTCGTCTGACGTAAAGCCGTGCTGCACAATGTTGCCGACCATCTCTTCCAGGCAGAGCGAGGTCCGGAAGGCCTTCGCGCGGCTCAGCCCTTGCCGTTCGCACAGCTCGTAGACGTCATCTGGTGCGGAGAAGAAGTCTGGTGCCTCGCTCGTGATGTTGTACCACAGCGTGTTTTCTGACGACGCGCCAAAGTTCGTGCGTAGCCCCAAGATGTCGTCGGGACCGATCCGCACGCTCCGCTTGCGCACCATGGCGATGCCGACGCAGGCAAGTATGAGCACGGTCGACCCGACCGGGAAGGCCAGCCACACACCATTGATCCCAAACAGGTTTCCCAAGATGAATGCGCAGGTGACGACGCATGCAAAGCGGCTCGCGACGTTTACGATGTGCGTCTTGAGCGTCTGTCCGGTTGCCTGCAAAAAGTTGATGTATGCCTCGATAAGCGCATTGAGCAGCAGGTTGACGGCCATGCACCTAATGGCAAACGTCGCCATCCCCACCACTTCCGCGTCGCCCTTGGCATAGAGGTCTGCGAGCCAGGGGGCAAAGACGAAGAACGCCAGCGAGACCGCACCCACGACCAGGCTGATGTACTTTACGGTGAGGCGACAGACTTGCATGATGCCGTCGCGATTCTCTTCTCCGTACAGAACGGCGACCATAAGCACCACGGCGCCGGCGATGCCGGACCCCACCACGTCGCCAATACCATCCAGGCTGTTGCGTATGGACATGGAGCTCATCGCGGCAGCGCCCCCGAGCGCCAGCACCAGGTGGTTGAGGAACACGGGACGCAGCATGTTGGCGACTCTTCGTATTGCCTTTGGCAGGCCCATCGCCACCATTTCGCCAAGCTCCGACCACACGATGTTCTTAACAGAGACGTGCACGGACGACTTGGAACGGACGGAATGCACGAGCAAGAGGATGTACTGCGCCCACGACGACAGGCTCGTCGCAAGGCCAATGCCCAGCATGCCCCAACCAAATACGCCAGCCAGCACGTCGATCGCCGCATTGACGACAAGACCGACCGCGGTGGCGACGCGCACCATGTGGCCACCGCCGTTCATCTGCACGATGGGAATCATCAGGCTAAACAGCACGATCGCAGGCGTGCCGATTCCCAGTCCGTGCAGGTACACCTCCAGGTCCGGTAGCAGCTGGGCCGATTCTCCGGTAGCGCCGAGCGCCTCGCCGATGGGGCCGCTCGCCAAGAGAAACACGAGGGCAAGGGCGATCGAGATCGCTCCTCCCACGATTATCGCCAGCGAATAGTACCCCTCGGCCCGCTTGACGTCGCCCGCACCATATGCCTTGCCGCTCAGGGTCTGCATGCCCGTGACGAGCAGGCCGCCGACGATGCCCGTGATCGAGTAGTACGGCGATGCGAGGCCTTGGACGGCCAGCGCCTGCGCACCGAGGAACTGGCTGACGACAAGGCCGTCCACGAAGCTCGAGCCCGCCGTGGACACCTCGAGCAGGACAAGAGGAACGATGGTGCTTACGAAGAGCGCCTTGAGGATGTCGCTCTCGTACGAGGCCGCGAGGGTTTCTCTGCGCCGTTCCTTGAGCGTGCGGCCGTCGCGGACATTGCCGCGCTCGCCGTCTGTGGAAACTGGATGGTTCTTGTCTGTCATATGCCTACGCTTTCCCTCGTCGAACCCGCTCGTTTGACATTGTATACGATTGGCTCAACTAAAAGGGTCATGGCGCAGGCGGCAAAAAAGCGCAGGCGGACAAAGGTGACGAGCCATGCCCGACCGAAAAGTGGCCGAGGGACGGTCGGGACGTAACGGCGATGCCAAGGCACCCGGGCCGAAAAATGGCCGATTGGGGCCTAGCCCCAATCGGCCAACCCCAATCGGCAAAAGCTTAGTCAACCTCAAAGAAGCCCAGCTCATCGAGCTTTTCTGTGGCGCCTTCGAGGTAGGCGTCGTCCGTTATGGGCCACTTCCAGCCCAGGCGATACAGCACCTTGGTGGTAAACGTGTCGTCGTAACCCAGGTAGCACGCCTGTTGCGCGCCGTGGCTCGCATAGGCGATGAGCCCGCTTACGGCATCCGACCCCTCATGACGGGCGCTGTAGTCCGCAAGCATCTGGGCGAAGTACTCGTCGCTCACCACGCGTAGCTTGAAGCCATGCGCCCGCAGCGCAAAGATCACGTCGCCCATCTGCACCTTGTGGTTGTTGCATGCGTGGAAGACCGTGAAGCACGAGGAGGCCCGCCCCAGCCTGAGCACCGCCGCCGCCACGGAGTCGATGGGAGAAAACTCCTGCTCCGCATCCATGAGGCCCACGGGGAAGCCGCCCACCGCCACGTAGCCGCGCAGCGTGCGGAGGAAGCCGTTGGTAATGGAGTTGATCTGGAACTCGCCGTCCGACGCGCGGCTCATGAGGTTGCCCACGCGAATGACCTTGCCCTCGATACGTCCGTCAGCCACGGCCTGCAGCACGACGCGTTCCGACAAGAACTTGCTGCGCACGTAGGCGTTGTTGATCCGCTGTCCAAAGAACAGCTCCGCCTCGCTCATGCGGTGGTTGGGCTCGGGATTGCCAAACAGGCTTTCTCCCGCAGTGGAGATGGTCGATATGTGCACCAGGCGCCTGTGCCCACGCGTGCAGAGGTCGACCAGCTGGCGCACGCCTTGCACGTTGGCGCGATCCAGCTCGTCTCCAGCCGCGAAGTGCTTGACGCACGCGGCGCAGTTCACCAGCGTGCGAAACGCGATGTGCTCGAGCTTCGCGATCTGGGCGGGATCGGATATGTCCGCCTCCACGCAAATAATGCGCTCGCCGAACAGCTCGGTATAGGGCTTGTCGAAGTAATACATGAGCAGGTGCGCGAGCCGCGACTCGGGCGACTGGAAGCTGCCCCTGCGCACCAGGCACCAAATGCGACCCTCATGACGCTCAAGGTAGTCGCGCAGCACGTGAATGCCCAAGAAGCCCGTGGCGCCCGTAAGAAGCACGTCTCCGAGCCCCTCGTCGCCCACGAGGTCCACGTTGGCCGACACGTTGGCGGCCAGCAGACGGTTGATGTCCGTGTAGTCATAGTCCTCGGGCGCGGCCAGCGCGTCGTGGGCGCCGGCGTCCGCAGGCTCCGCGACCGGGTCGGCGGACGTGGGCTCGGCCGGTTCGCGCATGTCGACAGACTCGCCCGACGTGTCCGGAGCGTCCTGCGCGACATCCTCGGCCCCCAGCTGGACGACCTCGGCCAGCGCTCGCACGCAACGGTGTTCGAAAAGGTCCGCGTACACGATGGGCAGCTGCGCGTTAAAGCACATCACCGCCACCTTGCTGGCAGAAAGCGACGTGCCGCCCAGCGCGAAGAAGTCGTCGTCCACACCCACGCGCTCACGGCCCAGAGCCTTTTGGAACATCGCGCACAGCTGTCGTTCGAGGTCGGTCGTCGGTGCGACGTAGGCGTCATCCACCTCCGCACCTTGTTCCGGAGCTGGCAGCGCGCGACGGTCGACCTTGCCGCCCTGGGTCACGGGCATGGCATCCAGACGCACGAAGAAGCTGGGCATCATGTAGTCGGGCAAAAGCGGGCCGAGGTAGTCGCGCCACGCGGCCTCGTCCACGTCGACGCCCGTCCAGTAGGCAACGATGTGCAGGGCGCCGTTGACGTCTGTCGCGATGACGGCGACCTCGTCCACGCCGTCGTGCGTGAGCAGCGCGCCCTCGATTTCTCCCAGCTCCACGCGATACCCGCGAATCTTCACTTGCTTGTCTATGCGACCTATGTAGAGCATGTTGCCGTCGCCACGCATGCGCACCTGATCGCCCGTGCGATACATCACGCGCTCGTCGTCGCAGGTCGCGAAGGGATTGTCCACGAACGCCGCGGCGGTCTTTTCGGGCAGGTTGTGGTAGCCGCGCGCGACCTGACGCCCCGCATGCACCAGCTCGCCCGGCACGCCGACCGGCACTCGACGCATCGACTCGTCCACCACGTAGCTCCGCACGTTGAGGATGGAGCGGCCGATGGGGATGTTGTCCTCGGGCTTATCCACGACGTACAGGGTCGACTCCACGCTGTTTTCTGTGGGGCCGTAGCCGTTTACGACCGTGTACGGACGGTCGTAGAAGCGCTTGAACTTCTCGCCGCCCAAGATGATCATGCGCAGGGCGCAGTCACCCGTAAGCTGGTCGACCACGAGCTCGCCCATTTGGGTGGGCATGGTGGATATGGTGATAGGCTCGCGCCGGAAGGTCTGGCAGACCGCGACCGCGTTTTGGCGCACGTCCGCCGGGAAGATGTACAGGCCGGCGCCCACGGTAAGCGGCACGAACAAGTCGTGCACCGACGCGTCGAAGCAGAAGCTCGCGAACTCCCCGTACAGGTCTTGGCACGTGGGCTTCTCGAACGCCTGCAGGTGCTCGATGAGGTTGAGCAGGTTGCGATGCTCGAGCATGACGCCCTTGGGCTTGCCGGTGGAGCCGGAGGTATAGATCATGTACGCCAGGTCGTGCGGAGCGGGCCGCCAGGCCTCGAGCTCGGCAGGCGTGACGTCCGCGCTTCCCGAACCTCCGACGTCGGCAAGGTCGATGCGCACGCCATCGAAGCCTTGCACGAGGCCATCGTATGCCGGCATGAGCAGCAGATGCCGCGCGCCGCTGTCCGAAAGCATGTATTCCAGGCGGTCGGCAGGATAGTCTGGGTCCATGGGCACGTAGGCGCCGCCGGCACGCATGACGCCCAGCACGCCCACCATGAACTCCTTTTCGCGACCGGCAAGCACGCAGGCAAACTGGTCGGGACCGAAGCCCGTCGCGCGCAGCTTGGCGGCAACCGTCGCGGAGGCCGCGTCAAGCTCGGCATAGCTTAGGGCTCCCCCGCCGTCGCGCACCGCCATGTTGGTGGAAAACGCCGCCGCAGCCTGCGCAAACAGGTCGACGAAGGTCTTGTCGGCATGCTCCGGCACGTCCACCATGCGCGGCACCTCGTCAAACATGAGCCGCAGGTCCGCCGGGTCACGGCCGTCTATGAGCTGGTCGAGCGCGAGCTCCAGGTTGTCGATGAACCAGCCCGCCGTGCTCTTGTCGTACAGGTCCGCCCGATACTGCAGCTCGTACTCGTGGCCGTCCTCATGCGTCACGACAGACAAGGACAGCGGCTCCTTGGCGGCATCGAGCTCCAGCAGCACGAGCTCGGCAGGCTCTCCGCAGAGCTCGCGCACGATGAAGTTTGAGCCCTGATATGCCAAGAGCGTGGTGGGCTCGATACCGAACGCGTGACTGACCTCGGCAAACGGATAGATGTCATGGTCCATGCAACCCATCAGCAAGTCACGCACGGCGGCAAAGTAGTCCGCCGCGGGAAGGCTCGTGTCCACCCGCACCGGAAGCGTCTTTACGAACATGCCCACCGACCGCGCGAGCCGCGGCTCGTTGCGCCCGTGATAGATGGTGACGAAGGTCGCCTCCCGCTCGAAGCGGTACCGCGCGAGCACGGCGCCGAACGCCCCGACGAAGAAGGCGTTGGGCGTCACGCCCAGCTCCTTGCAGCGGGCCTCGAGGCGCGCGGGCGACACCGCGGCACTCGTACGGCGCACCGTGGCGCAACGAGGCGGGACCTGCTCGTGGTCGTGCGCGAGGTCCGACGTCGGCGCGCAACCCTCGAAGCGCTCGCGGAAGAACGCCTGGGCCTTGTCGTAGGCCTCGCCCTTCCGTCGGTCGTCCTCGTCCAAGGCGACGTCGAGCAGGCCGTAGGACTCCGCCTCCACCGGCTCGCCCGCATAGGCGCGGTCGATGTCGCCCAAAAGGACGAAGAGCGACGTGCCGTCGGCAACGATGTGGTGCGCGTCCACGAACAGGTACGTGGCATCCGACGCAAGGTGGACCTCGATGCGGAAGAGTCGGGCTCCCAGCAGGTCAAACGGGCGCACGAGCGTCGTGGCGTCCAGCCCGTCGACGACCTTTGGCGCAAACGGCTCGACGTCCGTCGCAAGGCGCTGGCGGACCTCGCCGTCGTCGTCGAGCGACAGGCGCACGTCCAGACAGGGATGCGCGGCGACCGCCGTCGCGACGGCCTGGGCAAGGCGGCCGGCGTCGACGCCAGGGCCCAGGCGCAGCAGGTAGGGTATGTTGTACACCGTGCTGCCGGGATTGGCCACGCAGTCGACGAACACGCCCTGCTGGCTTGCCGTCAGCGGGACGGCGGCAGCGGGCTCGCGCGTGACGACGGACTCGTACGCGCTCGCGCCGCGACTCTGGACAAGCGCCTCGAGCGCCACAACCGTGGGGTTGGCACGCAGGTCGCTCGTGCGCAGGTCGATGCCAAACTCGCGCCCGATAAGCGCGTTGAGCTGGATGGAGCTGATGGAGGTGAGGCCGACCTCGTACAGGTCGTCGTCCGCGCCAAAGTCCTCGTGTCCCAAGGCCTCGGCGGCACAGGCGAACAGGCGACGCTGCACGTCCGTCGCAGGCGCGCTACGTTCGCGCTCGACGCGTACGGGCTTTGGCAGCGCACGTTTGTTGACCTTGCCGTTTTGGTTAAGGGGGATGGCGTCTATCTGCATAACGACCTCGGGCACCAGGTAAGGCGGCTTGCGCTCGCGGATAAACGCGTCCAGGGCTCGCACGTCCACCTTGTCGTCCGACACGACGTAGGCGGCCACATACTTGCCCCCCGAGGGCTTGTCGAACGCCGCCACGGTTGCGTCGGTGACGCCGGCAAACTCGCGCACGACGCCCTCGACCTCCGCGAGCTCGATGCGGAAGCCGCGGATCTTGACCTGGCCGTCCGCCCTGCCCACGAACTCGATCTCGCCGTCAAGCCGGTAGCGCACCACGTCACCGGTGCGATAGGCGCGCTCTGCATGCAGCAGCGCAGACGACGCCTGCGCCTCGCTCACGAACGGGTTGCGGACAAACACCTCGGCGGTCTTGTCTGGTCGGTTGAGGTAGCCAATGCCCACGTGCGGTCCCGCCGCAAGCAGCTCGCCGCAGGCTCCCGGCGGCACGCGCCTGCCATGCGCGTCGACCACGTACAGACGCACGTTGTCCAGCGGGTGGCCAATGGCGATGTTCGCCTCCCTTGAGCTCACCGTGTGCTCGGTCAGGTAAATGGTCGTCTCTGTGGGGCCATAGGCGTTAACGAACTCGTAGCCCTCCGGCGGATCCAGCGTCACGAGCTTCTCGCCGCCCACGCTCAGGCAGCGAAGGTGCTTGGGCCTTGCATAGAGCGCGAACTGGCGGCCCACCTGCGTGGTGAGGAACAAGTGCGTCACCTTGCGCTCGTCCAGGTAGTCTGCCATGGACATGATCTCCAGCCTCATGTCCTCCGGCACGATGACGACGCCGCCACCAGCGGTGAGGGCCGCGTACATGTCCATCATGTTCGCGTCGAACCCAAAGGAGGCGTACGCCCCGACGCGGCAGTCGGGCCCGAACTCAAAGCGACGATGGTACCATACGAGGAAGCACACGAGGTTGCCATGCGTGAGCTGCACGCCCTTGGGCACGCCGGTCGAGCCGGAGGTGTAGAGCAGGATGAAGCGCGCGTCGGCCGTGGGCTTGGGCAGGCCGGCGACCAGATCGCGCGTCGCCGCGTCAACTTCGGTCGTCGTCGGCACCTCGTCCAACAGCACCACGGGACCGTCGTACCCCTCCACGCGCCCGCGCAGCTCGGGCGTCGTCACGAGCACGACGGCGTTCGCGTCGTCCACCATAAAGCTCAGGCGCGCCGACGGGTAGGTCGCGTCCAGCGGCTGGTAGGCGCAACCGACCTTGAGCGCCGCAAGCGGCGCGACCGCCATCCAGAGCCCGCGCGGGATCAGAATGGAGACCACGTCGTCCGCCCCGGCGCCTGTCATGGCGATGCGCGCCGCGAGCTCGTCGGACGCGGCGTCGAGCTCGTCGTAGGTGAGCGTGGCGTCTTGGTAGACGACGGCGACGTTGTGCGGGTGGGCGGCTGCCGCGGCCTCAAAGAGCGAGAGGACCGTGGCCTCGTGGTCGTAGGGAACGTCGGTCTGGTTGAAGCCGTCCAGAGCGGCCTGGGCGTCCGCGTCCAAGAGCGGCACGTCCACGACGCGCGCCACGTCACCCTCGCCCGCCATGGCGACGAGTCCGCGCAGGACGGTGGCGTACGCGCGGCCAAAGGTCTCCATAAAGGCCGGCGTGTAGAGCGCCGCCTTAAAGCTCAGGTGCAACGCGAGCTCGTCGGCTTCGGGCCAGAGCTGCGCCGTCAGCGCGTTGCCCGTCTCGTCCAGAGCAAAGGGCTCGCTGACCAGCGCGGACCCGCACAGCTCGTCGCCCAGGTCGGTGTTTCCCTGGTAGGCAAAGATGAGGTCGGACGTCACGCCCGTCGCGGCCGACACCTCGGCAAAGGAGTAGAGGTCGTAGGCCATCGACGACAAGAGCTGTTGCTGCACGGCCCCGAAGAGCTGTCCGGCCGTGGTGTCGCTCGTCCATGTGGCGTGCACGGGCAAGGTCTTGACCAGCATGGATATGGTACGGCCAACGCGCCCGTCCCCACGTCCGTTGTAAATGGTGGCGAACAGCGCCTCGTCGGCGTTGGCGTAGGCGCCCGCCACGAGCGCGAACGCCGTCGTGGCAACGACGTTTGCCGTCGTGTGGCAGCGGTCGGCGACGTCCTCCAGGTCGGCCTGGGCAAGGCCGCAGGGCACGACCAGCTCGCGCTGCCCCTCCCCCGGCGCGTCAAGCGCGTCGGGAATCGGCAGGCTCTGTGCCTCGAGCCCGCCAAAGGTCTTGTCGTAGTATGCGCGCGCCTTCGCGTACGTTGGCCCCTGCCTGCGCGTCTGCTCCTCCAACGCGACCTCGTAGCCGGACCACGACTCGGGTTCGACCTGCGCTCCCGCATAGATCGCGGAGACATCGCGCAGCAGTATGCCCAGCGACGTGCCGTCGAACACGATGTGATGAAAGTCGTAGACCAGGCGCGTCGCCGTCGCCGTGCGCACCACCGCCAACTTGTACAACCTGCCACCGGCGAGGTCAAAGGGCTCGATGAAGCTCGCGCGGGACTCTTCGAGCCTCGCGTCGTCAAGAAGCTCGACCACCTCGACCATGGCGGGGGCGTCGTCGTCGCGACGCATGCGCGGCGTGCCGTCCGCCGACAAGAGCAACGTGCCCTTGAGCTGCGGGTGCGCATCGACCGCCGCACGCAGGGCATCCGCAAGGCGGGTCGGGTCGACCGACGCGTCCAGTCGCAGACAGCCGGCAATGTGATACAGCAGCTCGTCGGGTCGCGCGGCGCATTCCACGTATATGCCCAGCTGGGTCTGGCTCAAGGGATAGTCCGCACGGTGAGGCAGGTTGGTCGCACGCGCATGAGAGGCCTCGTCGAGGGCGGCGCACAGCGCGCGCGGCGTGCGGCTCGCGAGCACCTGGCGCGCGTCGACCTCGAGGCCCTTCTGCGCCAGCAGCGACGTGAGCCGCATGACGCGGATGGAGTCCCCGCCCAACGCGAAGAAGTCGTCGTCCACGCCAATGCGGTCCAGCTCAAGCGCCTGCTCGAAGGCCGCGCATACGAGCTCCTCTCGCTCGTTTGACGCGGCCACGTAGGTTGCACGCCATGCGTCCGCATCGGGCTCGGGCAGTGCCGACCGGTCGATCTTGCCGTTGGCGTTACGTGGCATCGCATCCAGCCGCACGATAAAGCGGGGAACCATGTAGCTCGGCAGGGCTTGGGCCACGTGTTCGCGCAGCCGCGCGTCGCCCACGTCCGCGCCGCCGTTGGTCGTGTAGAACGCGGCGACGTAGCTCTGGCCGTCCTTGTCTGCGAAGGCGCGGCATGCGGCGACGTCGACCAGCGGATGGCTGGCGATCCGCGTCTCGACCTCGCCCAGCTCCACGCGCTGGCCATTGACCTTGACCATCCAGTCGCGTCGATTGACGTATACGTAGCCGTGCTCGCGATCATGCACAAAGACGTCGCCTGTGCGCAGCAGGCGCGGATGGCCGTCCTCGCGCTCGAAGGGGTTTTTCACGAACGTCTGCGCCGTGAGCTCGGGCAGGTTGAGGTAGCCTCGCGCAAGGGGGCCGGCAAGGCAGAGCTCGCCCTCCTCCCCCTCTGGCACCAGATTGCCCTTGTCATCCAAAAGGTACGCGGCGACGCCGGGAAGCGGCTCCCCCAGCGGGGTGTTGTCGTAGGCGCGATCGACCGCGTACGCAAGCACGATGCCGGCGATCTCGCTCATGCCATATGCGTTTCGTACGGTCGCGTTGCCCGAATAGACGCCACTCATGCGCTCGCCGCCCGCGTCCACAAGACGCAGGCACTCCGGCAGGTCCGAAAGCTGGCGCAACAGCTGCGGACTCGCAAACATGGTGGTCACGCCATGGCGCCGCGCATAGTCCGCGATCCGCGTCGGCTCGCGACGCTCCTCCTCGCTCAGAATGTGGATGGTGTTCGCCGCCCACAGTGGCGCCAGCAGGTCGACCACCATGGCCACGAACGAGAAGGGCGTTATGGAGAGGTGCACGTCGTCTGGGGTGCGGGCACCGGTGTCGCCACCGGCAACAGAGCGCTCGATGGCAGCCGCCAGCTCCGCGTGCTCGTGGACGATTCCCTTGGGCCGTCCCGTGGAGCCGGACGTGTAGATGACAAGGGCGGCGGAGTTCGGCGCGCGCACGGGCTCCTCGCACGATGCGGGGGCAGACGCCAAGGCATCCGCCACAAAGCCCTCGTCCACCACGAGGTCCGCCGCGCAGTCACGCGTGATGAGCTCCACGCGCTCCCGCGGGTACGTCGTGCTCAGGGGGGCCACCGCCGCGCCCGCGCGCATGACGCCCAGGAGCGCCGCGACGTAGGCGGGGCCGCGTTCCATAAGGACCGGATACACCTTTTCGGGCTGGGCGCCACGAGCGACAAGGGCCGCCGCAATGAGCGCCGACTGCTCGTTGAGCTGGGCATAGGTAAGCGCTTGGCCGTGGTACACAAGCGCTGGCTTATCTGCATGGGTACGGGCGTTTGTCTGAAGCCGAGTCACGACATCCTGCACGGTGGACCTCCTTTGCCAATAAACAATACGCAATATTGTACCGCCAATGGCATCTTGGTCGCCGCGGAATGGCCGCTGCTCCCACGGGCTGGCAAAACCCTGCTATGCTAGATGTGTAATTGGCCGATTGGGGCTAGGCCCCTTTCGGCCAAATGGCCGATTGGGGCTAGGCCCCTTTCGGCCAATATCGGAGTCATAATGGCCGATTGGGGCTGGCCGTCTGCGTTAGGCCCCTTTCAGCCACACGAAGAGAGGAACGAGCATGAAGGTACTGATGATCAACGGCAGCCCGCATCCCAAGGGCTGCGTCGCCACCGCGTTCGACATCGTCGCGGAGGAGCTCGCCTTGGCGGGTGTCGAGTCCGAGAGGGTCATGGTGGGCAACCAGGACATTCGCGGCTGCATCGGCTGCGGGCGCTGCCGTGAGCTGGGGCATTGCGTCTTCGACGACCTTGTCAACGAGTGCACGCCCAAGCTGGACGAGGCCGACGGCATCATCGTTGGCAGTCCGGTGTACTACGGCAACCCCAACGGCACGGTGATGTCGTTTATGCAGCGCCTGTTCTACAGCTCCACCGTCGACTTGCGCATGAAGGTCGGCGCCAGCGTCGTGAGCTGCCGTCGCGGCGGCAACAGCGCGACCTTTGAGGCGCTCAACCAGTTCTTTGGCATCAGCGGCATGCCCACCGTACCGTCCACGTACTGGAACGACGTGCACGGCTTCACTGGCGCCGACGTCTATGCGGACGAGGAGGGCGTGCAGACCATGCGCAACCTCGCTCGCAACATGGCGTTTATGATGCGCGCCATCGCCGACGCCCGTGCCACGCATGGTGTTCCCGACCGGAACAAGGTGGCCTTTACCAATTTCATTCGCTAACGACCCATCTGGGGTCACGTGAGCCGCCTTGGCCGCATGGGCCGACCAAAATGGCCGAAAGGGGCCTAGCCCCAATCGGCCAAATCAAAAATGGCCGAAAGGGGCCTAGCCCCAATCGGCCAAAAACGGGGTGCTTGCGGTTCCTACTTTGACTCGAACACCGCCACGTATGCGGCGCTGCCGTTGACCTCGACCTCGACCTGCTTTTCGGTGGAGAAGTCCTCGCCGTCCTTGGTCCACTTTACAAACTTCCAGCCCTTGTCGGCCTTGGCTTCCATCAGAATCTTTTTGCCAGAGGCGTCGTTGATAACCGCGGACTGGAAGGGGAAGTCCTTGTCGAACTTGATCTTCTCGCCCTCGTATGCCCAGGCGATCTGGCCCATGCCCTCCGTGTTGATGGTCAGGGACGCAGCGGCCTCTGGCGTGACGGCCTCCGTCTTGGTCTCCTGTGCGGCACCGTCGTCGGCCGGCTTCGCCTCGTTGGCACCGGAGCCGCCGCACGCGACAAGGGTCATTGACAACGCAAACGTCGCGACAAGTGCACCAAGGGTGTGAATCTTCTTCATGTGTGGTCCTCTCTGTCAGTTGCAAACGTGCGGACATTATAGCACTGCGCTCGCCAAAGGCATCGAGGCGCGCATCGGCCACCGCAAACACCGCAAACGACGCCAACGGGACGCCAACGGGCGCGCCGCGTATACTTATTGGATATAGCGTAAGACCATACGCAGCCCGATCAAAGGAGAACGTCGATGGCCGAGGCCTCCAACCAAATGAACCGCATGCGCATCTACCAGCTCATCTATGCCCTCGCCGCAAAGGACGGACGACAAGACGCGCTGTTTGGGCACTCGTCGCCACAGGCGCAGGAGGCCTTTGCCAAGGGGCTGTGTGGCACGGCGTTTCCCGAGCTCTGGTTTGAGCTGCCGCTTTTGGGCGATCCGTGGTTCGACCTCCATATGCTGGTGTCGCGAAACGACGTGCACGACGGCGTGTCCTTTGCCGGACTCGGCGGCACCTACGCAGACGCGCTCGACTGGTTTGCATCCAGCACGGGCACGCGCATGCTCGCCCTGAGCTTCGATACCGGCCGTGGCGTCGTGGACGTGCCGGCGATTCAGCTGCTCATGCGTGGAAGGAGCATCGACGTGGCACGCGGTTTCTTGTCCGCGGCAGGACGGCCGGACGCGGCAGGTCCGTACGGCGCCTTTGTGCACGCCATGCCGCGCGCATGGTATGCCTGCTACGTGGGGCTGTTCCCCGCGCGCACGACACCCGCGAACACGAAAGGAGCGGATTCGCAGGGGACGGACTGGACGCGCGTCGAGTGCATCGTGGGCGACGAGCTCCAACAGGCGTACGCACAAGATGTCGACCTCTTGCAAAGGCATCTAGCACAGGTCGGGCTGCCGGACTTCGACGACACGCTGATCCCACGCGTGCAAGAGCTCGCACGCTTCCCGTTTCCCTTGGAGTTCCAGTTCAACGTTGGTCCGAACGGCCTGGCGCAGCCTGCCTTCAGCGCCAGCCTGCGGCTCTTTATCACCGACTGGCTCGACCCGACAACGCGAGACGCCGTCGACCAGCTCTGGCAACGAGCACAGGCATGGGGCTTGGCCGACGACCGTTGGCGCCAGCTCGCCAACACGATCGTTGCCACGCGCGTTACGCTCGCCGACCAGGCCACCCTCCTGTACTGCTGCCCCGCCTTCCTAAAGCTCCGCTGGCGCCTTGGCGAGGCGCCCGATGCCAAGGCCTACCTCGTTGCGGGGACCCAATAACGGACAGGGTATACCTCAGCCCGCTATTGGGATAACGCTGCCTTTATCGCCTTGAGCTGGCGCTTGTTTTCGTACATCGCCTCGTCTGCACGGCTGAACACGTCCGCAACGGCATCGCCGGGCTGGTAGACCGACAAGCCCCACGCGACCACGACACCGCCCGTCTGCAGGTTGTTTTCGTCTATGCTCGCAAGCTCGTCCAACAGGTCCGGGGCGTGCACGTAGTCGTGACCTTCCATAATGGCCACGAACTCGTCCCCGCCAATGCGGAATACGGGGCTATGCTTGAACACGTTGCAAATGACGCTGCATGCCTCGCGTATCAGCCGGTCACCCGCCTGGTGTCCCCACGTGTCGTTGACCAGCTTTAGGTCGTTGATGTCGCATACGACCAGGGCAAACTCCATGGCCTCGCCCTTTTCTATGCGCTGGTTGAGCTTGAGCTCCGCGTCCACGTAGGCATGCTTGTTCCGAAGGCCGGTAAGCGCGTCCTTGTTCGCAATCGACTTTGCCAGCGCGTACTCCATGTCGCGTTTGACCTGGGCGTCCACGTTGATCACGCCCACTATGAGCTGCGGACCGTCTCGTTCTTCCACCAGCACCGCACGCATGCTCACGAACAGCGGCGACCCGTGGTATAGCAGGCGATAGTTGACCATAAACATGCCGTGCTTGTTGATTTCGCTCAAGACGTTGTCTTTGTTGAACACCGCCCAAAACAGGCCGAGGTCCTCCTCGTGTATCGAGTTCAGGCTCGCGCGGCGCGCGTCGCGGAAGAAGTCGTCGCCTTTCTTTGAGTAGTTCATTTCCTCCATCATGCTCGACACGCTGAATTCCACGTAGCTGCTCGTGTCGGGGTCCACGGTGTAGATCACCAGGAAGTCGCCCGAAAGGGCCGTGACGCGTGCGTACGTGGTGCGCTCCTCCTTGACGCGCTCCATGGCCTCTTGTCGCCTCATCTGGGCATCGATGTTGCTCACCCCTACCACCAAATGGCGCCTGTCGCCTTCCGAAAGCGACGCCTTCATGCCCATGTACGTGGGGTTTCCGTCCTGCACAAGGCGATACGACAACGTAAACGCACCGCGTTCCTCCACCATGCGCAGCACGTTGTCCTTGGTAAACGCCTCCAAGAACCCATCGAGGTCGGCGGCGTAGATCTGGCTTTGCGCGGCCTGCCGAGCAAGTTCGAAGAAGTTTGCGCCCTCATGTGTGGCGACAAGACCGTCGCCCACGCCGCCCTGCCGGTATTCGGTCCACTGGCCGGTATCCAGGTCGACGTAGTACATGCTGAGGTAGTCGCCCGACAGCGCACGCGCGATGCTATGGAAGGTGATGCTTTGCTCGCGCGCCTCCTCGTACGCCTGCTGCACCTTGAGCGTGTTTTGCTTGGCCCTGTTGAGCTCGGTTATGTCCACGCCCATACCCAGCGTGCACAGGCGGCCCCTGGTGTCATAGAACTTCATCTTTGTCGTCTGGAACTGCCTAGGCTCGCCCATCGCGTCGAGGACGTCCTCATAGAACACGTACGGCTCGTCCATTTGCAGAGCCCTGTAGTCGTCATCCATAAAGTGCTGGGCCGTCACGGGATCGAACATCTCCGTGTCCCTCAGGCCGACCACTTCCTCCGGGCTGTCTTTGTGCGCAAACTCCGCAAACGCCTGGTTGCAGGCAAGGTACGTGCCGGTCCTTGCGTCCTTGGAAAACGTGAGTCCCGGTATGTTGGCAAACAACGAGTTCACGGATTCGGAGAGTTCCGCGATCTTTGCCGCGGACTTGGCCTCTTCTTCCAGCCTCAAATTCCTGCGCTGCATCTCGTTGGCTTGCTCCTGGGCTACGAGCACCCTCCCCACGTGCGTGCGCACGTCCGTCGCCACCTTTGCGATGGCCATGCTAAGCGACTCGATCTCGTTTTGCGTGTGGATCGCGGGCGGAACGAACTGGAGCTTGCCCACGTCGCTTTCGTCGTGGCTCTTGTTCGCGAAGTCCCGCGCGCTTCGTTCCAGCGCCGACAGCGGCCTGGTGATGTTCTTGCGAATCCACGACGTGCCAAGACGCGCGACGATGCCCAGCAACAGCACCGCCGTAAGGGTGCTTCCCAACGCATACAGAACCAGGCTGCCGCGCAGGGCTTCGCTGGAAAGGTCCGCGCAGATCAAGGCCACGGTGCGACCTGACGAGTCCCGAAGCGGCTTGATCGCCGTGTAGAAGCTCCCGTAGTCAGAGGTCTCCTCGAAGTAGCCGATCGAATCCGCATTCCAAAACATCATGTAGCGCGCAAGCTCTTGGGGCGAATAGGCGTCCGTCATCTCCAAGAGCGGCATGTCCACCTCGCCCATCGCGCGTTCCGCTGCGCTGGTTGCCGATATCACGTTTGTCATCGTATCCTTGGAGGGAATCACGATGTAGAGATATTCCAGCTCAAAGTCGTCCACCACGCCGTTGAGGAGCCGCTGCAGCTCGTCGTACTTTTGCGAGTGCGTCCCGGTCTTGACGCAGTGCGCAAGGTCGTCCGCATCCGCATTGTTCTCCACAAAGGTAATGACGTTTTTGAGCTTGACGTCGTAACGCTCGTATACCGCCGACGAAAGCACCAGGCAGGATATGACGGACAAGATCACGACCAGCACAAGCACCAGCAACGTGCCGCCCAACACTATGCTTCGCTCAATCGGACGCCTCACGACGCCTTGTTGTTCCATAATACGACCACCTCGGTATTTAGGGTAACGCACATTCGTCCGTCCGCGCCGAGCGTAAGGGAGGAAGTAACCGAGTCTTTAAGGCGAACGGCCATGCCCGGCGACAGACGGGGGCGAAGGACAGCTTTTTTTGCCAGTTGCGAGCCTGCTGCCCGCCGCCTGCAGCAGACCTCGTTTGGCCGATTGGGGCTGGCCGATTGGGGCTAGGCCCCTTTCGGCCAAATGTACGTTTCGGGCGCATTAATGTACGTTTGTGCACACAATGGCCGATTGGGGCTGGGTCCCTCTCTGCCAGCGTCCCGCGAAAGTGCGTTTGGCGAGGGGTCATTCCTTACAAAATGCGTTTGGCGAGGAAGATTCCCGGCAAAATGCGTTTGGCGAGGCTCGCCAGATTGACTTTTGCAGGAAAAATCCTCGCCAAATTGATTTGGGCGTGAAATAAGCCTCTTCAGATTGATTTTGTAGGGAACCCCGCCTCACCAGATTGATTTTCTCGGGAACGACGGCCGCAGGACGCTCACCAGATTCACTTTGGCGGGAACGACA
>JAGCBF010000084.1 GCA_017652285.1 Atopobiaceae bacterium
GTGATGGTCGTGGTCGTGACACGTGCGCTCGTCTACACTCGTCATCTTGCTACATCTCCTCTGCGGCGTGCTCCAAGCCAATACCAATCAGCAGTCCCACGTGGTCATCAGACAACGAATAGATCACGCGCTGCCCCTCTCGCCGTGCGGCGACCAAGCTCCGATCCCTTAGCAACCTAAGCTGATGCGAAATCGCAGACTGCGAGACATGACACGCTTCTTGCAGCTCCGATACGCTCTTTTCGCCCTCAATCAGCAGCGACAGTATTTGGAACCTCGTGTAGTCGGACAATGCGTCAAATATCTGCGTCGCCCCGTACACGACCGCATCGTTGCGCAACAGCTCTCGTACTTGCTCAGTCATCGTTCCCCCCATATATATGAGCATTTGTTCATGTGTTCATTCCTATTATAACCCATGCATCGTATAGTTCAAGTGTCTTCGATGGCCGATTGGGGCGATGGCCGATTGGGGCTAGGCCCCTATCGGCCACTTTTTTCGCGCGCCGCCACACGGCCTGATTGGCCGATTGGGGCTAGGTCCCTATCGGCCACTTTTGGGCCGTTTGGGCACAGCCTGACCCGGCCGGCTCGGGCGCCGCCGCCACGCCACGACCGCTCCGGTAGCACCGAAAGTCCTCGTTTGCGTACACTTGGGCGGACTGTACGCAGAATCGGAACTTTGATCGCCCGTTTCGGCGGCAGGGTTCCGTTCTTGCGTACACATGGCCGGACTGTACGCAAGAACGGAACTTTGGCAAGTCTTTTCTCCAGCAGAGTTCCCAATTTGCGTACACTTGGGCGGACTGTACGCAGATTCGGAACTATGGGCTGCCCGGGCGGGGCGCGAGCCGTCGTCTGGCCGAGGCCGAAGAGCCGCCCGCGCGCGAGCCGGCGCCCGGAAACCTCCTAATGTGCGTGCGTCTGGCAGTTATGTACGCAAGTTAGGAGGTTTCTCGCCTCTGGGTGCCGGCAAACCTCCGGGACTGCGTGCATGGGAGCGGCACCTACGCACATACGGAGGTTTCTTTCCGCTGGACAGCCTGAAACATCCGAAGTTGCGTGCATCCGGCGGCCATGCACGCAGAATGAGAGGTTTCGGCCAGCTGCCGACCCCCAAACCTCCGAAAGTGCGTGTATCTGAGTGCCATGCTCCCCACCGACGCCCGTGGAAAGCAACCCGTCGCCACTGGCGGGACCCGAGCCACTGAGGTCGGCGCCGGCAAAAAGTGTGCGCACACTCTTGGCAAGGGAATGCGCGCTGTCGAGGAGGGAATGCGCGCTGTCGAGGTGCTCGCGAGGACGCGCGAGACGTCAGGACGGCGGCACTTGCGCGCGCAGGCGCACATCTGGCCGAAAGGGGCCTAGCCCCAATCGGCCACTTATGCGCAAACTGGGATGCTTCTTTCCGTGGGACGTCGGCATAGACAACGGCACAACCGACAAAAAACCGCCCGCAAGCTGAGCCTGCGGGCGGTGCTAGGTGGGCTATTGTGGGTCAGGCCTAGTCCTCGTCGTCTTCCTCCATGCGAGAGAAGTGCGCGTACAGGTCGCCATACGAGCTGAATTTCTCGTTGATGACCTCGTCGCTCGACATGCTGGAATCGCCGCCGATAAGCTCCTCGTCGTCGTACTGGTGCGTGGACGGGGCCGCGGTACCAAGCATGACGTCGTCCTCAGAATCGGGTGAGAAGACCATGTTGAGCAGCTGTGACAGATCCTCGTTGTCCGCCTCGTCGTCCTCCGGCTCCAAGATGTAGAGCAGACCACGGGACTCCAGGCCGTCGCGAAGCTCCTCGATCGCCTTTGCGCCAATGCCATCGATGCGCAGCAGGTCGTCCTCAGTCTTGCCAATGAGGTCGCCCACGGTCTCGATGCCAACCTCGCTGAACTTGTTGGTCCAGCGCTGCGACACGCCCAGGTCGTCGAACAGGTACAGCTTGGCGTCCTCGCTGGAAAGCGTGCGGCCGTTCTTGGAGTAGCCGCCAAAGCCGTAGTCGTCGCCAACCCAGTCGAGTCGCTTGGGCAGCTGCTCCTCGATGCTCTTAAGAGAATCGGGCGCCCATTCCGGCAGCGACTTGGCCATGGGGCTGGTGGGACCGTCGATGCGCTTGCCATGGTAGGTAAGCTCGACATCATCGTATGCCTTAAGGCCGGTACCTGCGGGAATCTTCTTGCCCACGATGACGTTGGACTTAAGGTCGATGAGGTGGTCCGTGTCGCCCTTGATGGCGGCCTCGGTAAGAACGCCGGCAGTACGAATGAACGATGCGCTCGACAGCCAGGAGTCGATGGAGCTGGCCACCTTGAGGGTACCCAGGATGGCAGGCTCGGCCTCCGGCGGCGTACCACCCGCAAGGGTGATGTTGCGCACCGTGTCCGCAAAGATGTAGCGGTCGACGTACTGGCCCAGCAGATACGTGGAGTCGGCGGGATTGGTGACCTTGACGCGACGAAGCATCTGACGGGCGATGACCTCGATGTGCTTGTCGTTGAGGTCTACGCTCTGCGACGTGTACACGTCCTTGACGGACTTGACGAACGTGTGCATGGTGGACTCGATGTCCGTAAGCTTGCGCAGCTTACGGAAGTTGACGAAGCCGTGGGTAATCTGATCGCCGGCGCGCACGGGCACGTACTCGACGAGCACCTTGCGGTCGAACTCGGGCATGAAGCGTACGGATACCGGCACGCGCTTCTCGAACAGAATGCGGGACGTATCGTCGCTGTCCA
>JAGCBF010000085.1 GCA_017652285.1 Atopobiaceae bacterium
GCACCCCGCGCCGACGCCCACAGCCAGCACAGCGCAGTCTTCGAGGGTCAACGGCAAGCGTCGCCGACCGATTAAATGACACGAGGGGCCGAAATCAGGGCCGAGATGTCACTTAATCGGTTTCGCCCGGAGCACAAACCGATTAAGTGACATGGAGGGCCAAAAAATGACGTCCGATGTCACTTAATAGGTCGGACGGGCGCATGTGGTGCAAGTATTTATGCCTATTGACCTATTAAGTGACATGGAGCGACGAAATCGAGGCCGAGATGTCACTTAATCGGCTTCGCCACGCACCGAAACCGATTAAGTGACATCCGACGACCAAAACGGGGCATCCGTGTCACTTAATCGGGCGCCACTCGAAGGACGAGGCCCCCCGTCCTCGATCCCGGCTGTCGTGACAAAGAGATCAAGCGGAGCGGGCATGAGCTGCCTGCGACTCGGTTATGAGCGCCGGTGGGAAACATAAAAGCAGATTGTTTGGATTTACGACTTCAATCATGCGTGGTTGCGCTATAATACCCTATGCATTACGGAGAGCTGACCGAGAGGCCGAAGGTGCTCGCCTGCTAAGCGAGTATGGCAGTGATGCCATCTGGGGTTCGAATCCCCAGCTCTCCGCCAGATTTTTCGACGCCCCCATCTTTGGGGGCGTTTTTTATTGTCTTGCAAGGACGTCTATATTGGTCTGTCTTCGCATGTGCAGACATGCGACGCGCGGCTCGGGCGACTGAGGGGCCTAACGCAGACGACGCCTAGGCAGCCCACAGTTCCTTATCTGCGTCCAGTTCGGCTATGCGTACGCAAAAATGGAACTTTGTGGCCGAAAGGGGCCTAGCCCCAATCGGCCAATCGGCCATCGAGCGTCGGTGGGGGGCATGTTAGTCCATAACTTATTTACATAGTCGCAGGTACCGCGTTTATTATTTGATGTGTTGAGATTTGTCGACCGTGTATATTAACCAGCAACCACATTCACGTAAAAGTTGTTAAGCCCTGGCCTGCACTTTGCAAAGCAGAAGTTCGGGCAACTAATGATACGTTCCTTGAGTAGACGCGCATCCGTCGACTCTGCAAACGACCAGTTTCCGAGGTACATACGGTGGCTTTTGCTCTGCGGTACGCCCATTCGCCCGAAGCACCGTTGCCCACCGTCCAAAACCGCCCTACTATGTGTTTATTGCATATTTTACCGCAAAGGAAGGAAGATCTTATGTTTTTGTTCAATGCGACCACACCCATCCAGTGGGTGGGATGGGCTCTGGTGTTTGTAGGGCTCATCGTTTCCAACGAAATCGAGCGCCGTAGCAAGGTGGGTGGCCTCATCTTTTTTGTGGGGCTTCCCCTTGCCATGACCGTATACTGCGTCGCCATTGGTGTAGGCGTTGCGCAAGGCGCAGAATGGGCGCTCACCAACCCCACCCACATTTATCAAAATGGCTGGTTCCATTACGCCAAGGTCTACGCGGCGCTTACCGGTTGCATTGGCTTCATGGCCATTAAGTACAAGTGGGGCAAGCTGGGCAAGGCGCGTTGGTTTCGCGCGTTTCCGTTTGTGATCGTAGCCATCAACATCCTTATTGCCGTGGTTTCCGACTTTGAAAGCTACGCCCACTTTATAAGCGGGGACTATACCATCGTTACCGCTGGTAGTGAGCTTGAGCAGTACGCAGCGGTCGGCGCACCGGTATGGCTTACCAGCGAAGGCGTATGGCAGCTGTGCGGCGTGAACAACCTGTGCAACGGCATTGCCGGTCTTATCAACATCTTTTGCATGACGGCATGGTGGAGCGTATATGCCGGCAAAAACGAAGAAGACATGCTTTGGCCCGACATGACGTGGGTCTATGTGGTTGCCTACGACATCTGGAACTTCTGCTATACCTACAACTGCCTGCCCACGCACTCGTTCTTCTGCGGCTTTGCGCTGCTTTTGGCCCCCACGGTGGCAAACGCGCTGTGGAACAAGGGCGGCTGGATCCAAAACCGCGCCAACACGCTGGCAACGTGGTGCATGTTTGCCCAGGTGTTCCCGTGGTTTCAGGAGGAGTCCATGTTCCGCACCGTCAGCCTGCAGAACCCCACCGTCACCAACGCTGTGTCGTTTGCCGCACTTGGCGTTAACATCGCCGCCATTGCGTACATCGCCTATCGCGCCAAGAAGCTGGGCGTAAACCCGTACAAGAGCGACGTGTTCGTGGGTACGCGCGACTGGGAGCAGGCCACCGCGCGCCGCGAGGATGCCTCACTCGATCCCGCGCTCAACGCATAGCAATTGTGAAGTTCTTGTTTGTCCTTGACTCTAGCTGCGCAGAGTGGCATATTAGTTGAGCACGCGCTGTTAGCTCAGCTGGATAGAGCGCATGACTACGAATCATGAGGTCGGGGGTTCGAATCCCTCACGGCGCACCAGATTACGACGCAGGTCAGACACCATGTTGGGTCTGACCTGTTTTTGTGTTCGACCTTCCGTTCGACCTTGTCGGGCGTTCGACAAAAACAGGGTTCCTCCACAACCCAATTGTCGAACGGCAGGCCGCTGCGGTCGCGCGCTGTGGTCATGCTTCGCAGTGTTTACAGCCCTGTACTATTGGGTACATATGGACACATAGAATAAGGCCGTGGGTGCGCGACGTGCGGGGCCGTGATGGCCTAGCAATTGAAAAGCCCGCTAAGCGCGTGACTTCCCAGACCCACTAGGCAAGCCGGGCCGAAAAACGAGTACGAAAGCCTCCCGGACACCCAGGGAGAACTATGCCGATTCTCTCGGCAGCCTCCCGTGTGTCCCGGAGACATACCATGCGCACCACACAGAAAAACGGCACGACCAAGCATCTTTCGTCCGGCACCACTGAAGTGGAGGACGACGACTTTCGCGGCATGCAGCGCATGTGCCTGCGCGGCCCCGACAACGTGCTCATAACCGTGCTGGAGAGCTACATCGCGTAGGGACATCACGGCGGGCAACCCCTTCTGACGGTCCCCGGCGTCTACTCGTGCAACTCGAGCGGCAGGTTGTCGGGATCGTGGAAGAACGTCATCTTGCGATGTGTGAACTCGTCGTAGCGTATGGGCTCGCAGGCAATGCCCCTCTCCTCGAGCTCGGCCACCACCTGCTCGATGTCGTCCACGGCAAAGGCGAGGTGCCTGAGGCCGCATGCCTCGGGGTACGAGGGCCGCGCGGGCGGGTCCTTGGGCGCGAATATCTCGAGCTCCGTCGTCTCGTCAATCCGCAGGTCGAGCTTCCAGTCCTGCTTGTGCGGGCGCCAGTTCTCGCGCACCACCGCAAAGCCGAGCTTGTTTACGTAGAAGTCGCGCGACACCTCGTAGTCGGACACGATGATCGCCACGTGATGGATGGCTGTGAGCTGCATGATGTTCCTCTCTACCTAAGCCCGTTCGTGGCCTCTTCGAGCAGGCGCATCTGGACCATCGTCTGCTCCTCGGTGACGAGCGGCTCCGCACCGTTCACGATCGTCTCAAAGAGACAATCGTAGTAGCGGCCGTTGTCGCCCGCGACCGTCTTCACGGACTCCTCGTGATAGTGGCCCTCGTCGTCGTAGGTGAGCGTTCCAAAGTCCGCCGGCGTGTCCAGGCCAAAGTCCGCATGGTCGGGCAGGTAGAACTTCTTGAGGTCGGCCTCCTGCTTGTCCTTGCCGGCCTTCACGAACATGCCCCGCCGCCCGTAGACCACCAGGCTCGGACGCTCCTTTGCGCGGAAGTAGCTCGCCTTCACCGATACCTTGAGGCCGCCCGGTGCCACCTGGAAGTCGTCGGTTCCCCGATGATAGTAGAAGTCCAGGTCAAAGTAGTCGTTCATGCGACCCGCACCCAAAAGCTGGCGCACGTCAAAGTGCCTGTCGTCTGGCATGCCAAAGTACGACAGCATCTGGTCCACCGGATGGCAGGCGAGGCTGTACACAAAGGAGTCGGCGGCCGCGTAGTGGTCCATTCCCTCGGGCACCTCGGGCCTGTAGTAGTCCCAGTGCATCTCCACCTCAAAGAGCTCGCCGAGCTTGCCCGACGCGATGACCTTTTGCATGGTAAGGAAGTCGCTGTCAAAGCGGCGGTTTTGGTATCCCTGGATCATGACGCCGTGCTTATGCGCGAGCGCAAAGAGCTCCTCGGCCTCACGCA
>JAGCBF010000086.1 GCA_017652285.1 Atopobiaceae bacterium
AAACCGACCGAAAGTGGCCGAAAGGGGCCTAGCCCCAATGGGCCAAAATCGCCGTAATCAAAGTTGCGTGGTACCGTAGAGGGCACGACAAGGGGCGAGGCTCAAGGAGGAGTGGGCGATGGCTGAGGATATGAGGTCAATGAGAAGTACGGCTGGGATTGCCGAGTTCGAGCGGGGCTACGAGGTGCCCGACTGCGTAGTGCTCGACAGCACCTACAGCTCCATGGGGCGCATGGTGGCCGTACGGGCGTGCGCGGCTGCGGGCTGGGCGTATCACGACAGCGTGACGCTGTTGGAGCTCGTGCCGGAATGCGGGGTTGCGATTGAGGACGTTGAGCGCCTCGACGCTCGTCTTGCCAAGGGCAGTGCGGACCTCGCTGCCGTTCGTGTCTCGGACGAGTTCGCGCGGATTTGGGAAGCCTACGTGTTGGGTGCGCGTCGGGCGCTGGACGCGGGACCCTGTCTTATCCACGATCGGTTGTCGCGTGCTGCCATCGAGGGGTTGGGTCATCGGTGCGTAGCGGTGCTGAGCTGTGCGTTTGATGCGCGGGCCATGCGCGTGCGCACGAGGTTTTCTCCAAAATACGCGGGGCTTGCGACCGATGCCGAGCTTGATGCGGCTGCAGCGGCAGAAGACGATGTGCGGCGCTCCTGGCATGCGCTCGTGGATGGCGCGACTGTCTGGGCCGAGCCCGCGGCCTACGACCTGGTGCTCAACACTGACCACCTAGGACGCGACTTTGCGGCGAAGCTGCTGGCCCTTCTCATGCAGGGGTAAAGAGCCGGGCCCAATCGGCCAAGTGCGGCGGAGCGGGCGAAATGGCCGAAGGGGGCCGGGCCCAATCGGCCAAGTGCGGCGGAGCGGAGCGAAAGTGGCCGAACAGGGGGCCTGGCCCCAATCGGTCAAGCTTCGTCGTCGCGGCCTCGCGAGCGGCGTAAAATGGGAAGCGAAAAAGACGGGCAATCGTCCTCGGAGGTTCGATGATCTACAACAAGCTGCCCGTAGCGCTCCTATCGCTTCTTGCCACGGAAGACGCCGACTCGACAAACGCACAAATCGCCTCCTTTCTTATGGAACACGCCCATGAGGCCGGCGACCTCTCCATAAAGGGGCTGGCGGCGGCCTGTCACGTTGGCACGGGCACGGTTTCGCGTTTTGCGCGGGACGCCGGCTTTGAAAGCTTTGCCGAGCTGCGCGAAGCCTTTGCCGAGGCTGGCGAAGGATTCGATCGCGTGCCGGGCAACAGCATGCATGACCGCACGGAATTGCTCGTACGCGCCGTTGGCGGTTCCGTGACAAGGGCCGCCGCAACGGTGGACCGTGCGGCGCTCGGCAGGCTTGTGGCGGACCTACACGCGTTTGCTAAGGTCGGTGTGTATGGCCTCCTTAAGGCTCAGGCCGCGGCGCTCGACTTGCAGGTCGACCTTTTATCCTTGGGCAAACTTGCGGACACGTGCGTTTCGGTCGCGGACCAGGCACGGAGGATTCGCGAGTCGTCCTCCGATAAGCTCATTATTGTGTTTACGTATACAGGCACGTACTTTGACGCGGTGGAGGTCGGAGATGCCTTGCGTCGGCCAGACCGTCCCAAAGTGTGGATGGTCAGCGGTGACGTACGCAAGCCGCCGTCCTTCGTGAGCGATCGGGTGACCTTTGCGTCCGACCAGGACAGGCTCGGTCACCCGTATTCGCTCGAGTTCGTGGCCGGGCTTATCGCCCAAGAATATGCAGCCACACGTTAGGTCGCAGCCCTGCCGAAGGCGGCGTCCGCCTTGCCGGGGAGCCTTGCCGGGACACTTTGGCTGTACACCCCGCCGGGGCGCCCTGTCAGCACACCGCGCCGGGGCGCCTTGCCGGGTACACCCCACCGGATCTATCGACCGCCGACCTTGTCGTATAGCAGGCGATCCTTGATGGGCTGCGGGTCAATGCCTGCGGCTTCCATGAGCTTGAAGGCAAAGGGGTAGGGGGTCGCGGGACCCTGCGAGGTCACGACGTTTTTGTCCCACACGGCCACCTCGTCGGCCACGAACTGAGCGCTCGTGAGCTTGGCGCCGTAGCCGGTGTAGCCCGTCGCGCGTTTGCCCGCAAGCACACCAGCCGCTTCGAGCACCGTGGTGCCCGAGCACATACCGCCCACCAGCTTGCCCGCGTCGTCAAAGGCGCGCAGCGTTGCCATGACCTCGTCGTTGGCAATGAGCGGTGCCGCAGCCGTACGGCCACCGGGGACGACGATCGCGTCGTAGGCGAGGACTTCGGGCCCAAAGGCGCGGTCGGCCCTTACGGTCATGCCCTGCATGGTGTGCACCCACGCGCTCTCGCCCGTATAAAAGCTGTGGCAGGTGAGGCCTGCGCGCATGAGAAGATCCATGATCTGCACCGTCTCGCTCTCCTCGCAGCCCTCGGGCATAAGGACGGCAACCTTGCGCACGTCAAGAGGATCGGCCTCCACATCGACTCCCTTGGGTTTGGGCCATTGACCCGCGGCGGTTTTCCAAGAGGGCGCGCCGCCCTCGACGTCAAAGGCGTTGTAGTACACCATGCGGTTCTTCACGGGCTCCGGATCTACGCCAAGGGTCTCGAGCAGCGCAAACGAGAACTCATAGGCCACGGCCGGCCCCTGCCCGAACACCATGTTGCCGTCGCGCACGACGGTCTGGTCAATCCATGTGCCGGGATTCTCCACGCGCTCGAGCACCGTGGGATAGCAGGTAAAGGTCTTGTCTGCCAGCAGGTTCGCACGACCGAGCACCTCGGGGGCGGCGCATATGGCGCAGATCCATTTGCCCGCCGCGTCCGCCTGCTTAAGGGCGGCGATGAGCCCCTCGTGATCGCGCATGGCGGCCGATCCGCCATACCCTCCTGGTAGCACGACCATGTCGTATGCGATAAGAGACCCGTCGAAGACCGTGTCGCATCGTACGGTCACGCCGTGCGTGCCTGCGATTTCGTCCGAGTCGAGCCCCACCATGTCGCACGCGACCTCCGCTCGCCTGAATACGTCCACGATGGTGAGGGTCTCGCCTTCCTCGCAACCCGGCGCAACGATAACCGCTACCTTGGCCATGATTCTCTCCAATCTGCCCGCCTTTGGGCCGTCGCTCTTTGTGATGGTTTCATAGTAGATAATTGCCGGGGCGAAAAACGCGTTTTCCCGTTTTTGGAAAAGTCGCGACGGGGCTGGTCGCGACGGGTCCGGTCGCGCCGAGGCTGGTCGTCGCCGGGGGCGGTCGCGACGGGGTTGGTCGTCGACGAGGATGATCGTCGTCGGGGATGGTCACTCCGAGGGCGGTCAATCTTGTTGGGACGTTGGGCTCGCGGTCCTTAGCTCGCGGTTCTTCCATTTCGTTTTACTGGCGGGCATGCGTGCACGGCATGGCGAGATATAAGCAATGAGAATTTGTCATGCGCCTTGGTGGCCACTAGCATGGAAGACAACAAGGAGCACGGGGCGAAAGGGGCCAACATGCAAGATCAGCAGCTCGAACTCACGCAGGAATGGGACAAGGTCTTCTCCAAGTCCGACAAGGTCGACCACATCAAGGTGACCTTCCACAACCGTTTTGGCATTACGCTGGCGGCCGATCTTTACAAGCCCAAGGGCGCTCAGGGCAGGCTGGCGGCGCTCGCCGTGTCTGGCCCGTTTGGCGCGGTAAAGGAGCAGAGCTCCGGTCTTTACGCGCAGACCATGGCCGAGCGGGGCTTCGTTGCCCTGGCCTTCGACCCGTCCTTTACGGGCGAGAGTGGCGGCGAGCCTCGGCGCGTGAGTTCTCCCGACATCAACACGGAGGACTTCAGCGCGGCCGTGGATTACCTTATGTGCCGCGACGACGTGGACCCGGAGCGCGTGGGCATCATCGGCATCTGCGGATGGGGCGGCATTGCCGTTAACGCGGCCGCCATCGATACGCGCATAAAGGCGACGGTGGCCTCCACCAGCTACGTGATGACGCGCGTGGCCACCAAGGGCTATTACGATGCCGACGACGACCCCGCAAAGCGCATGGAGCAAAGGCGCGCCATGAACGCCCAGCGCACCGAGGACTACCGCAACGGCACGTACCTGCGCGCTGGCGGCGTGGTTGACCCGCTGCCCGAGGACGCCCCGCAGTTCGTGAGGGATTATCACGACTACTACAAGACCCCGCGCGGCTACCACGAGCGCTCCGGCAACTCCACCGACGGTTGGAACATGACGTCTAACCTTCCCTGGATGAACACCAACCTGCTGCAGTTTGCGGGCGAGATCGAGTCAGCCGTTATGGTGTTGCACGGCAGCGAGGCGCACTCGCGCTACATGGGCGAGTGCATATACGAGCTGCTCAAGGGGGACAACAAGGAGCTCGTGATCGTGGAGGGCGCCACCCACTGCGACCTCTATGACGGCGGCGACAAGGACGCCATCCCGTTTGACCACATCCAGGCCTTCTTCGAGGAGTACCTGCGCTAGGCTCCTTTCGGGCAATTTGGTTGCGTTTTGGCCGAAAGGGGCCTAGCCCCAATCGGCCATCTCAATCGGCCAGTGTGGTGCCCCGGCCGTCGTCCATGGCGCGACATGCGGCGTGATACCATGGGACAAAGACGGCGAGGAAGGGGCACGCATGCGGCGCGACGCACCGAGGGGTTGGCTTGGCGGGACCATTGCGACGACTCTGCTGGCGGCCGTCATGCTGCTTGTGCTCGCGGGCTGTGCGGGTTCCGCTGACGACACGTGGACGGTCGCCCTGTACCTGTGCGGCTCAAACCTGGAGTCGAGGCAGGGCTGGGCGACCAAGACGCTGGAGGAGCTGGCTGGCGCCAAGATGCCGTCCAACGTAAGGGTGGTAGCCCAGGCGGGCGGCGCGAAGAAGTGGAAGAGCGATGCCGTCACGGCATCGGGCACACGGCTCGAGGTCAAGGACGGCAAGCTCGTCGAGGTGGGCCAGGCGGGCGAGGACCCCATGGGCGAGGCGTCCACGTTCGCGGACTTCCTGGGGTTCGTGGAGGAGAAGTACCCGGCCGGCCACACGGCGGTCGTGCTGTGGGACCACGGTGGCGGGCCTCTCAAGGGAGCCTGCTTCGATGAGGAGGACCGCTTCGACGCGCTCACGTTGCCCGAGCTGGACGAGGCCTTCTCACGGGGCGTGGCCGCGCGCGGGGGCAAGCCGTACGACTTGGTGGGATTTGACGCCTGCCTTATGGGCTCGCTGGAGACGGCCGTCACGCTGGAGGACGACGCGTCGTGGCTCGTCGCGTCGGAGGAGATCGAGGCGGGGGCTGGTTGGAGCTACGTCGAGCTGCTGGAAGCCCTCGGCAAGAGGGCGGACGCGCGCAAGGCCGGCATCGCCATCTGCGACGGGTACGTGGCCAAGAGCGCCAAGCGCAAGAAGGACGCGTCGGCCACGCTCTCGGTCGTCGACCTTTCCAAGGCCGGCGCGGTGGAGGGCGCGCTCGACGGGCTGATCGAGGCCCTGCGTGCCGAATATGGTGGGACGCAGGTGGTGCGCCGCGTCGCCTACGGCGTGAGGCTCGCGGAGTCGTTTGGCGGCGCCTCGGACGAGGAGGGCCACACCAACCTCACGGACCTTGTCGGGATCACGGAGGGAATGCTGCCGCAGCCTGCCTACGAAGAGCAGCTGGAGGGTCTGAAGGCCGCAGTCGACGACGCCGTCGCCTATTCCGTGTGCGGTCAGGCGACCACCGGCGCGCACGGCCTTTCTATGTGGTACCCCATCTCGTCCTCGGCCACAGAGGTTGCCGACTACGCAAGCGCGTCTCCGCTCGAGAAGTACGCGCAGGCGCTCGCGGGGTTCTTCTCGGAAGACCCCGTGCCCATCAAGTTTTTGGACGAGGTGAAGGTGGGCGATGACGGCGGCGTCACGATGACGGTGGACCCTGCCTGCGCGGATGCGTTCTTCGACCTTTATGCGGAGAACCGCCGCACCGACGGCACGTACTACGACAGCAACGTGGACTTCGCGGACGACTGGGACAACCTCTCGTTTACCTATACGCCCGCGGCGGCGGTGGCCATCACGCTCGACGGGTTGGTGCTCGACGCCGACGTGGTGGGGTACGGAATCGACTACGAGACCTTCTCTTCTCCCGTGGAGGTCGACGGGAAGAGGACGAACCTGCGCACGGTGTGGGTCGTCGATGAGCAAGAGGAGGATGGTGGCCACTACGAGCTGCTGGGAACGTGGGACGGCATCGACGACCTCAGTGGCTTGGCGGACCGGTCCATGGCCGACATCGAGCCGGGGAGCGAGGTGGCGGCGGTCTCGCTCGAGAGCGGAGACGTGCGCGGGAGCGTTACCGTAGGCAAGCGTCCCGAGGTGGGCGAGGCGCCGCTTGCTCCCGGTACCTACGAGTTTCGGTTCGTGGGGATTGACCTCATGGGCAACGAGTATCCGTCCCAGGCCGTGACCTACGAGGTGCTGGCAGACGGCACGACGAAGATCTTGTCGGTTGCGCGGAGCTAAAAATGGCCGAAAGGGGCCTAGCCCCAATCGGCCAAAACGGGCGCGCAGGCGGCCAAAACGGGCGCGCAGGCGGCCAAAACGGGCGCGCAGGCGGCCAAATCATTCATGCCGGAGCCACCTCTCCGGATAACACGTCTCCACGGCGTCGCAGACAAGTTCGGCGAGGTCGTCGTTCGGCCCAAA
>JAGCBF010000012.1 GCA_017652285.1 Atopobiaceae bacterium
AGGCCCCAATCGGCCACTTTTCCTGTCCCCCGACTCACGTCAACGGACGCCGCTATGCCAGTCCGGCGTCGGCGGCACTCGTCTGCGACAAGTGCAGCACCTGATGGCTGCCATAGTACGCATTCGAATCGTGCGTCTCGTCGTAGCTCTGGAGGTCGTAGCTCGTGGCGTCAAACGGCACATAGTAGGTCTTCCAGCCGTCCTTGGTATCGTGCCTCACGCCAAGGCCGCAGTAGCTCTGGGGCGTTATGGTGGAACTGTCGTTGTGCTCGCGCAGCCACTGGTTCCAAGAGTCGTCGTACTCGATCATGATCCCCGCGAGCCTCAGGTCCTCGGCAACGGTGCGCCCGTGCAGGCGACCGAAGAACGCCTGCATCTCCTTGTCGGAGAAGTAATCCTCGTCGTACGATAAGCTGGCCAGAGTGTTCGCGAAGTACGAGCGCTGGAAGTCGCGGTTGAGCGTGTAGCTGTGCACCGGGGCGGCATAGTAGAAGTTCGCCATGCTGGTGTTTATGTAGCGCACCTCCTCGGGGCTTTGGCCGACGGGTTGGGCATCGATGCCGTTGAGGGCGTTCTTGAGGGCGATCGTGTAGGCCTCGTTGGGGTTGGTCTCAAGCTCGGTGGGAATGTCGAAGTAGAGACCGAGCAGCGAGTAGGCGCGCTTGAGCTGGTATTCGGCGCTGGAGCGGTAAGCCTGACGCAGATAGTAGCCCTGGGTATCGAAGTTGAAGTGCAGCGCCCAATAGGAGTCGTAGGCGTGGAAGGGACTCGCACCACCCTGCTTTGCGCACTCGACCGCCACGATGTCGAAGTTCTGGCGGATGCTGTTGAGCAGATCCTTGAAGTCGCGGAAGTCGCGGTTGCCCTTGTCATCCTCCTCGCGCATGAGCTGTACCAGCACCTTGGAAACGGTGTTCTCCTGCCATTCGGCGTGGGCGGCCTCGTATTCGGCCTGAGCCTTCGCGTTTTCGTCGTTGATGCGGTCGCACTCGGCTTGCCAGGCAGCGACTGCCTGGTCGTGCTCGGCATTCAAGCGATCGCACTCCGCCTGCCATGCGGCGACTTCCTGGTCGTGCTCGGCGCCCAAGCGGTCGCACTCCGCCTGCCAGGCGGCAACTGCCTGGTCGTGGGCCTCCCTAATGGGAGCGCACTCGGCCTCCCATGCTTCGTGAGCCTGCTTGTACTGCATGCTGCGAGCCTGGTAGTCAAATACGTAATCCATCCTGTCGACGTCGTATTTGTGGGCCCAGTCGTCAAGCTGATGTTCCCACACGTCATTGGCCGCATGAACGTCGTAGTACCTCTGCGACATATCGAACCAGGAGACAGGCTCGGCAGGCAGCTCAAGAACCGGCTCGGCGGGCAGCTCGGGAGACGCGGGCTCCGCGGGCAGCTCGAGTGCGGGCTCGGCGGGCAGTTCGCCCAGCGTTGGTGCTGCGGGTTCCTCCATGTTGAGAAGACCGCGCTTCTCGGCGAGCGCGTAGCCCTTTTGGAACATCGTCTCCACCTTGGCGGACTCGATGCCAAGAGCTCCCACGGCGTTGTCGAAGATCGTCAGACGGTTTTGGTAGGTCTGCTTGGTATTCGCGTCAAGCTGCTTGCCCATCTCTTGCATAAGGCCATTGAGCTCCTTGATCTCGCCCATGAGGTCGGCGTTAGTGGGGCCCTCGTCCTCTCCCTCGATGGCACCCGTGAGCTCGAGGAAAGCCTTGCCACCTTCTAAGATACTGGCAAAGTCGCCCGTGGCACCGCCCTTGATCACGTCGAAGAGGCTCTTTCCGAGCGCGGCAATCTTCTTTGCATCTTCGTTAACGTAGCCAAGCTTGTCGGCGGTGTATTCCACAACGGTCGAGGCGTTATCCCAGTTGACGAAGCTTTCGTCTTCGCCCAAGAACGTCGAGGCTTTCGCACTAACGGCCTTGAGGCCTTCTGGGGTGGCCGCCACGCCATCGGGCAGCGCGATGTCGGACATAGAGAAGCTCGGGGCGTATCCGTTGATGGCGTCAAGCGCCTCCTGGTCCATAACCTGCGCGGTCTGGGCATCCGCACCGCCGGAGGGACGCGCCTCCTCGGCCAACGCCCGCGTGGGCACGGCGCCAAACACCATCGTGGCCACGAGCATGCCAGACACGAGCTTTTGATACAAGAAGCCCACGCCACCCGCCACGAGCTCGAGCTCATCGTCGGTGAGCTCGCGACCGTCGAGGACGGCGTCGCGCATCTCGTCGTAGGTTAGCTCGATGCCCACCGAGCGCGCCACCGGAGCGATAGCGACATCAAAGACCGCCCGGTCGTCGGACTTGTTTCCCTCGAAAGCCTCGACCTCTGCCTGGACCCTCTCGCGCAGCTCTGCGTTCGTTGACAAAAGCTGTTGGAACTTCTCTGCGTTTTCGTTCATGGCTCTCTCCCATCCGCTTCGACATGAGGCCTTCGCCGTCCTCAATCCACTTCTACTTGCCTTATACTACGCACGCCACACCGCACCTGTCCCACATAGCAAAAAGTCGTGTGAAGTCGGTGGGATTTCGCAGGCACAGCAGAAGCACGTCGGATAAACGTCAGACTCGACCGCTCTTGAGACTGGATGGCACATAGCGAATGAGTTCTATGCAACGTTCGGAGACATCGTCGGGCCAAAAATGCGCGATATGGTCTGGCAAGACCTGTACGCAGAGGCGATGGACGCGCACATGCCCACGCCATCGGTTATCAGTGGCCGCCTGCGCTAGGCCCCTATCGGCCAAATAGGCCCCTATCGGCCAAATCGGGTTTTTCATCCTGCAGAACTGCAACGATTGTAATCCTTTGCCGAAGACAAGGGCATAGATAATGGGACGGACGAGTCTCATACCAGCAGATTCACACGTCACTCTTGTTGCCGACAAGTCATCCGCAACAACGAGATCGAGCTGACCGACAAGCGGCTCAATATGATCAACGGCGGCGGCATCACGAGCAGTCCCGCTATTCCGCCTATGGAGCCTCTTTATTCCACCCGCTGCCGCGCCACCATCTGGGCAAAGGAGCCGTCCTGCGCCAGCAGCTCCTCGTAGGTTCCCTCTTCGACGATCCTTCCTTGCTCCAGCATTATGATTCTGTCGCACTGCCGAATCGTCGAGAGCCGATGCGCCACGACGATGCGCGTGCAGCCCATGGTGTTGAGCGCGTCGACGACCTGGCGCTGCGACTTGTTGTCGAGGGCGGACGTCGCTTCGTCAAAGATGAGCAGCTTAGGGTTCGGTGCCACGGCCCGCGCGATCATGAGCCGCTGCTTTTGGCCGCCGGAGAATCCTCCCTGGCCTTCGGAGACAAGGGTGTGCATGCCCATGGGCAGTGCCCGAATGTCGTCGGCGATACCGGCGATCTCGGCCGCCTTCCAGGCGCCCTCCATCGTGAGCTCGGGTGCCGTCAGCGCGATGTTGTAGAAGATGCTGCCCTGGAACAGCCCGTCATGCTGCATGACCGTACCTATCTTGCGCCGAAGCGAAGGAAGGTCGACCCGGGCAAGGTCTTTTCCATCTACGGTAACGGTTCCCCGGTCAGGCGTCTCAAAACCCAGCAGCAGCCGAATGAGTGTGGACTTCCCGCAGCCCGACTTCCCCACGATGGCCACGTATTCGCCCTCTTCTATGCTCAGCGACAGGTCGTCAAAGACCAGCGGCATGTCGGGACCGTAGCTAAACGACACGTGGTCGAATCGCACGCTTCCCCGCACATCGGTGACGACTTCCTTGTTCGTGGACGTCTCGGGCACCGCCTTGAGGAACGGCTCTGCCATCTGGTACAGAGGCCGCACGCTTGCCACCTGCATGAGCTTGGAGTTCAGCGACATAAACGTACCCATGATCATTCCGTAGGCCGCGGTAAAGGCAAAATACGACGGCTGGTCGACGCCGCTTTTTACGGCCAAGTAGTACAGGACGATGTTGGAAACAAGTCCAATGCCTAGGCTGATCACGCTGCCCACCTTTACGAGCGGCGGCGGGTTGTACGTGAGGTCGGCCACCTCCGTGTAGGAGTCGAGCCACTTGGCGAACATTCTTTTTTCGGCGCCAGCGAGGCGAATCTTGCGAATGCCAGAAATGACGGTGTACGACGTTCCCGACTCACGCGCGGACGCTTCCATGCGCCGCTTGCTCACCTTGATGCCCACGAGCGAAGTCAGGGTCGAGACGGCTACCGTAACAAGCACTATGAGCAGCGCAGGCACCACCAGCGCGGGCGTAAACGAGAATATCTGCGTAACATACAAAAGCGAGGCGAGCGAAGACACCCCCGTCGACGTGACGATCGACATGAGCAGCGTGCAAAGCGACTGCACCGAGAAGAACCTGCTTCTGAGCTCGCCTGGGCTGTACTCTGCAAAAAAGCCCGCAGGCAGCGACAGCAGGCGCATCATCATGGAAGATTCCACGCCCAGTCGCGCCTTGGCCTCGAGCCTGGAAGAAAGCAGGTCGGCCGAGCTCTTTACGAGCTGTTGGGACACGGTGACGCAAATCATGCAAATCGCGATCCCAACGAGCGCCGCGGACTCGCCGCTTGCGAGCACGGGCCCCGTGAGCACGCTCACGAGCCTGGGCATGAGCAGTCCCACGAGCACAACGGCCAGGGCGGCGACACCCTTTACCACCGCGTCGTTAACGGTCATACACTGGAACATGTAGCGCAACAGGTCCGCCATGCCCAGCTCCTTTTGCGGGAGCGGGCGATAGAAGCTGATCGCGTAATCGTCAAACTGCTTGGCGCTGATCGCGTTGAGCTTGACCGGCAGCTCCGTACGGGGGTCGACGTACCAGTAGCCCGAGACCCTCCCGGGAATGAGCGCGATCGGCGCGCCCTCCTCTTTGGTAAAGGCAAGAATGGGGTTAAACGCCTCTCGATACCAGCCTTTTTGCAGCTCCACCTCTCGATACATGACGCCATGAGGCCGCAGGCAGTAGTCGAGCTGGTCGTAGATGTCGACGACGGACTCGGGCGCCTTGATTGGCTTGTAGCGATAGTAGCGCATGATATGGCCAATCGCGTTGTTTGCGGCCACGCGATCGTCCACCGCACGACGCGTGGCCTTCTCGCCCATGACCACGCCCGCGGCCTTTAGAAGCGAGTCGCTTAGGCGCTGGTCGTCAATGTCGCGCCGTTCTTTTATCTGGTTCTTGGTCGAATTCATGGCGCGCCCCCTATTCGCTCAAGACCAGATCGGCGTATGCGCCACGCCTTGCCATGAGCTCGTCGTGGGTTCCGCGCTCTGCCACCCGCCCGTGGTCGAGCACGATGATCTCGTCGCAGTCGCGAATGGCGGAAAGCCGGTGGGCCACCACTATGCAGGTTATGCCGCAGTCGCGTATGCGGCGCATGACGTACGCCTCGGTGGGGGCGTCGAGCGCGCTCGTCGCCTCGTCCAAGATAATGACCGTGGGGTCGGTCGCCAGCACGCGCGCGATCTCGATGCGCTGGCGCTGCCCGCCCGAAAGGTCGGTGCCGCCGCTCTTGAGCTTGCGCTGGTAGCCTCCGGGCATCTTTTGTATGTCGTCGTGGATGCCCGCGTCGCGCGCGGCGCGCACCATATGGGAATCCTCGATGGTGGGGTCGAACATCTTGATGTTATTCTCGATGGTGTCGTCAAACAGAGTGATCTCCTGGTCCACGACCGCCACCGAACTCGTCACCACCTCGTGCGGATAAGCGGCACGCGGCTTCCCGTCGAGCAGGACCTCTCCGCTCCAAGGCTGATACAGGCCGGCGACGAGCGCCGACACCGTGGACTTGCCGCAGCCCGACGCGCCGACGAGCGCCACGCTGCCGCCTGGCCTTACCGAAAGCGACAGGTTCGCGATGAGCGGCTCGGCCAGCGGCGAGTACCCAAACGTGACGTCCCTGAGCTCGACCGCGCCTTCGAGCTTCACGAGGCTGTCGTCGCTGGTCGCGGGCGTTCCCGCAAGCCCCTCGTCTTCGGGGTAGTCCATCACGTCTTGTATGTATTCCATCTGCGTACGCATTTCCTGCATCGTTTGCGAGGCGCCGATCATGGCCATGGCCGGCTGCATGAACGAGGACAAAAAGCCCTGGAACATCAGCACGGCCCCTAGGGTGAACGAACCGCTCATGACCAGGTTAACGCCCAAAATGAGCACGATGCTGTTGGCCAGGGTGGAAAGCAAGCCGGGCAGCGCGCCCAGGTACTGGTTGAGCCTCGCGGTGCGCACGGCATGCGCGTTCAGCAACGCCTGGTAGCCCGCCCATTTGCGAAAGAACCCCAGCTCCGCACCGCTTGCCTTGATGGTCTCGATCTTCTCGATGCCCGCCACGGTAAGAGAACCGTATATGCTCGCGTCACGAATCTGCGCCCGCGAAATGTTGATGCGCCTGGCCGACACGACCTGGGACACCACCGCGTTGATGGCGATGGTCGCCAGCCCCACGGCGGTTAGCAGCAGGCTTTGGCGCACCATGAGCACGAGATAGAGCACCATCATGACGGTGTTTATGGCCACGGGAGCGAATGTCTGGATAAGGGTGTTGGCCACCGACGCGTTCATCGACGCCCTCGACTGGATGTCGCCCGCAAACCGTTGCGAGAAGAACCGCATGGGCAGATGCAGCACCTTCCACATGTACGTTGTGGAGCCCACCACGCTCATCTTCCCATTTATCCTGAGCGAGTAGACAGCCTGGATCCAGGCCACGACGAGCTGGAGCGCAGCCAAACCGACCAACACCGCCGTAAAGGGGCCCAACCAGTCGGGGTTGATGCCTGTGAGCAGGCGGTCCATAAAGATTCGCGACGTCACAGAGTTCACGACGCCAAACAGGTAGGCGATCACGGTGGCGATTACCACAAAGGCGGTAGCGGCGCCTGCGCCCGTAAGGTTCTTACGCGCGAACGCGAGCACGCTCTGGCGGCTGCCGCTTGGCTCGAAGTCTTCCGCGGGGGTGGGAACGAGCACGACGCCGGTGAATGACTCGTCGAACTCCTCCCAGCTCACCTTGACTGTTCCCCTGGCCGGGTCGTTTAGATAAACGCTGTTTCCTCGGAAGCCGTCCAGCACGACGAAGTGGTTCATGTTCCAGTGGATGATGCACGGAAAGGTGCCGCCCTCCCTGAGCCGCTCCGGGGTTGTCTGGTACGCTTCCACCTCGAAGCCGTAGTGCTCTGCGGCGGTCCACACGTTGCTGGCTTTCGAGCCGTCGCGCGACACGCCGCAGTCCTCGCGCACCTGCTCGAGTGGCACCCACTTTCCGTAGTACGCCATCACCATCGCGAGCGCGGCGGCCCCGCACTCAAGTGCCTCGAGCTGCATGATTACGGGAACCTTTGCGACGCCCTTGGTACGCGGCTTATGCGCTGTGCTGGCTTTTGTCGGAAAGAGACCCATCCTGCCACCGTCCCGCAATGGCTATGCGCTCTGCAACAAGAAGTCTATGGCGCGCGTCTCGTCCACGACAACCGTGCCCTTGTAGGTGCCGTCGGGCAGGTCCAGCTGTGCGTGGCCCACCTGCCTTCCGTGCTCGTCTGCGACGACCGAGTCAATCGCGCTGTTGTGCGACTCGACGCTCACCCGCATGCCCGCGCCAAGGTCGTAGGAATCCGACACGCTTACCGACGCGGTGCCGCCTTGCACGACGATGCTTGCCTGCGCCCTGGTGGGCAGCGTGCCGACGCAGGCCCAAGCGATAATCCCCGCCAGCAGCACGACGACGGCAACGAGGACGGCCCACACGCTGGGACTCGTGACCTTGAGGTAGTCCGTGAGCTCGTCGGGCGAAGACATCTTGTCGATTGCTTTTTGTCTGAACAGCCTACCGTCGCTTTCCGACATGCGCTCCGTCACCCCCAAAATGCTCGGACCCTTTTGGAACAATATAGCATTTGACCACGCCGCACCCAGAATGATGCCGCCGAGTAACGCTTCCTATTCTACGAGATGGCCGATTGGGGTGATGGCCGATGGGGGCTGGCCGATGGGGGCTAGGCCCCAATCGGCCATGGTCGCAGGGCTTTCCGTGGACAGATTGGCCGTACTAAACCCTGGGGCACAGGCAGCCACACCTATCGGGACACCCTTTCTGGTCTGTGACACACCAACCTCCGGCTACGCCCAGGGCATTTAGCTCTTCGTCGCTCAGCTCGTAGCCCTCGCTCGCCGCAAGTGCCATGATCTCCTCGGGCGTCTTGCACTCGCGTGCCTTTGCCTTTTGCTCTTCGTTCAGTTCTTTGTAGTCCATGTTCCGACCTTTCGTTGTTTTACAACTTATAGCTAATTATACGCACGGACCGTGCCTGCCGTCCCGGTGGAACAGGGGACGTGGAACAGGGGACGGGTTTTTCGTTCAGTACCTGCCGGCCCTCGATATGGTTCCGAGGGATACTCCCGTCAAGCGCTGGATCTGCCTCACGCTCAGCCCGGCTCTCTTGAGCGCTGCAAGGCCTAGGTCCCGCTCCGCCCTGCCCTTTCCGCCAAGCGAAGCCGCCATCCCCTCGCCACCGAGCAGATCGTCAGCCAAAATCCGAGCCTCCTCGTCGCCGATGCCGCGCCTTGGCAACTCGGCCATGTCCAGGCACCTCTCGTCATCATGCCCCTCGGCATGGAACGAGCGAAATTGTTCGACTCCTCCGAACGTCCCAAGGACGAGCTCCGGATTCACGTGCACGGCATCGCCGCAGTACTCGCGATAGCTGCTCCACCGATAGCCGAGGCCGCCGAGTCCTGCCTTCACGGGATTCTCGTGGATGTACCGAACGACGGTCATAAGGTACTCGTCGGTGTCTACGGGCTCGCTCTTGAACCTGCCGCCGAACAGGACCCCGTCGTGGCAATGGACCCTGTTGAAATAGCCAGCATACCCCGTCTGGAGGCGGTGCATCAACTTCTTGATGGAATCGAGAGGCGCGCCGACGAGAAGGTGAAAGTGGTTGTCCAGAAGGCACCAGGCGAGCAGCGTCCCGTGCATCTCCGCCAGCAGGTCGTCCAGCCGACGGATGAAGAAGGCGCGGTCGGCATCATCCTCAAAGATGATCTTCCTCCCCTCACCACGATTCATAACATGATATATAGACGACGCGCTCTGCTTGCGTGCGGTTCTCGGCATGGCACCTCCCTGTCCCGAACGCATGGGTGGGCATTGTACAACGGGCGCCTGCGGCCGAGGCTCGGGAAAACAATTTTAATCCGCGAGAGGAGAAAAGCCGGTGCGAAACCCACCTCCCCAAGTTTGGAACGAAAAACCCGTCCCCTGTTCCACCCGTCCCCTCGTCCCCTGTTCCACCCTGTTCCACCCGTCCCCTGTTCCACCCTGTTCCACACGTCCAAGGCACCGTATATGCTTTAAAATACTTTGTGTATTCAGCCACACATATCACACGACCGAGGAGGACCCATGCCCACCCCATCCACTACGCATACCCCCATACCCGAGCGCGGAGTCTCCAGGCGCGGCTTCCTCGGCCTCGCACTCGGCACCCTCGTCTCTCTGCCAACGGTCGCAGGTGGCTACCTCGTGCCCGCATCCGTCGCCTACGCCACCGAGGGCACGAAGGGAGCCGAGAAGGACGGCGGCGAGGCCGTCGGCGGCACGACCAAGATCACGATGGTGTCCGCAAGCCAGGTGGGCTTCGTGGTGGTGGACACGTCCAATGGCGGCAGGACCAAGATTCCCAACGCCAAGGTCAAGATCACCTCGCGCTACAACAAGGAGTCCGTGACCGGCACCACGAACGAGGAGGGCGAGGTAATTCTCGACGTCCGCCACCTCGCGGAGAACCCCTCCTACGAGAACGTGGACGAGCTGGAGAGCTACGGCTTCAACGGCACCATCGAGGCCACCTGCCCGGGCTACCGCACCTTCCAGACGGCCCTCGTGCGCGTCGAAGGCGGCGGCGGTCTGCTCGTGCCCACCCGCCCCTCCAGCGACAAGGCCCCCTACCCCCGCATGGTCTCCTTCAACGAGTGGGACATCCTCTACACCGGCACCGCCTTCGCTTGCACGCCGGCCAACGACGAAACCCACACCATCACGATGGAGTTCGACCAGCTCGGCTCCTCCCAAGTCACCGTGATGCTCAAGTCGGACAAGGACGATGCCACGCTCTTTACGGCCACGGGCACGCCGCAAAACGGCAAGCTCACCATCAAGAAGCAGGGCAAGTTCCTCCAAAAGTTCCACGCCGACGCCCTGCCCATCGTGCTGGACAAGTACGACTCCTCCTCCGACGAGGCCCTAGACGTGGACTACCACGCCTTCAGCATCGAGCTGGTCCAAGGCACCACCCACTACTCCTGGCCCATCCATCTCATCGTGTGCGAAACCGAAATCGAGCGCGACGAGGTCAAGCCCGAAAGCGGCCTGTCGCCCTTCAAGCCCGAAAAGGGCATGGGCGGCACGGGCCTGGACCTCACCTGGCCGTCTAGCCTGCCCTTGGTGGGAGGCGGCAAGATCTCTCCCTTCATGCCCAACCTGCCCGTCAACATATGCCTGAACCCCTGGGGCTACCTGCAGGTCACCGTCCAGCTGACTCCCGACTGGGGCTACAAGCGTGACAACGGGGAGAACAGCGGCCCTCAAAAATGGAAGACCCAGCCCCGCAAGACGGCCGCCGAGCAATTCCAGAAGAAGCTCGATGCCGTAGAGAACAACGTGGACAAGGCCATCGCGGCGTACTCCGACGGCACCTTGTTCCACCCCATGAAGAGCTCCTGGTCATTCACCGTCACCTTCGGTTCCCAGCTCGTAGCACTCGCCCAGTGGGACCTCGTCAAGCGCCAGTTCCGGGGCCTGCTGGCACTGCAGGGCTTTCTCAAGGTCAATTACACCCACACGTGGCCCTTCCTGGCCGGCCCCGTCCCCTTCGTCGCCACCCTCACCATCAACTCGATCACGATGCTCAGCCTTCAGGGCGCCATGTACACCGAGGAATCGAAGACCCAGACCCCCGCGGGCGTGCTCAGCGACGCGAGCGGGTGGCACTTCGACTATTCCAACTGCGGCCTCACCCTCACAGAAAACCTCACGCCCAGCTTCTCCTTCGGCGTTGGCGTCAAGGGCGTGATGTCGGTGTCGGCCAAGGCCAGCTTTACGCTCACGGTGGTCACCGGCCTCGTGAGCGACAAGGACTACAGCAAGCCCAAGGACCTGCCTCACCTGGTGTGCGGCTACAGCATCCAGATCGCCGTGGTCGTGAGCTTCTTCCTCTTCGACGCGACCTTCCCCATCTTCAACTGGAAATACCGCGACTTCTACGACAACTGGAAGGGCGGGCTTTTGAGCATGGCCGAGGACGAGCCGCCGCTGGACGCCTTGCAGGACGAGGACCCAGAGGAGTTCTTCAACAGCATGAACATCATCACCGACTCCATGCTCGCCACGCACGTGGAGTTCGGCGAGGACTCTGCGTCAGTGCAGGATCAGAGCGACATGGACCCTCTGGCCGCGCAGAGCGAGGACGAGGGCTTCGTAAACGGGGTCTTCGACTGGGAGAGCGTGCGCGAGGACGACATCGAGGGCACACTCGACAACGGCATTACCATTACCTACAAGGTATATCGCATCGTCCCAGATGACGAGCTGGAGGGCATCGCCGCGCAGTCGACAGAAGCCGACCAAACAGAGCAGCTCCAGGATACCTTCGTAGAGACCCAGGACCTAACCGACGCAGACGACCTTGGCGCGGCCGATGCCACAGACGAGCCGGTCATCGTTCTGGGAGAGGATTCCCTGAGCATCGAGGACGAGCCTGCTGCCGTCGACGCACTCGTGACCGAGGCTGCCCAGGACGCAGAGAAGGACGAGACCGCTTCGCGTCCGCGCAGGAGGGGCGTCCTCCGTCGTCGGCCCTCTTCCCACACCTACCTGCCCGTCGGCTCCGGCGAGGGCCTCTTCGCCATGGCCGAGGGTTCTGTCGCCAAGCTCTACAACCCCACCCTCGACCCCGACCCCGACTCGGCGGGCTTAGGCGCCAACGGCGGCGTGCGTCCCTCGGCCGACAGGGTCATCGCCCAGAACGTCTACGGCGACCCTCGGGTAAAGATCGCCAACCTGCACACCGAAGCCAACGGCATTCATCTACGCGCCACCTGCGCCTTCCGCATCGGCACGGTGCGCATAGGCGACCGAGTGCGCACCCGCATCATCATGACCGTGGTCGACGCCGAGTCGAGCATGTCGGACGCCGCGGATATCATCGGCACCTCCAAGCCCATCGACTTCGACATCACCGATGTGAAGGGCCTTACCCACGACGACCTTTACGACTACGACTTCGACATCGCCTTCACCACCTCGGGTACCGCCGATTCGGTCCTGCTCGTGGTCGTGTCGGGCAAGCGCGAGATGAAGGACCAAACGCCCATCACGCAGGTGGCGAGCGACCTCGTCTTCTCCTATGTCGAGTTCCGCGTCTACGAGGCCTTCGGCGGCAAGACGGGTTACGTGGTCAGGTCGTTCGCGTCCACGGACACCGAGAGCGACGAGTGGGACGGCTATTATCACTCCTTCACCAACGTGAGGTGCGCGACCGACGGTACCGACCAAAGCCCCAACATCATCGTGGCCTATCTCGACGCCTACTCCGAGCGCATGGACAAGCTCCTCTCGGGCAGCACCGACGACGTCCACACGCGGGTGGTCTTCAAGCTCATCGACCGAATCAGGGGCACGTGGAAGGATGCCGAGCAGACTGCCATCGACGCGGCCATGGGTACCATCCGGAGCGCCTCGGTGTACAGGATGGACCTCCTACCCAAGGTCGGCGACTCCTACACCATGACGCTCACCGCGACCCACGAGCAGTACTACTACGTCCTCAAGCTCGACAGTGCGCAGGGCATCTTTGCCAGCATCAAGCAGGCGGCCATGCTGGTGGACACCACGCCGCTGGTTCCCTGGCCCCAGCAATCCTGCTACCTCACCACCTATCCCAAGGCGTCGTACCTGGAGGAGATCACCCAGAACGGCCTGTGGAGTCAACCGGACAAGTACGACCACAGCCAGTGGGTCCTGCAGAAGGCCTGGTGGGAAGAGGAGCTCGACGACCCGTCCGACCCCGACTCCGGCACGCCGGTCCTTAGGTTCGAGGAGGTCGGCCCCGTCAACTTCAACATCAACAACTTTGGCATAAACAACGCCGGAGCCTTTATCTTCTGGCAGCAGGCACGCGAACCGGTAGAGCGACGCATCTACAACAGCACCGGTGGTTACGAGACGATCAATGAAGACGCCCTCTACCAGCTCATGGCCTGCCGCGTGCACAACGGCCACTTCTCGGAACCCTTCGTGGCAGCCGACCTCCCGCACGACCTCTCGTCCATCCAGATCGTGGCCTCGCGCGACGACCTGGCACCGCTCGAGGTCCTGTCCACCGAGCCAGTGGACTCGGGCGACCGGGACGATGCCGGCAACCCCATCTACCACACCGCAAACGTATGGTACACGGCCGTGCCGCACCTCAGGGTGATCACCGCCACGGGATGCATCGCGCCGGTGCCCTTCGTGTCGCCGGGCGGGAAGCTGATGTTCCAAGTGGCGCTGCGCAACGACGGCAACTCCTACCTCTCGTCCTGCAAGCTGCAACTCTGCGAGCACGCCGTGACCAAGGGTACCGACGGCAAGGTAGTCAGCGACGTCGCCACCGAGGTCAAAGGCTACGTCACGGAGCTGGTCTTTGGCGAGAAGACCCTGGTAGAGTCCCACCACAACCCCATCGTGAACGGCGAGTTCCAAAACGTCGAACCGGACTTCGCCCTGGCTCCCGGCACGACCTCGGTCCACAAGACCTTCGTGAGCGTACCCAAGGACTGGACGGGCGAAAAGTACGTGTCCTTTATCGCCTTCGACCCAAAGGTCGCGGAGGGCGGCGCCATGGCCGGCTTGTCCGACAACGAAATCACGTACAAGACCTTCGCCCTCGAGCCCGGCGTCGCAAAGCCTGCCGCGATCGACGGCACTGCCCATGCGGATCGCGATCGCCGTTACATGGGCGTCATCACGGTCAACGAGGCGGTGGCTGACGGCAGCGACGTCTACGACGTGCCCGGCACGACGTGGACCGAGGGAGAGGAGCAGCCCAAGCCCGAAAGCGACACCCCTGCGGACGGCAGCACCACGACCGGCGGCACTTCCACAACCAACGGCACACCCACAGCCAGCAGCCCTGCAGCCAGCAGCCCTGCGGCCAGCACCCCAACAGCTGGCACGCGCGCGACCACGCCCGGTACGGGCGACCCCCTCTCGGGAGCTCTGGCGGCGGGACTCGCGCTCGGTGGTGCGGCGCTCGCGGCATACGGTCGCCGCCGCGCCGCGAACGAGCACACCACAAAGGAGTGATTCGTTCTAAGGGCGATCCCAAGACGAATCGCAGAGGATAGAGAACCTGAAGAGAAACGAGAAGCAAATGCGTACGATTCGCAGGTCGCTAGCCATATTCGTAAGCCTCGCCATGACATGGTCGCTCCTTGTGCCTAGCCCGTCAGTGGCACAAGCCATTGTTTCCCTTGAATCGGAGGGAACTGACATCCAAGTAGTGGAGGAAGCGCCAGAAGCGTCCGTCGCAGAGGATTCCATCGCGGACGAGGCGCTGGACGAAACCGAGTCCGCAGCCGAGGCCGAGGCCGTCGTCGTGGAGGAGCCAGAGCTCCTGGTAGTCCAAGACGAGACCGACTCCGCAGCACAGACCGAACCCGTCGTCGTGGAGGAGCCAGAGCTCCTGGCGGCCCAGGACGATGGCGAGGTCGTGCGGGTAAAGACGGCCGACGAGCTCATCCAGTTCGCCCAGCGAGGCCCGCAAAACGGCACGGTCGTGCTGGACGCAAACATTACGCTGACCGAGCGCTTCTATGTACAGGCGGGGCGCACGGTGACCCTCAACCTCAACAACCACAAGCTCTCCAGGACCGTCAAACACGCCGGAGACCTCTCTTCGACGCTTCCGAGCGACGGCTCGGTAATCACCGTCGAAAGAGGCGCCACCCTCAAGATTACCGACAGCATACTCGCCGGCGGCACCATCACCGGCGGCTGGAGCAGCCGAGGAGGCGGCATCTCCAACTACGGAAAGCTCGAAATAAACGGCGGCACCATCACCGGCTGCACGGCCGAAGTTGGCGGCGCCATCTTCAACAACGGCACGCTTGACGTCATCAACTGCTACCTCCAGGACAACACAGCCCTGTCCAAGGGCGGTGCCATCGCCAACGACGTCGATGGCACGATACGTGTGGAAGGCGGACGCATCGAGAAAAACAAGGCGACGGGCGAGCGCGAGGCATGGGGAGCCACGGGCCACGGCGGCGGCATCTTCAACCAGGGCACGGCCACCATCAGCGAAGTCCCCATTCACGAGAACTCCGCAGCCTATGGTGCGGGCGTGTCCAGCCTAACCGACACCTCGGCCGGCAATAACGTAGCCAAACTCACCCTCTCTAACTGCGACGTTGCCTCCAACAAGGCCAGCGAGCACGGCGGAGGCATCTTTGCGAGCAGCGGCGTCGAAGGCGGCTCCAGCGAAGAGCCACCCACCGACCCGTCCGTCACCTTGATCAACACGCGAGTGCACGACAACTCCGCCAGGCGGTTCGGCGGCGCCATCTACAATCCCAGCTGGAACTGCACCGTACGCATAACCGACTCCACCGTTACGGACAACTCTGCCCCCTCGTACGCCGGCATCTACTGCTTAAGCGTGCTGCAGATGAGCGGTGCCCCGGTCGTGCGCGACAACCCCTCCACTGGCAAGGCCAGCAACATCAGCCTTGGCGCGCCCCACAACACCATCCACGTGGTGGGTAAGATGACGGCTGGTGCCCACGTGGAGTGGAAGGTACCCGACAAAGAGCCGATCTCCTTCATCACCAAGGACTACGCCAAGTACAACAGCGATGACCCGGCCAAGTACTTCTTCATCGACAACAACAGCTCCTCCACCTACACCCACGGCCACACCGTGTGCCTGAGCACCCAGCAGCAGGAGGCGATGGTGTCGGCAAACATCCCCTACCTGGACGAGAAGGGCACCAATCAGTTCTGTCACGACTACAAAGTCATCAGCAGCAACGACGACAAGAACCTACGCGAGGGCTGGTACCTCATCGACAACGACCTGACCCTTTCCGAGCGCTTCGTGGTGCAGACGGGCCACGCACGCATCATCCTGCGCAACGGCGTCACGGCCAACACCAAGGGCATAACCGTGGAGGAGAACAAGACCCTCAGCATCTACGGTCAAACGAAGACAGGCGGCAAGCTCACGGCCAACGCTCCCAACAATAGCGCCGGCATCGGCAGCAACAAAGACACCATGCCCGGCACCATAAACATCTGCGGCGGCACCATAGTGGCCACAGGCGGCCAGTTCGCCGCAGGCATCGGCGGCGGGTACAACTACAACCACGCGGGTTTATCCTACAACCCCAACGACCCCAGGATCGTGCCAAGGGGTCTGATCCACATCTACCAAGGCAACGTCACTGCCACGGGCGGCGAGTTCGCATCGGGCATCGGTGGCGGCCAGCGCAATTCCAATCCCAAGATAATCATCGACGACGGCACGATCGTCGCCACGGGCACCTACCAGGCGGCAGGCATCGGCGCAGGCGGCAACGCAGGCGTCTACCAGCCCATAATCATCAATGGCGGCAACGTCACGGCCACGGGTCATGCCGGGGCAGGCATCGGCGCCGGCCACGAAGCGAGGCCAACCGCCTACCCAAGCATCTATGCCGAAATCATCCTGCGCGGAGGCCACATCAAGGCCGCTTCGTATAGCGGGACAAACACGCGTCAGTATTTCTCCAGGGGCGCTGGCATCGGCGGCGGATCCTACGAATACACACACAGCATCAACACCTTTACCAACAACGGGTGCATCGTGTGCTGCGGAGCCACCATCGAGGCCAGCGGTTCCGCGAGCTCTACCTCTCCCTTGGGACCTGGCGCCTACAACACCAGCAATCAGCTCCTGATTCGCCTCAACTATGACAGCCGCTATCCCGACGCCTCCGCAGACTACATGGTCCTCGACATGAACGGCAAAAAGGTACTGGCAGCCAACCGCGTGGCCCAGTGCCGCGACAGCGACTACGCACGCTTGGTGCCCTGCGACCACGAGGACTTCGAGCACGTCGGGGGCGAGAACGGCACCAGCAAACTCGCCTGCAAATACTGCGGACGCCAAGACATTGCCCACATAATCACCTTCGAGCCGGGCGAGGGCACGGGCAAGGCCTTCGAGAAGTACGTCCTGTCCGAGCGGAACCTGACGCTCCCCGGAACCGATGCCTTCCAGTCGCCCGGCGAGGGCAAGGTGCTCGTGGGCTGGAAGGCTGGCGACACGGTGTACCAGCCGGGCGAGCCTGTCCGCTTCGACGCCGACACCACGCTCGTAGCCCAATGGGCACTCACCTGGGCCTCTCTGCAAGACTGGATCGACCGGTCCGAGAAGGGAGACACGATCCACCTCTCGCAAGACGTCGTGGCGACCGCGTCCGACACCACCCTGGTTGTCCCGGCCGGCAAGTTCGTGGTCATCGACACGTGCGGCTACGACATCAATCGCAACGTGAACAAAGCCTGCGAGGACGGCACCGTGCTGCGCGTGGAGGGCGATCTCCGCATACGGGATGAGGACCAAGCAAGCCATTCCAACTCCGTCATCACTGGCGGCAAAACGACCGGCAACGGAGGCGGCGTAGTCGTGGCGAACGGCGGCAAGCTAAGGATCTACGGCGACGTGACGGTCACGGGCAACTCTGCGCAGGGCGTGGGAGGCGGCGTCTACGTGGCGACCTTGGGTGACTTCGATCTGCGCGGCGGTATAGTGAGCGACAACTCCGCTCCCAGCGGCGGTGGCATTTGCGTCGCGGGCCTGGGCGTCTGCACCCTGGCCAGCGGCAAGGTAACGAGCAATGTCGCCACAGACGGCGACGGAGGAGGCATTCTCGTCGACGGAGGCACCCTTACGATCAACACGATCGGACCGATAAGCGCAAACAAGGCCACGGGACAGGGCGGCGGCGTGATGGTAAGGGCGGGTAGAGCAAGCCAGTGGTCCACGACTATCTCCGACAACTCCGCAGACGTCAACGGTGGTGGCGTGGCCATAGCAGAGGGTGCCAGCTACATCATGCACACCCCCTCAAAGATCAAAGACAACAGCTCGTACAAATTCGGCGGCGGCGTCTACGTAGCACCGGGCGGCAGGTTCAGCATCTATAGCGAAGCCTCGATCACCGGCAACAAGACCGAGAGCACCGCCATGGGCAAGGACGTCTACCTAGGCACCGACGCCCTCATCGAGGTCATGGAGCCTCTTAACGAGAACGACGTCATCAGCGTGTACGTGCAGAAGCGACCCACGGCGAGCAATCCCACCACGATTACGACGGGCCTGGCGAACAAGGGCGGCGCAATCAACTTCACCACCGACGCGAGCGCCTACGCGACGGGCATCAATGCGGACGGCGAGGCGATTCTGGGCACCAAGGCCACGGTCAAGTTCTCGGCCGGAGCTGGAACGGGCAGCATGGATTCCGTCACCATGGCGTCCGGCTCGACCTACACCCTGCCCGCGTGCAAGTTCACCGAGCCCGTGGGCCAGGTCTTCAAGGACTGGATGGTAGCCGGCGAGTCCGAGGGGCGGGCCGCAGGATCCTCTCTATTGGTCCAAAAGAACGTGACCCTCACGGCCCAGTGGACGCCGACCATCAACCTGTGGGTGGACGGCACGCAGGTGACCAGCGGAAACACAGCCGACATCTTGGGGGACGGCACCGCCTCCTTCGACCCCGTCACGCACGTGCTCACGCTCAAAGGCTTCAAGGCAAATCATGGCGACCATATGGGCTGCAAGATTCATGCACAGGGCTTCGACCTCACGGTGGAGGGCACGGGAACCGTGATTTCCGATTCCTATGCCATCAGGGTAGACGACGGTGACCTCACGCTGAGGGGCGACCTCACAATCTATACCCGCGTCGACCCGTCCCGCGCTGTGGTGGCGCGCAACCATGTCGTCACAATCGACGGTGGCAGGGTTAGGATCGGCGGCGGACCAGCTGGGAATAGCACGTTCGGCTACGGCGTCACCGCCTCCACGCTCGCAGTCGGGAAGGACGTGGAGCGCTTCGAGCTGCATGGGGAGATAATGTGGAGCACAGACTGCTCCGTCCAGATCGCCGACAACCTCTATATCCAGACGCCCGAGGGAGGCTACATAGGTAAAGGTTCCTCGAACAGGGACATTCTCTACGATGCGCAGGGCAACGAAGCCAACCACCTGGTCGTGGTCCCTCGGCCCTGGTCGCCCAGTTTCACCACCTACTCGCTCACACTTGAGGGCACGATAGGCGTCAACTTCTTCACGGACCTCTCGGGCCTCAGCGAAGAGGAGCGTCAGGCCTGCTACGTGGACTTCTCCGTGGCCGGCAAGGGCGGCTTTACGCAGCGGGTGCCCTACGACGCCAAGTTCACCAACGAGAGCGGGGACTACTACGGCTTCACTTGTCACGTCAACTCAATCCAGATGGCCGACACCATCACGGCCACCCTGCACTACGGTGACGACCAGACGGTGGAGACCACCAACTCCGTGGAAACCTACGTCGAAGGCTTCGAGAAGCGCAAGGGCGAGTATGACGACCGGATGATCGCCCTGGTCGAGGCGATGGCAGACTACGGCCACTACGCCCAGCCCTTCCTCTCGAGCGAGCGTGGCTGGACGATCGGGACCGACTACGCCCGTATGGGGACGCACTTCGAGGAGGGCTTCGACCACAGCGCCATTGTCGCCGCCGCCAAGCGACACGAACGCACGGTCTCGGGCGTCACGAGCGACATTGCCCATATCAGCTACCTACTCAGGCTCGACACCACTACCACCCTGGCGGTCTACTTCCAGCTGGCCAGGGGCTATGACGGACCGGTGACGGCACGGCTGGACGGCCAAGAGGTCGAGGCGCAGGACTTGGGGGGCGGACGGCTGCGCATCGCCTGCGAAGGCATCAGCGCCCATCAGCTGGCCGACCGACACACCTTTGAGATACAGACCGCCGCAGGGACCGCGCGGGTCGAGGCCTCGACCCTGTCCTATGTCTACACCATCGTCAGCAACACGTTACAGTCCACTGCGGCCAAGGACGCCATGAGCGCCCTCTACCGCTACTGGGCTGCCGCCAACGCCTACCTCGGCGGTTAACGGGCAGATCCGGTTGCGTGACGAGACCCTGGCCCGCCACCTCACGGGCCTCAGAAAAGTGGCCGATTGGGGC
>JAGCBF010000087.1 GCA_017652285.1 Atopobiaceae bacterium
AAGCACGGCAGGCCGGCCGGCACCGCGCTCGACCAGATACGCGCGCGGGACTACCCCGCCAGGCTGGAGCACTACCGCGGCAACACGCTGCTGGTCGGCGTCAGCTACGACGCGGGCGCCCGCAGCGACGACCCCGCCTTCAAGCGCCACTCGTGCGTGATCGAGCGGGCCTGACGGGACGGGCTGCCGGCCGGGGCCTAGCCCCAATCGGCCAATTCTGCCATCCGTTGCCGTTAGCGATACAGCTCTGGTCGCCGGTGAGAAAACACCGGCATGGCATCGCGAGCGGCATGCACGGCGTGCATGTCGATGTCGCAAACAAGAAGCTCGTCGTGCCCGCCAACCAGCTCGTTGCCCAAGGGGTCAAACACGAAGCTCTCGTTCACATACCGCGAACCCGCGTGACATGCGCCCACGACAAAGCATTCGTTCTCTATGGCGCGAGCGCGTAGCAGCGTCTTCCAGTGCACCAGCTTGTTTGGGCCGTCGTGCCATGCGGCGGGGAATAGCAGCAGATCGCAGCCACCCAGCGCCAGCGTGCGCGCGAGCTCGGGAAACCGCAAATCGTAGCAAATGCCCATGCCAACCGTGCAAAACGGCGTGCGAACAGGTTTGCAAAGCTCGCCTCCCGGCGACAATCGCTCGGATTCGTACACGCCGTGTGCGTCATACAGATGGCATTTGCGATACGATCCGCAAATCTTGCCGTCGGCATCGGACAAGACCGCGGTGTTGTAGGGCGGTCGGCCAGCTGCGCCGCCAGGATGCGACTCGTTCATGGTAAAGGCAATCCATACGCCGTGCTCCCGGGCGATGTCACACATGCCCTGCGCAAACGGTCCGTCGAGCGGTTCGGCGAGGTCGGCGACCTGGGTTGGCGTGAGCTCGTGCGGATGCATGAGGTTCTCTGGAAACACCACGAGCTGCGCGCCCTTGTCTGCTGCCCTCGCCACATACGACTCAACCTGCAACAAGACGTCACCATTGTCAGGGTATCCGCTTTGTGCAACGGCAAGCGTCAACATGGTTTGCCACCTTCCAAGAAAAGTGGCCGATTGGGGCTAGGCCCCTTTCGGCCAAAACGGCCAAACATGGCCAGAGCGAGCCGCGCCCCGACCAGCCCCGACCGGCCCCGACCGCCCGAAAGGGACCGGCCCCGACCGCCCGAAAGGGACTGGCCCCGACCGGCCCCGACCGCCCGAAAGGGACCGCCCCCGACCGACCGAAACGAGCCGCGCCCCGTCTGGCCGCAGCTGCTCCGACGCCTACAGCTCGTCTGTGGCGAGTGCCTGCATAAAGCGGGCGTAGTCGGCCTCGTTTTGGTCCGCATACGCCACGGCAAAACGGGCGATCGCACGGTCGAACTTGTCGGACGACCCCAAGTATCCCGCGATCGCAAAGCGGTCGCCCGTGCGCGCGTGTGCGTGTGCCAGCGTGCGACCGCAAGCAGCTGCAAGGACCTTGAGCTGGCGTTTGTCGATGCTCGAGAGGTCGATGGAGCCTTTGCCGTCCCATAGCTGGCGCACGTAGTAGTCCTTAAAGCCGCCGCCAGACGCCGGAAGCCGGCACCAGCCCAGCAGCATGTCGGAAGCCGTCTGTATGGCGCGCTGTCCTTCCACCACACGCTGGCCATGCTCGCGGGCGGCGCTCTTACCACAGTAGCGCTCAAGGACCGACTCCTGGGCCTCCTTGACCTGCAGGACCAAATGGTCGCCTTCCGCGGCCCCTTGCATGACCACGATAAACGCCCGCGTCCCGACGCTCCCAACGCCAACGACCTTTTGGGCCATGTCAACACCGCGATACCGCTCCACCAGACGGCGCTTGTCGGGAGAAAGCGTGCGACGGTACTCTATCAACGCAAGCGATATGAGCTTTTCCATATCGGCGCTGTCGACAAAGTCGGCTTTGCCCGCGCGTGCCGCCATGTCGCGTAGCGGTACCACAACGGGCGGGTCGCTCACGATCCTAAGTTGGCCATCGACGACTTCGGTGAGTTTGGCTATGGCGCGCGTGCTGTCCTTGGCCTTTGCCTTCGCAACGACCTTGGCCGCCTTCTTCGCGCTCTTTGCCACGGCCTTGTCGCCCTTGTCCTTTTTCTTCTTGCCCTTGCCCTTGCCCGACGCATCCGGTTCACCGTTGCCTGTGAACCGCGCAAGCAGGTCGTCTACGTCCAAATGGGCATACCACACGTCCATCTCGCCCATGCGGGCGAAGTCGCACATGGCCTCGCGGTACCCGCGCACGCAGGCCAAAACCGCCTCCGTGCGGTCCTTGTCCTTGAACCCGCGGTCCCGTCCGCAAATCTCCACGCTGGTCGCCAGACGCTTGACGTCCCATTCCCACGGCCCGCGCGAAGTCTCGTCAAAGTCGTTGATGTCAAAGACCGTGCGACGCTCGGGACTCGAAAAAAGACCGAAGTTCGAGATGTGCGCATCGCCACACGCCTGTACCTCAAGGCCGGTCGATGGCGTGTGCGCCAGGTCGGAAGCCATGATGAGCGCGCCGCCGCGATAAAACGTGAAAGCGCTGACTGACATACGCTCGTAGCGCAAGGGCAAAAGTTCCTGCACGCGCGTCTCTCCCGACGAGCGCAGGAGGTCGACCGGGTCGGGCCGGTCTGCCGCAGGCAACCACTGTGCATGAGAAGACCTTGGCACGCGGTTGCGTAACTCAGCGCCGTTTTCCTTGCGCTCGCTTGCGGTGCGCGTGTCTTCGTCGGGCAACAACGTCGTGCGGATGGCGTGGCCGACTCTACCCAAAAGCTGCCCAGGCTTGTGCCCGAGCTGCGTCGTGGTGTTCATGCTGGATCCCTTCACTTGATTGCCTAGCCATAGTACCATGTGCACGGCCTATGTGACGCGAGGGGGACGACTTGTCGCATGCGAAGGCGCCTGCCGACAGATCGCCCCGTTTGGCAAGCTTAGGCCTCGAACGGATGGAACGTGGGGACCATCTTTTCGTAGGTGCAGAAGCCCTCGAACCCCAGCTCGGCAAGGTAGCGCTGGAAGTGACGCAGATAGGCGCCCAGATGCTCGGGCGTGTGGGAGTCCGAGCCCAGCGTAACGATGGTGCCGCCAAGGTCGCGATAAAGCTGCAGGATCTCCTTGGCGGGCTGCGAGTCCTTGAGCCCATAGCGCACCGAAGAAGTGTTGAGCTCGATGCCCTTATCTTGGGCAATTACATGTTCCAACGTGGCGGCCACCAAGTCGCGATTGGCGGGGAAGTCGAGGATCCCTGCAGGGTCGTATCGCTTGATAAGGTCCAGATGGGCCAGCACGCTCCAATGCTCAAAGGTCGTGGCCACGTCGTAGAGCTCCTGGTAGTAGGCGTGGTTGTACTCCTGTTGGCTGCGCCCGTCCTGGAATTCTCCCGTCCAGAACTCCAGGTCGCCCACTTGGTGGATGGAGAGCAGCACGAAGTCAAGCTGGTCGCCCCAGCGGTTCCACAACGCGTCGAACTGGGGGATCGTGTGCCGCTGCACGCCAAACTCGAGTCCAGTCTTTACCACGAGCCTATCCGCCCACCGTTTGCGCAGGTCGGCAAGGCAGGGGAAGTATGCCTCGTAGTCCACGTTAATCACGCGCTGGCCCATCATTACCTTGGCGCTTAGGGCATCGTCCCAATCGGGCTTTATGCCGTAGTCCACGTGATCGGTAAAGCAGATCTCGTCCAGGTTCTGTCGCCAGGCGTCTTCGCACACCTGCTCGGGCGGGTACCAGGAGTCGTCGGAAAACATGCAGTGTACGTGATAATCGGCAATCATGGCAGCTCCCTCATGTTGGATTCATTTTCCTAACCTTTTACATTATATGCTCCCTGCCGAAACGCATGGTCGCAGGTGCCGTCGCTTTGGGCCCGCCACGGTTCGCCCATATGGCTGGTCTGGGCGATTGGCCACCTGCGCTAGGCCCCTTTCGGCCATTTTTGCGCGCCCTTCGCACGTGCCGCCGGCGCGCGGCCATCCGATGACGCCCGATTAAACGACACGGACGCCCTATTTTGGCCTTCGAATGTCACTTAATCGGTATGGCCGCGTACCGAAACCGATTAAGTGACATCTCGCCCCCGATTATGGCCTCTCGTGTCACTTAATCGGTCAAATTGCATAAACAGTTGCACTACATACGCCCGGTCGAC
>JAGCBF010000088.1 GCA_017652285.1 Atopobiaceae bacterium
CTTGGGAGGCGCCCCTTGAGCCCGTGTTCCCCTACCGCGCGGCTGGCGAAGCCGTTAAGCAGATAAGCAGGCACTCCACGAAGTATGACGCCCCGCGTCGCACGCCCGCCGTCAAGCTTGCCAAGCCGCGCGTAATTATCCCCGTGTTCCCCGGCAACAACTGCGAGTATGATTCCGCGCGCGCGTTCCGTCGTGCCGGCGCGGAGGTCACGACCTTTGTGATCAACAACCTCACGCCCGCCGCCGTGGTCGAGTCCACCAACAAGCTGGTTGAAGAAATCGACCGCGCGCAGATCGTCATGATCCCCGGCGGCTTCAGCGGCGGCGACGAGCCCGACGGCTCCGCCAAGTTCATTACCGCGTTCTTCCGCGCGCCGCAGGTAACCGAGGCCGTGCGTCGCCTGCTCAACGAGCGTGACGGCCTCATGCTCGGCATCTGCAACGGCTTCCAGGCGCTTGTCAAACTGGGACTGGTGCCCTACGGCGACATCGTGCCCATGACCGACGCCTGCCCCACGCTCACCTTCAACACCATCGGACGCCACCAGAGCCGCCTGGTGCGCACGCGCGTGGCGAGTGACCTCTCTCCCTGGCTCAGCAAGTGCGAGGTCGGCGACGTGCACAACATCGCGATCAGCCACGGAGAAGGGCGCTTTGTGGCAAGCGACGAGCTGTTGTCACAGCTGGTCGCGGGCGGACAAATCGCCACGCAGTACGTGGACGAGACCGGCATGCCGTCCATGGACCTGTCCGTCAACCCCAACGGGTCGGCACTTGCCATCGAAGGCATCACCAGCCCTGACGGCCGCGTGCTGGGCAAGATGGGCCACACCGAGCGCTCGGCCAACGGCCTGTACCAAAACGTCCCCGGCAACGCCTTCCAGCCACTGATCGAGGGCGGCGTGGCGTACTTTACCGAGTAGGACGCCCCTCGCATGCGCCAAGCCCCTGCGGTCGCGTACGCATCTCTTGCGCACACGCGGCCACAGGGGCTTGGCCCTTGTCGGCAACGAAGCCGCGCCACGATTACGCGCAAGTCATTCCAAATTCATACCAACTCCTTAAGATTTTCTATAAACGGGCAATAATCACCCGCTCAGCGTTACGTTGTGCTAGTATGCACCGTATTCATAACCCACCAACTTTTGGAGTTAACGTTATGAAGCTCATGGAAGAGAAGATCTTGCAGGAGGGACAGGTCCTCTCTGCGGATATCCTCAAGGTTGGCAGCTTTCTTAATCAAAACATTGATATCAAGCTTCTTGCCCAGATGGCAGACGAGATCGCGCGTCTGTTTGCGGACTGTGACGTCACCAAGATCTTGACCATCGAGGCCAGCGGCATCGCGATTGCCGCGGCTGCAGGCATGAGGATGGGTGCCGACGTGCTCTTTGCAAAGAAGCACCGCACCAGCAACGTAGACGGCGCCGTCTATTCGACGACCGTCCATTCCTTTACCCACGGCGAGGACTACAACGTCGTCGTGAGCAAGGACTACCTCAAGAGCACCGACCGCGTACTGTTGGTGGATGACTTCCTGGCAAACGGCAAGGCGCTTACCGGCCTCATGGACCTGGTAAACCAAGCAGGTGCCGAACTCGTGGGCGTCGCCATCGCCATAGAAAAGTGCTTTACCGGAGCGGGCGACAAGTTCCGCGCACAGGGCGTGCGCCTTGAGTCGCTGGCCCGTATAGAGTCGATGACGGAGGGCAACATCGTCTTCCGCGCGTAAGTTGCGGGCACAAGGGGTGCCCCAAAAGAAAGGGAGAGTATGAAGAATCTCGACAAGACCAACATGAGCCGTCGTTCCTTCCTCGGGCTTGGTGCCACCGGTGCCGCAGCCCTGAGCCTTGCCGCCTGCGGTGGTGGCAGCGGCGACGCCTCCGGCTCCGACGCAGCCGAGGGCAGCATGAAGGTCGGCCTCATCTGCCTGCATGACGAGAACTCCACCTACGACCTCAACTTTATCAACGGGTTCAAGGAGGCCATGGAAAGCCTTGGCATCAGCTCCGACAACTACCTCATCAAGACCAACATCGACGAGTCCGACGCCTGCTACGACGCAGCCGCCGAGCTGGTCGACGCCGGCTGCACCGTTGTGTTTGCCGACTCCTTTGGCCATGAGGACTACTTGATTCAGGCCGCCAAGGAATTCCCCGAGGTGCAGTTCTGCCATGCCACCGGCACCAAGGCCCACACCGAGAAGCTCGACAACTACCACAACGCCTTTGCCTCCATCTACGAGGGCCGCTTCCTCGCCGGCGTCGCCGCTGGCCTCAAGCTGCAGGAGCTCGCCGATGCCGGCAAGCTCAAGGGCAAGGCCCCCAAGATGGGCTACGTGGGTGCCTACACCTATGCCGAGGTCGTCAGCGGCTACACCTCCTTCTTCCTTGGTGCCAAGTCCATCGTGCCCGACGTGACCATGGACGTGACCTTTACGGGCTCCTGGTACGACGAGACGGCCGAGAAGGAGGGCGCCAACAAGCTCATCGACGGTGGCGCGGACCTTATCTCCCAGCATGCCGACTCCATGGGTGCGCCCACGGCCTGCGAAAACGCCGGCATTCCCAACGTGAGCTACAACGGCTCCACCATCGACGCCTGCCCCAAGACCTTCATCGTGTCCAGCCGCATCAACTGGGCTCCCTACTACGAGTACGCCGTCAAGGCCGTGCAAAACGGCAGTGGCATCGACGCGGACTGGACGGGCGACCTTTCCACCGGCTCCGTTGAGCTCACGGATATAAACGAGGCGGTCGCCGCCGCAGGCACCGCCGACAAGCTCGCCGAGGTCATGGCCCAGCTTAAGGACGGCAGCATTCACGTGTACGACACCTCCACCTTTACCGTCGACGGCAAGGGGCTCGACTCCTACGAGGCCGACGTGGACACCGATGCGGACTACACCCCCGACACCGAGGTAATTGCCGACGGGTATTTCCACGAGTCCGAGTTCCGCTCTGCCCCCTACTTTGACCTGCAGATCGACGGCATCGAGCTGCTCGACCAAAAGTACTAATCCCTTCGTGCAACTTGGAGCAATTGGGGGGACACGCCTCTTGGAGGTCTGTCCCCCCATTGCTCCCCTTCTTTTTTGGCTCTGGCATCTACGAGTGAATAGGAAGTCATGGGAGAAAAACAGCCAGCCGTGCGCCTGCGCAACATAAGCAAGTCGTTCGGCCCGGTCCAGGCAAACAACAACGTGAGCCTCGACATCAATCGCGGCGAAATCCTGGCGCTTTTGGGCGAAAACGGAAGCGGCAAGACCACGCTCATGAACATGCTTTCCGGCATCTACTTTCCGGACAGCGGCAGCATAGAAATCGATGGCAAGCCCGCATCCATCGGATCGCCCAAGGACGCCTTCGATTACGGCATCGGCATGATCCACCAGCATTTCAAGCTGGTCAACGTGTTTACGGCGACCGAAAACATCGTGCTTGGCCTGCGCGACAAGGGCAAGTTCGACCTCGAAGCGGCCGCAGACAAGGTCCGCTCCATCTGCGACGCCTACGGGTTTGACGTCGACCCCCACCAAAAGGTCTACGACATGTCCGTGTCGCAAAAGCAGACGGTGGAGATCGTAAAGCTCCTGTACCGCGGCGCAGAGATCCTCATCCTAGACGAGCCGACCGCCGTTCTTACCCCGCAGGAAACCGACAAGCTCTTTGCGGTACTGCGCAACATGCGCGACGACGGCAAGGCGATCATCATCATCACCCACAAGCTCAACGAGGTCAAAGACATCAGCGACCGCGTGGTCGTGTTGCGCAAGGGCGAGTACGTGGGAGAAATGAAAACCGCCGAGGCCTCCACGCAAGAGATGACCAACATGATGGTGGGCCACCAGGTCACGCTCAACATCGACCGTCCCGACCCCGAGATGAAGTATCGCATGGAGCGCATACGCGTGAGCCACCTAACCGTAACGAACCGCGAGGGCGTCACCAAGCTGGACGACGTGTCGTTTAGCGCCTACACGGGAGAGATCCTGGGCATCGCCGGCATCTCTGGCTCGGGGCAAAAGGAGCTGCTCGAAGCCATTGCGGGGCTTCAGCCCGTAGAGAGCGGCAGCATAGAGTACAACGTGGACGACAACGTCTCCGAGCAGCTCATCGGCATGGACCCGCTCAAGATCGCCGACATGGGCGTGGTCCTGTCGTTCGTGCCGGAAGACCGCCTGGGCATGGGACTCGTGGCCAACATGGACCTTACGGACAACATGATGCTGCGCTCGTTCCGCAACGGCCTTTCTCCGCTTACGAACCGCTCGCAGCCCAAGCACTTGGCGGAGCTCGTCGTGGACGAGCTTGAGGTCGACACCCCCGGCGTCGGCACGCAGGTGAGCAAGCTTTCGGGCGGCAACGTGCAAAAGGTGCTCGTGGGCCGCGAGATCGCCGCTGCGCCGACGGTGCTGCTTTCGGCCTACGCGGTGCGCGGCTTGGACGTCAACTCGTCCTACCTTATCTACGACCTGCTCAACCGGCAAAAGGGCAACGGCGTCGCCGTTATCTACGTAGGCGAGGACCTGGACGTGCTGCTTGAGCTGTGCGACCGCATCCTGGTGCTCTGCGGCGGCAAGGTGAGCGGCATCGTAGACGGCCGCACCACCACAAAGAACGAGGTTGGACTCATGATGACCAAGCTGGGAGGAGGTGAGGCCTCATGATGCACATCGTCAAGCGCAAGGAGATGCCCCTTGCCCAGGCAATGGCCATACGGTTTGGGATCATAGGCATCGCGCTCATCGTATGTGGCGTGATCACGGCGCTCATGACGGGCCTAAACCCCATAGACGTGTACGCCACCATGATCAAGGGCTCGTTTGGCAGCCCGCGCAAGGTATGGATTCTGCTGCAAGAGGTAGCCATCCTGCTCTGCGTGTCGTTGGCGTTAACACCCGCGTTTCGCATGAAGTTTTGGAACCTAGGCGGAGAAGGCCAGGTCCTGGCCGGTGCCTTTGCCTCAGCCGCATGCATGATCACGCTGGGCAACACGGTCCCCGGCGTGCTGCTCATCCCCATAATGCTCGTGGCCGCGCTCGCCGCCGGTGCGCTGTGGGCGGCTATCCCTGCCCTCTTCAAGGCGCGCTGGGACACCAACGAGACCCTGTTCACGCTCATGATGAACTACGTCGCAACCCAAATCGTGGCGTACTTCGTCATCGTGTGGGAGGTTCCCAAGGGCTCGGGCAACATTGGCATCATCAACCAAAGCACCGAGGCGGGCTGGCTACCCAAGATCGCCAACAACAAGTACATGCTCATCGTGATCCTTGCCGTACTGCTTACCGCCGCCATGTACGTGTACCTAACCTACAGCAAGCAGGGCTACGAGATCTCCGTCGTGGGCGAAAGCCCCAGCACCGCACGCTACGTGGGCATAAAGGTCAACAAGGTCATCGTGCGCACGCTGCTCATATCTGGCGCGATCTGCGGCTTTACCGGCCTGTTGCTGGTAAGCGGGTCCGCGCACACGCTCACCACCTCCATTGCGGGCGGTCGTGGCTTTACCGCCGTCATGGTAGCGTGGCTCGCCAAGTTCAACCCGCTCATCATGATTGGGTCGAGCGCCCTGCTGGAGTTCATGGAGTCCGGCGCGGGCGAGATCTCTACCATCTACGGCCTTAACCAGAGCTTTGGCGACATCCTTACCGGCATCATCCTGTTCTTTATTATTGGCACGGAGTTCTTCCTTACCTACCGCGTGGTGTTGAGCAAAAAGAAGGAGGACACGGCCCATGTTTAGCTTTTTGATATCGTTTATTCCCCGCGCCGTGGCCCAGGGCATCCCCCTGCTGTATGGCAGCACGGGCGAGATCATTACGGAGAAGTCCGGCAACCTCAACCTGGGCATCCCCGGCGTCATGTACGTGGGTGCCATCAGCGGAGTCATCGGGTCGTTTTTGTACGAACATGGCGTCGCCGACCCCTCGCAGATAAACCCCGTGCTCGGCGTGCTGATCCCGGTGTTCTGCTGCCTTTTGGGATCGCTGCTCATGGGGCTTTTGTACTGCTTCCTTACCGTTACCCTGCGTGCCAACCAAAACGTGACCGGCCTTGCCATGACGACCTTTGGCGTGGGCTTTGGCAACTTCTTTGGCGGCTCGCTCATCAAGCTCACCGGCGCTCAGGTGCCGTCCATCGCACTTTCTGCCACGAGCAACCTGTTTAGGACGCGCCTGCCGTTTGCGGACTCGCTGGGTTGGTTTGGCCAGGTGTTCTTGAGCTATGGCTTTTTGGCCTATGTCGCCATTGCCATCGCGCTTGGTGCCTCGTACGTGCTCAACCGCACGCGTGTGGGCTTGCAGCTACGCGCCGTGGGAGAAGACCCCGCCACGGCAGATGCCGCCGGCATCAGCATTACGCGCTACAAGTTTATGGCGACGTGCCTGGGCTGCATGATCGCCGGCCTGGGCGGGCTGTACTACGTTATGGACTACGCCAATGGCGTATGGTCCAACGACGCGTTTGGCGACCGCGGCTGGCTTGCCATCGCCCTGGTCATCTTTACCATTTGGCGACCCAACATGGCCATCCCCGCCTCCATTCTGTTTGGCGGGCTCTACATCCTGTACCTCTTCATTCCCACCGGCACCGACCTCGCCGTAAAGGAGCTGTACAAGATGCTCCCCTACGTGGTCACCATCGTGGTTCTGGTCATCACCAGCATGCGACGAAAGCGAGAGAACCAGCCGCCAGAAAGCCTGGGACTTCCCTACTTCCGCGAGGATCGCTAGCAACGACGCAAAGCAGACAAGAGCCGCCCCCATGTGGCACGGACGTGCGACATGGGGGCGGCTCCTTCTTCATCGCACCGACCACAGACGCGCGACGTCTCCGGCAATGCGCCACGGCAGCGGTCGCAGCTCGCGGTCCGCGATGTGGATCTGCTCGCGAATGGCTATGCCCTGCGGGCATTTGCGCTCGCAGGCGCCGCATTGGATGCATTGGCGCGCAAAGGGCTTCTCTTTGCGAAGCGACACCGTTTGCCAGTACTCCTTTCGCCCGGTGCCCTTGCCCTCCGTGTACATGTGGTTGTAGCACCTAAACAACGCCGGGATGTCCACACCCTGCGGACATGGCATGCAGTAGCCGCATCCCGTGCAACCAACGCGCACCGTTTGCCGTATGGCCTCCTTGACCTCTTCCAGCACGGCGAAGTCCGCTTCCTCAAACGCGCCTGCCTGCGCCTCGCTCGCGATGCGGCAGTTCTGCTCCACCATGTCAAGCGAGTTCATGCCGCTGAGTACGCACGTGACCTCGGGTTGGTCCCACAGCCAGCGCAGCGCCCATTCCGCCGGGCCCCACGGGCGAGGGCTCCGTGCAAACGCGTCCACGGCCGCCTTGGGCAGCTGGTCCACCAGCTTGCCCCCGCGCAGCGGCTCCATGATGATCACCGGGATTCCCTTTTTGGCCGCCGCCTGGAGCCCGCGGCGTCCGGCCTGGGTGTGCTCGTCCACGTAGTTGTACTGGATCTGGCAAAAGTCCCAGTCGTAGGCATCGAGCACCTGCAAGAACAGCTCCGTGCTGCCGTGGAAGGAAAAGCCGATGTTGCGAATCGCGCCGCTCGCCTTCTTTTGGGCGATCCAGTCCTCTATGCCCAGCTCACACAGCTTCTTCCACTGGAGCGGGTCGGTGACCATGTGCATGAGGTAGTAGTCCACGTAGTCGGTGCGCAGACGCTCGAGCTCCTCGTCAAAGTACCTGTCGGCCGCCGACAGCTTGCGCACCAGGTACTGCGGCAGCTTGGTCGCAATCTTTATTTGGTCGCGCAATCCGTTTGCCTCGACCACCTTGCCCAGCAGCTCCTCGCTGCCCGGGTACACGTAGGCCGTGTCAAAGTAGTTGACGCCCAGCTCCTTGGCACGCAGGATTTCTGCCTCGGCCTTGTCGTAGTCGATGCCGCTTCCCTTGCGCGAAAACCGCATGCATCCATAACCCAACAACGATATGGGCTGTCCACCCTTGTCTTGTCTGTATTGCATGATTCCTCCCTTGTCCATACCTCATACTAACATTTAGACATGACAGAACGTCGTGTGACAAACACGTTTGTAGCGCTACGATAGAAGCCACGATACACGACCTCGTCCTTGGAGGGCCATCATGAACTGTCCCAATTGCGGAGCGCCGATTCCGCCCACTGCATCGTTTTGCCCAAACTGCGGCTGTGACTTGCGACAACAGCCCGTATCGGTTGGAATTCCCGGACGGCAGGCCGCTCCCGTCGGCAATGACTCCTCTGGTCGACCTGCGGACCCGCGCGGAACTGCCCCGCGCCGCCCGCAAGGTTTTGAGGAGGCCACGACTGCGGGCGGTCCGCATCGCGACGACCGGCAAAGCGACCAGGGCGGGCATCAGCGCAGCAAGCTGAGCGGTGGCGCCAAAACCGCCATCGTCGTGGCGGTGCTCATGCTGGTGCTGGTCTCGCTTGGCTTTGTCCTGCTGTTTACGAGCCTGGTAGGCAACGTGAGCCTTAGGGCCACCCAGTCCACGCACCCCGTGACGTTTGTGGTCAGCATACTGGACTACGACGACGAGTCCTCGCGCATTCCGGTGCACATCACCGGGACGGACATACATGGTGACGAGGTCGATCGGACCATATTCCTGGCTCATAGCGGCGTGGACGTCGAGCTGCTCAAGGGTCGCTACCATGCGGAGGTGCTGGGGTCTCCCATAAGCTCGTCCGGCATGATCTACGAGGTCCCCACAACCACCATCGACTTTACCCTAGGAGACGACCTCGAACCAGGCGAGGGATACCGCATGCCCTCGAGCCTTTCGTTCGTGTTCAGGAGCATAGACGCGCAAAACATGACGGACGACAAGATCGCCGATGCCTTGTCGTGGGCACGCAAGGACGAGGAGGCGGGCCTCGACGTCGGCAAGCTCGAGGCGGCGGCCAAGGCCCGCCAGCAAAGTGGGTTGGAGGAGCAATCCGCCGAGCCGGAGCCCGAGCCGCAGGAGCCGCCTGCGACGCCGGAGGACCAGCAGCCTGTTGAGGAGCAGCCGCAGGAGGAGCAACCGCAGGACAATCCTGAGCCTTCTGCCGAATAGGGTCTCCGCCATATCGCCGATGACCCGGCACATGATAAGGTAAAAGTAATTCGTAGGTTCTTCAGGGGAGGAAACCATGCAAAAGAGACTAACCACCATCATGGCAGCCGCGCTTCTCGCGGGAAGCCTCGCGCTTCCGGCTTGTGGCGGCAACGCGACGTCTGGCTCCGCGGCCGGGCAAGGCGCCGGTACCGAACAGGCGACCACCAATCTTCAAGACCAGTTCGTGGGTGCGTGGAAGGTCGGCGCGGCCCAGCAAAACGGCGTGACCCTGACGGGCGACCTCAGCGCGTTCATGCAGGCAGAAACCGGCATGACTTTGGAAATCAAGGATGACGGTACGGGCAGCTTCGCCCTTGGCGAGCAGTCAATTGCCTTTACCTGGAAGCTCGACGGAAGCGACATCGAGCTCACCTTTGCAGACGATGACCCAGACAAGGAAGCGAACTGGGATTCCAAGGTCGCCCGGGGCTCCCTTGAAGGCGAGACCCTTACGCTCGACATGGAGGACATCCTTAACGCAAAGCTCCTCTTTAGCAAGACCGGCACGATCGACGGCATCTTTGTCATCGACGCAGCGTCGGCTGCGCCCATCACATCTGAGGACCAGGTCCCGGGCGAATGGAAGCTCTCTGGCATGAACATCATGGGCTTGTCGGTCTATGGCGACGCAGATGCGCTGAGCGCCATGAGCGGACAGTCCCTCAACGCCAACCTCACGCTCAACGAGGACGGCACGGGCGCGCTATCCGAGGCTCCCGTTACCTGGACGACCGACAAAGACGGCACCACGCTTACCTCCGTGGGAGTGGAGCTGCCCCTCAAGAGCGTTGACGACACGCACGTCGTCCTTGACATGTCCAGCCTGCTGGGCACCGACTTAACCCTGTTGTACACCAAGTAGGCTTGCGACGCCACAGGCGTGGCCATAGGAGCGCCCCCTTGCCTCATGCGGGTTTCGCAAGGCAAGGGGGCGTCTTTTGTATCGTGCTCGCTTACGCGAACAGCAGGTCGTGGTAGATGCGCTCGTCCTTTTCCAAAAAGACGTTGAAGACCACGCGCAGGCTGGCGTCAACGGTGCGCAGGTGGTTGGTGACCTCCTCGATCGCCACACGTGCCGCGGCGTCGTTGGGGTAATGGAACACCCCGGTGGACACGCAACAGAAGGCGACCGAGGAGCAACCGGTTTGCGTGGCGGCCTCAAGGCAGCTGCGATAGGCAGAGCGCAGGCCCCATTGGTCACGCGCCGTAGGCTCCTTGCCATACACGATAGGCCCCACCGTGTGCAGCACATAGCGCGCGGGCAGGTTGAAGCCGGGCGTGACCTTGACGCTGCCGGTCGGCTCCTCGTGGCCCTGATCCCACATGAGCTTAGCGCAGGCCCTTCTTAGCTGCACGCCCGCAAAGGTGTGAATGGCATTGTCTATGCAGTGGTGGCCCGGCACAAAGCAGCCGAGCATCCGCACGTTCGCGGCGTTGACGATGGCGTCGGTGGCAAGCGTGGTTATGTCGCCGCGCCACAGATACAGGCGCTCCGCCACGTTGGGCTCGATCTGTGGGGCGCGTGCCTCCCCCACTGGCACGAGCTTCTCCAACCGCATGACGCCACGCTCGGACAAGCGCTCTGCCAAGTAGGCGTCTTGCACGGCAAGGAACTCGTCCGTTACCGGCTCTGGCGGGCGCACGTTAATGAGCGCGCGCAGCAGCTCGCGCTGCCCCCGCGCGTCTTGTGGCACGTGCACGCTCGCCAGGTCGGGCCGCTCTGCCATAAGGGCCTCGATGAGCCAGCATCGTCGCTCTGCTTGCGTCATGTTCGCTCCCTTCCGCGGTTGCGGCCGATTGGGGTTGGCCGCCGGGTTGGCCAATTGGGGCGCCGCTCGTGCCCGCCGGGTTGGCCGATTGGGGCGCCGCTCGTGCCCGCCGGGTTGGCCGATTGGGGCTAGGCCCCTTTCGGCCATTTTACTGCAAAGTGGCCGAAAGGGGCCTAGCC
>JAGCBF010000089.1 GCA_017652285.1 Atopobiaceae bacterium
CGGCCTTGAAGGCGGCCTCGATCTCGTCGATCTCGTCGATGGTGAGCGTCGAGCACAGGCGGAAGTACATGGGCACGATCTCGTCGGCGATCGACATGAGCTTGCCGTACATGTCGTTGGGCTCGTCGGTCAGCCCGACGTAGTTGCCGTAGCTCTTTGACATCTTCTAGTGGCCGTCGACGCCGACCAGAAGCGGCATGGTAAGCGCGACCTGGGGCTCCATGCCCTCGGCGCGCATGAGGTCGCGACCGGCAAGCAGGTTGAAGATCTGGTCGTTGCCGCCCATCTCCAGATCCGCGTCAATGACCACAGAATCGTATGCCTGCAGCACGGGATAGATAAACTCGTGCAGCGCAATGGACTGCTGGTTGGCGTAGCGGTTGTGGAAGTCCTCGCGCTCCAGGATGCGCGCCACGTTGAACTGCGACATAAGATGCAGCATCTTTTGCAGGTCGAGCGGCTTGAGCCAGTCGCCGTTGTGCACGATGGTGGTCTTGTCGGGGTCAAGCACCTTGATGGCCTGCTCGACGTAGGTCTTGGCGTTGGCCTCCACCTGCTCCTCCGTCAGCGGCGGACGCGTGCTGTCGCGACCAGAGGGGTCTCCGATAAGCGCCGTGCCGTTACCAATGATCAGCGTAACGCGATGGCCCAGGTCCTGGAACTGACGCATCTTGCGCAACGGCACCGCATGCCCCAGGTGCAGGTCCGGGCTCGTGGGGTCCACGCCGAGCTTGATGTTAAGCGGCGTGCCCTTCTCGAGCTTCTTCTTGAGTTCGTCCAACGGCACGATCTGCATGGTGCCGGACGTAATGACCTTTAACTGCTCGTCAACTGGCAGCAACGCTCTGCCCTCCCCTTGACTCGATTCTTTCGCGAGCTGCCGGTCGGCAGTCGCGCATGGAACATGGTAACAGACTTGAGAAACCAAGTCGGTCCCATTCCCCAAGACTGTACGCGCACTTTTTTGCGATGCAGACGCGCTTGCGGGCGCGCTCCGCAAGGCCGACCATGGCAAAGGCGCCCGCTTGATCACGACGCCCAGGCTACGAGCCGCTCACGTCGGCACGCTTGCCGAGCTTGCGATTCCTCGTCCTGATCGCCCGATCCTCCATAAACGCCCGGGTGCACTCGATTTCCCACGCACGGCGGCTCGCGCGGACCTCGGTGTTTAAGATAAGCCCCACCGCAAAGAACAGCACGGTCAGGATCCCCAGCCCCATGGCGAGCACCGCCGTCGAGGGACGGGTCACCATACCCGTACGCCCGAACTCCGCCACCACCGAAAGGCCCAGCACCAGGCACAGCAGCAGACACACCAGCGACAGGATCAGGAAGAACGGCAGCGGCCGGTACTCTTTGAACAGCGACGCGATCATGTGCAGCACCTTAAGCCCGTCGGTAAAGGTGTTGAGCTTGGACACCGACCCCTCCGGGCGGTCGCGGTACTCGATGGGAACCTGCTCCGTGCGCCAGTGCTTGTCTGCGGCGTGGATGGAAAGCTCGGTCTCGAGCTCGAAGCCCTGGGAAAGCACGGGGAAGGTCCGCGCAAACGGGCGGCTCAGGGCGCGATAGCCCGTCATGACGTCCGCGTAGTCGTGACCATACAGCACCTTGATGAGCCAGCGCACCAAGCCGTTGCCAAAGCCATGGAACTGCCGCTTGTTCTCGGCGCCATAGGTGCCGTTGGACAGCCGGTCGCCCACCACGTGGTCCGCCCGACCCAGCAGCACCGGTCGCACGAGGTCGGGCGCGGCTTCCGCAGGGTAGGTGTCGTCGCCGTCCACCAGCAGGTAGCAGTCCGCATCTATGTCGCGCAGCATCTGGCGCACGACGTTGCCCTTGCCCTGCCTGGGCTCGCGCCGCACGCGCGCGCCGTGGTTGCGCGCGACTTCCGCCGTCAAGTCCGTGCTGTTGTTGTCGTAGACCCACACGTCCGCCCCCGGCAGCACGCGACGAAAGTCGTCCACAACCTTGTCGATGGTTTGCTCCTCGTTGTAACAGGGTATGAGCACTGCGACGCTGCCGGTGGGAAGCGGCCTTTGCTTTTTCTTCACGGGTGTTCTCGCTTTCTTTTTTGTCCGTACCGCACCACCATATCACGAATCTTGAGGCAATATGGTTTCTGATTGTTCACGTCAGCTCTATAAAACACCGAGGGCTTCTCTTTACTTGGGCCAAGACCATGTATAATCAAACGTACTGTCCAAAAAGGAGGCATCATGGGCGTTCGCAAACGTAGGGCTCACAAGCACTCGCGCACTCATATAGTTGGTTTTGGCATAGCGGGAATCCTTGGCTTCTTGGCGCTCCTTACCATAGCGCTGGCCGTGTCGGCAGGGGCCTTGGTCAACTCCTGGCTGCTCAACCTGCCCGACTACCAGTCGGCCGATGCCTACCTGGTGGCGGAGCCTACGCAGGTGTTCGACGCAGACAACAACGTGATCGCAGAGTACTATCTGCAAAACCGTCGCATCGTGACCAAGGACCAGGTGTCGCCCTACGTGCTCATGGGTACGGTGGACACGGAGGACATCCGCTTTTACCAGCACAACGGCATCGACCCGCAAGGCATCGCCCGCGCGGTCCTGGTGCAGTTCACCGGCGGCTCGGAAGGCGCCTCCACCATTACCCAGCAGCTCGTGCGCAACACCGTGCTTTCCGAAGAGCAGTTCGAGCAGACGCTCAAGCGCAAGGTGCGCGAGGCCTACATCGCCATGCAGATGGAGAAGAAGTACAGCAAGGACCAAATCCTCATGATGTACATCAACACCATCTACTACGGCCACGCCGCCTACGGCATCCAAGCCGCCTCCATCACCTACTTTAACAAGGATGCCAAGAACCTCACGCTGGCCGAGGCGGCACTGCTCGCCGGCCTGCCGCAGTCCCCCTCGTACTACGACCCGACCGAGAACCCCGAGTCGGCCGTCCAGCGCCGCAACACGGTTTTGGACCGCATGCTTACGGCCGGCGACATCACCCAAGATGAGCACGACGCCGCCCAGGCCGAGCCGCTGACCCTCAACCAGGGGCAGGTCATGGACGAGCAAGGCACCTATCCCTACTTTACCGAATACGTAAAGCAGCAGCTGCTCAAGGACTTCGACCAAGACACCGTGTTCCAAGGCGGACTCAAGGTATACACCACGCTGGAGCCGACCGTTCAGGACATGGCGGAACAGGCCGTCAACTCCCGCCTTGCCGAATACGGCAACGACGAGCTCGAGGCCGCGTTGGTGGCCATCGATCCCGACACCGGCAACATCCGCGCCATGGTCGGCGGACGCGACTACAACGTAGACCAGTTCAACCTCGCCACCATGGCACGACGCCAGCCAGGCTCGAGCTTCAAGACCTTTACCCTTGCCTCCGCCATGAGCAACGGCATGAATCCCAACATCTTCGTCAACTGCAACTCGCCCATCCAGTTTACGCCCACGTGAAGGGTGCAGAACTTTGGCAACTACAGCTATGGCAACATTACGCTGGCCGAGGCCATCGCACGGTCTTCCAACACGGGCTTCGTGCAGGTTGCTGAGGCCGTAGGTCCCGACAAGATCGCGGAGACCGCCAGGAACATGGGCATAGACGAGGAGCTTCCCGCCTACTCGTCCATAACCCTGGGCACGGTCGGCATCCCGCCCGTGCAGATGGCCGAGGCCTACGCGACGCTTGCCACGGGCGGACTGCACCGCGAGTCGGTCGCCATCTCCAAGATCGAGGACCGCAACGGCAACATCATCTACGAGCACGAGGACAACCCCAATCGCGTGCTGGACGAGGCCATTGCCCAGGCCGAGACGGAGATTCTGGAGACCGTCATCACGTCTTCCTACGGCACCGCGCACGACATGCAGCCGCTCATCTCCATCGACCAGCCCATTGCCGGCAAGACGGGCACGTCAGAGAGCTACCGAGACCTGTGGTTCTGCGGATACACGCCCCAAATCTCCGTATCCATCTGGTGCGGCTATCGTACCGAGTCCACCGTATACATCGGCCGCGACGTCGCGCACCCCTACAACACGGCCTGCCCCATATTCGCCAGCTTCGTCAACACGCTTCTGAGCGGACTCGATCGCATGGAGTTCCCCAGCACGACGTCCAAGCCGGATTACAAGAGCAACTCGGAATGGACGTTCTCCAACACGGACTCGTATACCAGCTCACGCGAGGACGGCGTGTATGGCGAGGACAACTACTACAACTATTACAACGACACCAGCAGCTACTCAAACAGCTACGACAGTTACAGCAGCTATAACAGCTACAACAGCTATGACTATACCGACTATTCCAGCTACGACTACACCGACTACAGCAGCTACGACTCCCAGGACAGCTACTCCGACACCTCGTCCTACGACACCTCATACGACGACAGCCAAGACTACGGGTCCAGCGACGACTCGGATTCGTCGGACTCCGGTTATTCCGACGACAGCAGTTACGGCAGCGACGATTACTAAGCCCCTAAGAGGACGCAGTCGGGGCGCCTCCCCATGTTCCCGGTTCGGACATGGGGAGGCGCCCCGTTTTTGTCTGTTGCGCGATGACGCCTATATGCACTTGAGCTTGCGAATGAGGTCGGTCGTCACCAAGGCGCTTTCGGTGCTCCGACTGATTGCCAACACGGTGTCGTTGCCCGCGATGGATCCGATTACGTCCGTAAGGTCGGCGGCATCGATGGCAGCCGCAACGCCCGGGGCAGTTCCAGGCTGGGTTCGCACGACCACCTGGTTGTTGACGCATTCGATGTCGGTAACGAACTCCGAAACCATGCGTTGCAGATGGAGGTCCTCCGCAAGCACGTACATGCCTTCCGGCAGCTTGCGCAAGCCCATGTCGGCAATGTCGCGACTGACCGTAGCCTGCGTGCAGGTATAGCCTGCTTCGCGCAGCTCAAGCACCAAGTCGCGCTGGGTACGCACGGACTTGTTGCGCACAATCCACTTGATCGTATCTTGTCGTCCGCTTCGACGCTTCACGTGCTCTTCATCTCCAGTATTGTATACAAGACCTACAATTCTCGTTTTCATGCATAAACCTACCAGATGTGGCATATTTGTCAACATGGTAGCGTCCAAAAGACAGTCTGTATTCCGCATGGAAATCGCTCGTCAGCCGACGCCGTTGCTCCTCCCGCAAACTTGGTACGGCATACTGTACAAGAAATCAAGTAGTGTGAATACTTGCACATCTTGTATGTACGGCGTTTGTTCATTCTGACCAGAGGAGCAGTCATGAGCCACTCTTCGCGTGGAAACCGTTCATCACGGTCGTCACGGTCTTCTCGACAAAGGCAGACTTCGCGCGGCAACCGCGCGTCGCAAAGCTCTACGTCAGGCAGCAGACGGGGCACGCTCACGCGTCCCGACACGGGCTATTCCCTGCATTCGCGTCGCGTCCGGCGCGACTATAGCAGCAATCCTTTTTCTGTTCTTATGCGGCCGCGCGTGCTGCTGCTCGCCATAATCGTGATCGTGGTCATCGTGGTGATGATCGTGGGCGTCACGAGCTGCATACGACGCAACAACGAGTCCACGCATCAGACCATCGAAGAGACCAAGCCCATGAACGAGCAGGACCAGCGCGTGGCGTTGGGCGTGTCCGCGTCTATGACCTCGCGGTTTACCGAGGCGCTCGACGAAGGAGAGGCGCTCGTCACGATAGCGCAAAACGCCGACCAATACGAGGACGACCGCATGCTGGAGCTCGCTCTTTCCGAGCCGTCCTCGCGCGGATTCGTCGCCGCGTACCCATCGTCCGACAAGTCGAGCTATCCCTATGACGACGAGGTCTCGCGCGGCAAGATTCCCAGCCTGTTTGACTGGGACGATCGCTGGGGCGCCGTGACCTACGGAGACGGTCCGCTCGCAGTGACCGGGTCCGGCCCCACCACGCTGGCCATGGCATACATGGGCCTTACGGGAAAGACCGACTACACGCCAACGCAGATTGCCCAGCAGGCAAACAAGAGCAACTACGCCACCGGAGACTCTGGCAGCAAGGGGGAGCTGTTCTCCAAACTCGCCACCTCCATCGGGCTCATTACGGAGGAGGTCACCCCCTCCACCGACACGCTGTCCTATTCGCTGAGCGATAGCACGTGCATAGCCGCGGAGTTCAAAGAGGGCACGCTGACCAACCACACGCACTGGGCACTCGTGGTGGCCTACAACAGCGACGATACCGTAACCGTCTATGACCCCACGTCCACCGAGGTCACCGAGCGTCCCTGGGCGTTGAGCACGATCGTCAACGCAAGCAACACGTTCTTTGCCATCAGCGCCTCCGAAAGCGCTCTTGCTGACTCTACCAGCAAGAGCTCGGACGCCAACGACGACACGTCAACCTCAGACGCAGATGCCGACGAGGAGACCGACGAGTCCGACGAGTCCGACGACGAGATCTATTACGACACCGAAGAGTAGTTTGGCCGATTGGGGCTAGGCCCCTTTCGGCCATTTTTCGACCGTTCGCGGCAACGTCGCCCCAATCGACTTTGGCCGATTGGGGCTAGGCCCCTTTCGGCCATTTCTCGGCCTCGGCCGCATCTTTCGACCGTTCGCGGCAACGTCGCCCCAATCCACCAGCCCTAACACAAGTGGGGGCGCGCCAAACGGATTGGCGCGCCCCCGCAAAACGTTAATGCTTGGCGTATGGTTACGACAGGACCTTCTCGGCGGCAGCCTGAAGCTTGTCGCGCACGGCCTCGGACTCGGCGCGCGTAGCACCCTTGGAGAACAGGTACGCCTTGACCTTGGGCTCGGTGCCGGACGGACGGAAGATGATCTTGTTGTCGTCCTCAAGACGGAACTCGATGACGTTGGTGGCGGGAAGCACCTGTGCGGCCTCCTTCTGCAAGCCACCCACGCGCGGCATCTCGACGCCCTGGCCGTAGTCGGTGACGCCTACGACCTTGTAGCCAGCGAGCTCTGCCGGCGGGTTGTCGCGCAGGCCCTGCATGATGTTGGCCATCTTCTGCGCGCCGGAAGCGCCGGGGAAGCTGGCGTTGACGGTGCCGTTGAGGTAGTAACCGTACTTCTTGTACAGCTCCTCCATGGCCTCGTACAGGTCCATGCCACGTGCGGCGTAGTCGGAAGCCATCTCGACCGCAAGCATGGTCGCCACGATGGCGTCCTTGTCGCGAGCGTGGGTACCGGCCAGGTAGCCATAGGACTCCTCGAAGCCCACGAGGTAGCGGTCCTCCTCGCCAGCATCCTTGAGCTGGTCGATCTGGTCGCCAATGAACTTGAAGCCGGTCAGCACGCGACGAACCTCGAAGCCCCAGTCCTTGGCAAGCGCGTCGGGCATGGAGGACGACACGATGGTGGTAACGCCCACCTTGGTCTTTACGTCCTCGCCGTTCTTCTCGGCCTGCTGGCACAGCCAGTCCATAAGCAGAACGCCTATCTCGTTGCCGGAAATCAGCACGTAGTCGCCATCGTGAGGAATGGCGGTGCCCATGCGTTCCGCGTCGGGGTCGGTGGCGACGACCAGGTTGGGCTTGACCTCCTCGGCGAGCTTGAGGGCAAGCTCGAGGGCCTCGCGGAACTCGGGGTTGGGATACTTGCACGTGGGGAAGTTGCCATCGGGGTTGGCC
>JAGCBF010000090.1 GCA_017652285.1 Atopobiaceae bacterium
ATTGCTCGATGCAGGGTGCCACTACGGGCACCAGACGCGCCGCTGGAACCCCAAGATGCGTCCGTACATCTTCGGCGAGCGCAACGGCATCTACATCCTCGACCTCAAGCAGACCATCATCAACGGCGACCGCGCCTACACCATGCTGCGCGACACCGCCGCCAAGGGTGGCACCGTGCTGTTCGTGGGCACCAAGAAGCAGGCTCAGGAGTCCATCCAGACGCAGGCAGAGCGCGCCGGCATGCCCTACATCAACCAGCGCTGGCTCGGCGGCATGCTCACCAACTTCGTGACCATGCGTTCCCGTATCGACCGCATGGAGGAGCTCGAGGCCATGGTCGAGGACGGCCGCATGGCTGCCTTTGGCAAGAAGGAGCAGGCTATGCTCACCAAGGAGCTCGAGAAGCTCCAGCGCAACCTTGGCGGCGTGCGCAACATGAAGGCGCTGCCCCAGGCCATCTTTGTGGTGGACACCAAGCGCGAGGAGATTGCCGTCAAGGAGGCTAACCGCCTGCACATCCCCGTGGTGGGCCTGCTCGACACCAACTCCGATCCCGACCTCATCGACTACGGCATTCCCGCAAACGACGACGCCATCCGCTCCGTCGCGCTCATGTGCGAGCTCGTGGCCGACGCCGTGCTTGCTGGCTCCGGCAAGGAGCAGATCACGGCCGAGGAGATGGCCGCCGGTGTGACGACCCCTGCCGTTGACGTTGAGTCCGTTGCCGAGGCAGATGCCGAGTAGCGGCCAGTACGTGTTGGATAGAGTAACCTAACAAGGAGGTATAGATATGGCCAAAGTAACTGCTGCCATGGTCAAGCAGCTTCGCGAGATGACCGACTCCCCCATGATGGAGTGCAAGAAGGCCCTTGTGGAGGCCGAAGGCGACATCGAGAAGGCCGTTGACGTCCTGCGCACGATGGGCCTTGCCAAGGCCGTCAAGCGTGCCGGTCGCGACACGAACGAGGGCACCATCGCCGCTTTCGTGAGCGAGGACGGCAAGGTGGGCGCGCTTCTCGAGCTCACGTGCGAGACCGACTTCGTGGGCAGCAACGCCAAGTTCACGGGCTTTGCCACCGATCTTGCCAAGGTCGTGTGCGACCTCGGCCCCGCCGACGTCGACGCGCTCTTTGCGTGCGAGATGAACGGCAACACCGTCGACGCCGAGCTCAAAGAGATGATCCACGTCATCGGCGAGAACATGAAGATTCAGCGCTTCGAGCGCGTCGAGGTGGAGGAGGGTGGCCTCGTTAGCTACATCCACCACAACGGCAAGCTGGGTGCCCTGGTACAGTTCGCGTTCGACAAGCCCGAGACCTTCGAGAACGAGGAGTTCAAGACCTTTGCGCACGACGTTGCGATGCAGGTCGTGGCCTCTGCCCCCGCGGGAGCGACCCGCGAGTCGGTGCCGGCCAACATCGTCGAGCACGAGAAGGAGATCTATCGTGCGCAGGCCGCCGAGTCCGGTCGTCCCGAGAAGTTCTGGGACGGCATCGTCAATGGCCGCCTGAAGAAGTTCTTCAAGGAGAGCGTGCTCTGCGAGCAGGACTTCATCAAGAACCCCGACATCTCGGTGGCTCAGCTGGCCGAGCAGGTGTCCAAGAACGTCGGCGACGACATCAAGGTCGTTGACTTCGTCCGCTTCCAGTTTGGCGAGTAACGCATACCTGCAAAGTAATACTTTAGACAGCCCTCGTACGCAGTCGTGTATGGGGGCTGTTCCCTTTTGTTGAGCGTACGGCGCGCTGTGTCCATGCGGGGGCGACTATGCTAGACTTATTCCGTTAGGCGAAGTTTGGAGGCATCGTGACTGGATTCACATACAAGCGTGTTTTGCTAAAGCTTTCGGGTGAAGCGCTGATGGGCGATAAGGAATACGGCATTGACCCTGCGGTTCCGCAGCGCATCGCGCAATGCATTCATCCCGCATGGGAAGCCGGCGTGCAGATTGCCATCGTGGTGGGAGGCGGCAACATCTTCCGCGGCGTCTCGGGCGCTGCGGCTGGTATGGATCGTTCCCAGGGCGACAACATGGGCATGCTCGCCACGGTCATCAACTCCATAGCGTTGCAAGACTGCTTCGAGCGCAATGGCATGGCCTGCCGAGTGATGAGCGCCATCGAGATGCGTCAGGTCGCGGAGCCCTACATCAGGCGTCGCGCCATTCGTCATCTGGAAAAGGGCCGTCTGGTGATCTTTGCGGCAGGAACGGGCAATCCCTACTTTACGACCGACACGGCCGCGGCATTGCGCGCGTGCGAGATCGACGCAAGCGTGCTCATGAAGGCGACCAAGGTAAACGGCATCTACGATGCCGACCCCGTCACGCACCCCGACGCGAAGAAGTTCGACACCATCAGCTATGCCGAGGTGCTCAACCGCGGTCTCAAGGTGATGGATGCGACCGCAACGGCGCTATGCAAGGACAATCACATGCCAATTATGGTGTTTAGCATGGAAGAAACGGAGTGCTTCGAGAGGGCGCTCCGTGGAGAGCACGTAGGAACCACTGTTGTGGAAGGGAAGGACGAGTAACATGAGCATTCATACCGACAACGCCGAGGAGCGGATGGAAAAGAGCATCGACTCTTTGAAGTACAACTTTGGCCGCGTGCGCACGGGCCGCGCCAACCCGCACATCCTGGACTCCATCAAGGTCGACTACTACGGTCAGCCGACCCCCATTACCCAGCTTGCGGGCGTAAAGGTGCCGGAGGCCTCGATGCTGGTAATCGAGCCGTGGGACAAGTCCTCGCTCAATAACATCGAACGTGCGATTCGCCAGTCCGACCTGGGGATCACGCCGTCCAACGACGGCCACTCGATTCGCCTGCCGTTCCCTCAGCCCACGGAGGAGCGCCGCAAGGAGCTCGTGCGCGACTGCAAGCAGATCGCGGAGGAGACCCGCGTCTCCATACGCAACGCTCGCAAGGATGCCAACCGTGCGATTGACCGTGACGAGGAGCTTTCCGAGGACCAGCAGAGCGTAGAGAAGAAGCGCGTGCAAAAGCTGACCGACAAGTACGTGGACATCGTCGATGACCTGCTCAAGAAGAAGACCGAGGAGGTCATGTCCATATAGCTTGCTGTATGGCAACGGGGGCGAGGCAAAGGGAGCTGTCTTCCCTTTGCCTCGCCACCTGCATAACGTAAACGCGACCCGTAGAGGATCGGAGACACGATGCAACGCGATGAGCAGAAGCTTCGCGCATACTTTGCGGATGCGCCAGAGGACATATCGCTGGAAGACGTAGATCTTGAGCGCATTCCGCGTCATGTGTCAATCATCATGGACGGCAACGGACGGTGGGCGCAATCAAGAGGTCTGGCGCGCCCACAAGGTCACGTTGCCGGCGTCGACTCGTTGCGGGAGGCCGTCACGACAAGCGTGCGTTTGGGAGTGGACTACCTGTCGGTCTATGCCTTCTCTACGGAGAACTGGCGTCGTCCTCGGGAGGAGGTAAACCTCCTCATGCACCTGTTCGCCAAGACGCTCATAAAGGAACTCCCACTGTTCGATCAGGAAAACGTGCGCCTCAAGTTCTTGGGAGACATCGAGTCGCTTCCCAAGAAGACCTATGACGTGTTCATGCAGGGTCTTGAGCAAACGGCCGGCTACGACGGCATGACCTTTGCCTTGGCCGTAAACTATGGGTCGCGTGCGGAGCTCGTGCGCGGGGCGCGCGCCCTGGCGCAGGACGTGGCGGCGGGCAAGCTGGCACCGGAGCAGATTGACGAGGCGGCACTTTCGCAGCGACTCTACACGGCCGACATGCCTGACCCGGAGCTTCTCATTCGTACCTCCGGGGAACTGAGGTTGTCCAACTACCTGCTGTGGCAGCTCGCCTATACCGAGTTCTACGTGACGGACGTCTTGTGGCCTGACTTTACCAAATGGGACTACCTTAGGGCGGTGCGTGCGTTTGAGGGCAGGGGTCGCCGCTTTGGGGGAGTGGTCCAATCGTGAGCAAGCAGTTGACCAACAAGGGACAAGAACCCGGGTCGGAGGACACGAAGGCCGTCGGACTGGACCGGAGCATACGCAAGCTCGAGAATCGGCGCGCCTCCAAGGAAGGCCAGCGCGTCGCAGGAGAGCTCAAGGGGCAGCGGGTGCGCGGCTGGACGGAGAAGCTCCTGACCAGGACGCTTTCGGGCGCCATCTACGTCATAGTCATCCTTGCGTGCCTGTATCTAGGCGTGGTTCCCACGGCGATCCTTATGAGCGCCATGGGTTGGCTGTGCTGCTCGGAGTTCTTTAGGATTTGCCGCATGGCCGGACGTCTGCCCAACGAGATCGGCGGACTCACCGCCGCCATAGCGTATCCTTTGCTCACGGCGTTCTTTGGGCTGCGCGTGTCGGTCATTCTTACGAGCTTCCTCATACTTTCGGTGTCCGTGTGGTACGTGTTCAACTCGAGGGTCAACATCGGCGACGTGGCGGTAACCCTGTTCGGGCCGCTCTACACGTCGTTTATGCTCTCGTTCATAACGCTTTTGCGCGCATCTGCGCCGGGGTTGGACGGCGCCCTGTTGGCGCTGCTCGTGATCGGCTCGATTTGGGCCGAGGACTCGTTTGCCTATTTGATCGGGTCTTTTATCGGGACGCACAAGATGGCGCCGAGGATTTCTCCCAACAAGAGCTGGGAGGGGTTCTTTGGCGGGCTTTTGGGTTCGATAGCGGTTTGGGCTCTTGGCGCGGCATTCCATGTGGGAGGCATCACGTGGCCGTTTGCCCTTACGTGCGGCGTGGTGGAAGGCGTGGTGGCGGTATTTGGCGACCTGTTCGAGTCTCGCATTAAGCGAGGAGTGGGCGTCAAGGACTCCGGCAACCTCATGCCGGGCCATGGTGGGCTTCTCGACCGAACCGATTCGCTGTTGTTTGGCGGCGCGGTCGCATATGCCGTGCTCTTGTTGGGGGGAATCCTGTGAACATATTTGAGGATACGGCAGGCAAGGCGGCCCGCAGGCGTCCCTTGCGCGTTGCCGTGCTTGGTTGCTCTGGCTCCATAGGGACCCAGACGCTTGACGTGTGCCGCCAGCATGCGGATAAGGTGAGTGTGGTGGCCTTGTCCGTCCATGGGTCGACAGATGTGCTGGTAAGGGCCGCGCGTGAGTTTGGCGTGGCGCATGTCGCCGTCGCGGACGCGTCGCACAAGGACGACGCGGTCCTGCAGGAGCTGCCCAAGGGATGCTCGGTGGGCTTTGGGCCCGAGGCCGTGGTCGAGCTCGCGACGCTTCGCGAGGTGGACTGCGTGGTCTCTGCGGTGGTGGGCGCCGCCGGCATCGAGGCCGGACTCGAGGCGCTCAAGGAGCGCAAGGTGCTCGCCTATGCCAACAAGGAGTCCATCGTGGTGGGCGGCGACCTACTTATGCCGCTGGTCGAGCCGGGGCAGCTCATTCCAGTCGATTCGGAGCACAGTGCGATCTACCAATGCCTGGTGGGCGAGCGTCACGAGGACCTTAGGCGCATTTGGCTCACGTGCTCGGGGGGTCCGTTCTACGGACGCTCGCGGGCGGAGCTTGCGCGCATTACGGCCAAGGACGCGCTGGCACATCCCACGTGGGCGATGGGTCCCAAGATCACTATCGACTCCGCAACCCTTATGAACAAGGGGCTGGAGGTTCTCGAGGCACACCACCTGTTTGACGTTTCCGTGGACGACGTGCGGGTGCTCGTCCAGCGGCAGAGCCGCATTCATTCCATGGTCGAGTTCGTTGACGGGTCGGTAAAGGCGCAGCTCGGGCCGTCGGACATGAGGATTCCCATACAGTATGCCTTGAGCTATCCGCAGCGTTGGGACGCGCCATGCGAGCCGATCGACTGGTGCTTCGAGCCCGCCCTGTCGTTTGGCGAGGCAGACGAGAGCACCTTTGGATGCCTGGCGCTCGCACGGGAGGCGGGTCGCGTTGGCGGCACGCTGCCTTGCGCCATGAACGCCGCGAACGAGGTCGCCAATGCCGCGTTCAGGGCCGACGCGTGTGGATTTCTTGACATAGAGCGCGTGGTGCATGCGGTGATGGATAAGACGCGCGTGGAGCGGGTAGAGTCGTTGCAACAGCTACGGGAATGCGATGCCCTTGCACGCCGACAGGCGCGCGAGGTGCTGATGGAGGTTGCGTAATGAACGTCGCGGGGGTTCTCTCTGCCGTCTTTTGGGGTCTGTTGCTCTTGTCGCTTTTGGTCGTCGTGCACGAGGCGGGCCACTACGTCGCGGCTCGTGCGTTCGGCGTGCGCGTCACCGAGTTCTATCTGGGTCTTCCCTCTAGGTTCAGGCTGTTCAAAAAGAGCAAGAAGCACGGGACGGAGTTCGGCGTCACCCCGTTTTTGCTCGGAGGCTACAACCGCATATGCGGCATGGAGGCCGAAGAGGACGAGCTCATGGCGCAGGCGTTTTCCATCGTGCAGCGGGAGGGTCGCGTCGCGGTGCAGGACCTGGCGCAAGAGCTGGACATCGACCTCGAGCGCGCGTACGCGCTTATGGTCGGGCTGAGCGACCTGGCGGCGATTCGTCCTTATTACGATCCCGATTTGGGAGAGCATCCGGCGCAAAAGGACTACCCGCAGGCGTTCGAGGCATTGGCACGCGACGCCAACATGCTGACGGAATACGACAAGGGCCACGACTTTGCCCTGCCTGGCAGCACGCAAGACGCGCAGCCTCGGCCTTTGGCAGACGCAGACGCCCAGCTGGATGTCGAGAGGTCGCACACCTACAAGGGACTGAGCTATCCCAAGCGCCTCATGGTGCTCTTTGCGGGCCCCCTCGTCAACCTCGTGCTGGCCTTGTTGCTGGTCACCGGCAGCTTTATGTCCATTGAGTACGAGACCATGGTAAACGTCAACGAGGTTGGCAGCGTTACGGCGGGGTCGTTGGCGGATGCGGCAGGTCTTAAGGCGGGCGACAAGATCCTTGCCGTGGCGCAAAAGGACGTGAGCGATTGGCTGGAGGTGTCGGACGCCTTGGCGCAGGCGCGCGAGGCGGGCGTGGACTTTGACATCGTGTACGAGCGCGACGGTCGGCAGGAAACGGCGACCATCGACATGCCGGAAGGCGAGACGGTCGAGCTGGTGGGTGTCAACGCCCGCACGGAGGGCGTGCATCTTACGCTGGGGCAGGCCGTAAGGAGCGCTTTTGACTATGCCGGACAGGTGGCTGGCGTCGCCATACGGCTCATCATGCCGCAGCACACGATGGAGGTGCTGGGTCAGTCCACGTCCATCGTGGGCATATCCGTGATGGCGTCGGAGGCGGCGAATACGGGCATCTTGGACATCATCGCGCTGCTTGCGGCCGTGTCGATGTCGCTCGGATTCATGAACCTGCTTCCCATCCCTCCGTTGGACGGCGGCAAGATCGTGGTCGAGACGATCCAGGCCATCATGCACCGCCCGCTTTCTACCAAGGCGCAGACGGCCATCAGCTACGTTGGCGTGGCGTTCTTCGTGTTCGTGTTCGTGGTCGTGTTGCGCAACGACATCATGAGGTTTTTTGTAAGATAGGTGAGCAGAAGTGACTTTGGTGAATGCTGGTGCGGCGCGACAGAAGACGCGTCGGGTGATGGTTGGCGGCGTCGCGGTCGGGGGAGGTGCTCCGGTGAGCGTGCAGTCGATGTGCACCACGAGTACCTCGGACGCGCCCGCGACCTTGTCACAGATCGAGGGCCTGGCGCAAGCTGGCTGCGAGATCGTTCGCGTGGCCGTTCCCAACGCATCGGCGTTGGAGGGGTTCGAGGCCATCTGCGCCTCGTCGCCCCTGCCCGTCGTGGCAGACATTCACTTTGACCACGAGCTGGCAATCGGCGCGGCACGACGTGGTGCCGCGGCGCTTCGCATCAACCCGGGAAACATCGGGTCGTTCGAGCGTGTGGACGCCGTGATAGAGGCGGCCAAGCAGGCGCGGATTCCCATTCGCATTGGCGTCAACGCGGGCTCGCTCGACGCAGACGTGGACGCGCGCACCGACATGAGCTTGTCGGAGAAGCTCGTGGCGAGCTGCGAGGCGTTCGTGCGTCACTTTGAGGAGCGCGGGTTTGCGGACGTCGTGCTTTCGGCCAAGGCGCATTCGGTGCCGGTTACCATACAGACGTATCGCATGCTATCCGAGCGGTTGCCGCAATACCCCTTGCATGTGGGCGTGACGGAGGCCGGGACGTTGCGACAGGGGACCGTCAAGAACTGCGCCGCGGTCGGCACGCTGTTGGAGCAGGGCATTGGCGACACCATGCGCCTCTCGCTTACCGCCGACCCCGTGGAAGAGGTGGACGTCGCCTGGGAGCTGCTCGCCGCGCTGGGCATGCGTCGGCTGCATCCCGAGCTGGTGAGCTGCCCTACGTGCGGTCGCACGCAGGTCGACCTCATTGGCATGGCGCAGGAGGTCGAGCGACGCCTGCGCGACGTCAAGGTGCCCATTAGCGTGGCCGTGATGGGTTGCGTGGTCAACGGGCCGGGAGAAGCGCGCGACGCAGACATCGGCATCGCGTGTGGCAAGGGCAGCGGCCTTATCTTTGTTGGCGGACAGCCCCTGCGAAAGGTGGCCGAGCAAGACCTTGTCGACGAGCTGTTTGCCGAGATCGGACGGCGGTTCTAAGGGACGCGTGGTGGCTCGGCCTCTTGCCACCACCTCGCCGTCCCGTGTAACGTGCAAGTCTGCTAGGATAGACGGGTTTGTTTCTTGCAACAGAAAGGACTCGTCCGTGAAGACTTTTGCAAAGATGAGCACGACCTACGCGCCCACGCTTAAGGAGGACCCGGCGGAGGCCGAGCTCGCCAGCCACAAGTTGCTGCTGCGCGCTGGCATGATCCGCAAGACGGCCGCCGGTCTGTACAGCTATCTGCCGCTGGCGTGGCGGTCGCTCCTAAAGATCGAGACGGTCATTCGCGAGGAGATGGAGGCCATTGGCGCCCAGGAGATGCTGGTGCCGATGGTCACGCCGGGAGAGCTCTGGCATGAGTCCGGCCGTTGGGAAAAGTACGGCCCCGAGCTCATGCGCATGCAAGACCGCCATGAGCGCGAGTTTTGTCTGGGACCCACGCACGAGGAGACCTTTACCGACCTGGTGCGAAACGAGCTGCGCAGCTACAAGCAGCTGCCCGTGACGCTGTATCAGATCCAAGACAAGTTCCGCGACGAGATGCGACCACGCTTTGGCCTCATGCGCGGGCGTGAGTTTATCATGAAGGACGCCTATTCGTTTGACGCTACGGTGGAGGGCATGCAGCGGTCCTACAACGACCAAAAGGACGCCTACGCGCGCATTTGCGAGCGGTGCGGGCTGCGCGCGCTGCCCGTCGTGGCGGACTCCGGCCAGATTGGCGGAGACACGAGCGTGGAGTTCATGGCAGTCGCCGACGCCGGAGAAGCCGAGCTCGTGTGGTGCGACTGCGGCTTTGCGGCGGACACGGAGGCTGCGACGGCGGGCATCGCGGTGGTCGAGGGCGCGTCTGGGGATCTGGAGAAGGTCCTTACGCCCGACTGTGCGACGATCGCGGACCTGGCGGCGTTTTTGGGCGTGCCCGAGGCGGGAACGCGCAAGGCGCTGGCGATCGTGACGGGCGAGGGAAAGCCTGCCGTGGTGTTTGTTCCGGGCGACCACGAGATGAACGACGTCAAGGCCGAGCACGCCTTTGGCGAGTTCCACCTCATGAGCGACGAGGAGATCGAGTACTACGGTCTTGTCAAGGTCTTCATCGGCCCCATCGGCTTGCCCGAAGGCATTGCCGCCTACGCGGATGAGAGTCTGCGGAACAGCGCGTGGTGGGTCGTGGGCGCCAACGAGAAGGACAACCACTACGTGCACGCCAACCTGGGGCGTGACTTTGCGATGGCAGACGACGCGTGGGTCGATGTGGCGACGGCCCAAGAGGGCGACGCCTGCCCGCGCTGCGGAAAGCCGCTGCATGGCGCCCGCGGCATCGAGGTGTCGCAGGTGTTCCAGCTGGGCACCAAGTACTCCGAGGCCATGGGTGCCACCTTTATGGACGAGGACGGCAAGGAGAAGCCCTTCCAGATGGGCTGCTACGGCATCGGCGTGAGCCGAACGCTGCAGGCCGTGGTGGAGCAGCATCACGACGAGCACGGCATCGTGTGGCCGGTATGCGTGGCGCCCTACGAGGTGGAGATCGTGCCGCTCGACGCAAAGGGCGTCGTGTGGGAGACAGCAGAGCGTCTGGGCTCCGAGCTTGTGGGGGCAGGACTTGAGGTCGTGGTTGACGACCGCAAGGAACGCGCGGGCGTCAAGTTTGCCGATGCGGACCTCATGGGGTACCCGTATCAGGTGATCTTGGGCAAGCGAGGCGTCAGCAACGGCGTCGCCGAGGTCAAGGACCGCGCGACGGGCGAGCGCACAGAGGTTGCGCTGGACGAGGTCGCTGCCTGGCTTGCGGGCAAGGTGCTGCCCCAGAGGGCCTAAGAAGCGTGGGGGAGTGCGCGCAATCTGATAGACTTGATTTCAGAACGAATAGGGAATGGACTGTAGTTGCTTAGGGGCAAATCTGGGTGGTAAAAGACCGAGCTTTACGACGCGCTACGTGCTGTTGGTGGGCGTTCTTCTATTAATTGCCAACAGCGCGCTCGGCTTGGTCGTGCTCAGACAGTCGTCGGATGCCATGTCCGCGCTTGTGGACAAGAACATGCTCGATCTTGTAAAATCCGCTGCTGCCTCGCTCGATGGCGACGTCTTGGAAGGCCTTACCGAAGACGACGTCGATGGCCCAGAGTTTCTTGCCATCGAGCAGCAACTCCTGGCGTTTCAGAACAGCAGCGACATCCAGTTTATTTATGCGGTCAAGCGCGTGGAAGATGACCAGTACGTCTTTACCGTGGACCCGGATCCGGTGGATCCGGGGGCTTTTGGGGAAGAGATCGTAACGACGCCGGCCCTTGTCATGGCGGCAAACGGTACGCCGACCGTCGACAGCAGCCCTGCGGAAGACCGTTGGGGCAACTTCTACAGCGCATACAGCCCCGTGCTCGACTCGAAGGGCAACATCGCAGGCGTGGTGGGCGTCGACTTCGATACCGAATGGTACGACGCGCAGATCCAAAGGTACACGGTGTCGATTGCGGCGGTTACGGCGGCCTCCGTGTTTTTGGCGGCTGCCGTGGTGGTATACATCACGCGTGGCGTTCGTCGCAAGTTCGAGTCCATAGAGGCCGGAGTGTCGGAGCTTTCGGACGTCGTGGACACGCTCATGAGCGAGATAATGTCCAACCCGGACTTCGAGGCGTCCATAGCGCAGGCGAACCAGCAAAAGGGGCACGTCACGGACGACGTGTCGGACGATCTTGAGCTCCTTGACGGCAAGGTCCGCGTTCTGCAAATCGAGCTGGGCTTGTATCATGACTATTTGCGCAAGCGAGCGTACATCGACGCGCTCACCGACGTGGGCAACTCCATCTCGTATCACGAGAAGATTGACGCCCTTAACGAGGCGATCGAACGTGGCGACGCGGATTTTTGGGTAATCGTCTTTGACATAAACGGACTCAAGGAGCTCAATGACCATTACGGTCACGAGTGCGGGGATTATTACATAAGGGGTGCTGCCCAGACGCTTGAGAAGGGCTTTGACAAGGCACAGGTCTTTAGGGTTGGCGGTGACGAGTTTGCCGTCATAGGAGAAGACCTCGGTGAAAGCTATGTGCACGAAGCTCTTGACGCCGTGATGGCGAGTGTTGAGGAGTTCAACGCGTCGTCAGACTATGAGGGCGTGCTTAGCGTTTCCTTGGGAGTCGCATACTACACGCCGGGTCAAGACACGATGTATAGGGACGTGTTCGCGCGGGCAGACCAAACTATGTACGAGAACAAGCGAGCGTATTATCGCGAGTCCGGCAAGCCTGACCGAGGCCTTGGACCTGCGTAGTGACGATGACGAAAAAAGCGGCAAAAAAAGTTGGAAATCTCGCTTGACGTTGGATGGGCAATGCCGTATATTATGACTCGCGCCAAGCAATGGGGAATTAGCTCAGCTGGGAGAGCGCATGACTGGCAGTCATGAGGTCAGGGGTTCGATCCCCCTATTCTCCACCAGACCTTTACGAGGCGGCGACGTGAAGTCGCCGCTTCTTTTCTAAACGGGCCTATGGCGCAACGGTTAGCGCAGGGGACTCATAATCCCTGGGTTGGGAGTTCGAATCTCTCTGGGCCCACCAACTAAGCAACAGGTCGCACAGTGTGTGGCCTGTTTTTGTTTATCGATGGCCGCCTGCGCGATGGCCGATTGGGGCCTAGCC
>JAGCBF010000091.1 GCA_017652285.1 Atopobiaceae bacterium
GTATTTGATGCACTCCACTCCGCCAGGATTACCGTCGCAGTAAGAATCACCTGAACTCGGGTGGGAAGCGTGGCTTCCCTAAGACGCTTTTCCGCTGCACTTGCACCGGTATTAACAAACGCCCACATGAGCAACTCGTCCTGCACATTGCTCCACTCCTCGTCGCCTAGCGACGACAAAGGATCCACTCGCGTTCGATGAGCAATCTTTTCCAAGTCTTCCTCGTTTGGGTTAATGCCGTGATGGCCACCCACGATTGCCGCACACCCATAACACAGCCGCTCGTTCCAGCCGCGTTCGACCAGCCATCGTTTAAGCATCAGCTCGCCCATACTCGCATGAGAATATGATTCACAATGTGATGAGAAACGAAGGCCAGTCGAGGCAGCGACCTCTGACCTGTCGCTAACTTTACTTTGGAACGAAGGGCTTGCTTTACCAATATCATGAACGCATGCGATCCATGTAACCAGCACCTCCGCGTCTTGACTTGACAGCTGAATTTGCTGGCATACGAAGCTTTGTACCGATATCGCAAGCCATTCTCGCCAGATTAGCCGTACGACCTCTGCGGTATCTGCAAGATGGGTAACCAAGGGATTCCATAGGGACGGGTTCTCTCGTCCACCGGTCTTTCCCCATAAGGACCCGGCTTGCGAGGAGAGGTCACTGTTCGCATTGTCACTTGCCATGTACAAACCTCCAATCAATCTTTTTGTACTACGGTGATTGTTTTTTATGGGCGGGACAAGAATTACTTATTGTGTGCAAATTATGTAGACCTCCCTATCCAATCGCGCGCAGTACTTGCGGCACCGCAAGAACCTCCCGATTCCCTTGTACACGTAAGCACTATAGGTAGTTCAAAAACGCATAGCTCATCCCCGCTTACGCGGGGAACAGATCAGTCCTTTAAGAAGCAACCATATCTCTTAAAGGATCATCCCAAGCCGTTGGGATTATCAAGTCTAACTTAAGTGATATTGTTATTGATTGCAAGCAGAAACCATCGAAAGCACGATAAAGTTTGATGCTTGGTCTCATCGCCCCACAGCGCCGCAGTTGGCCGAAAGGGGCCTAGCCCCAATCGGCCAAAACCGGCCCAAAGCCACCCAACAGCCGCACGGCCCCAATCGGCCCAAACCGGCCCAAAGGCACACGGACAGCCGCGCGGCCCCAAGCGGCCAAACCGACGAGCGGCCCAACCGGCCCAAAGGCCGCACGAACAGCCGCACGGCCCAATCGGCCAAACCGGCCCAAAGACGCACGGACAGCCGCGCGTGCTTCTCTCCCGCCAGCAGTAAAAAACAGGCCTTCTCGTGATTGCTGTAGCGCGTAACCATCGCAGACCGCCATACTGGACGTATCGCTCATCACCTTATCAACCATTGAACTCACGACGAAAGGAGCCCCATGATCAGCAGACGACACTTCGTGCAAGGTGGCATCGGAGCCATGGCGTTGTCGGCGCTCACGGCCTGCGGCGGCACGAACGACGCCGCAACCAGCAACGAGGCCGAGGACGACGCCGCAACCAGCGACGAGGCCGCCGATACTCCCGCCCCGGAATTCTCGACCAAGACCACGCAGGAAAAGGCGCGCACCGTCATTACCACCGACGGCGAGGTCGACGACCGCGACTCCGTCATTCGCGCGCTGCTCTATGCCAACGACATGGACATCGCGGGCATCGTGCTCACCAGCTCCATGTACCACTACGCCGGCAACGGAGACGACGTCGAGCCCTTCCGCTGGACCGGCACGGAGTGGCTCGACCAGTTCCTGGACGCCTACGAGGAGGTCTATCCCAACCTCAAGGTGCAGGATGACGCCTACCCCACCGCCGACTACCTGCGCTCCGTCACCAAGATCGGCAACATTACCAACAAGGGCGAGATGGACGAGGTCACCGAGGGCTCGGAGTTTCTCAAGCAGCTGTTCCTGGACGATGACCCGCGCACGCTGTGGGTGCAGACGTGGGGCGGGACCAACACCACCGCCCGCGCGCTCAAGTCCATAGAGGAACAGTACGCGAAAACCGACGAGTGGGCGGACATACAGAAAAAGATTTATGACAAGCTCGCGGTGTACATCATCCTCGACCAGGACGAAAGCTACGGTAAATACATTGCCAAGGCGTGGCCTGACCTGCGCGTACTTAACGACGTGAGCAACTTTTGGCACTTTGCCTATGCCTGGCAGTATCATCCCGACGAGCTCAACACAACGCTGCATGCGAAATGGCAGAAAGCCAACATCGTGGGCGACCACGGGCCGCTCATGAAGCTGTATGCGCTTATGGGCGACGGCAAGACCGTGGAAGGCGAGCTGGACGAGGAGCAGCGCGGATGGGACAGCTACCTGAAGGCCAACCCCAACTACGCAAAGTACGACTTCATCAGCGAGGGCGACAGCCCCAGCTTCTTTTATCTGCTGGACACCGGCCTGCGCTCCATGGAGGATCCGTCGTGGGGCGGCTGGGGCGGACGCTTTGGCGCCGACGGAAAGAACACCGTGGGCGACTTCGATCCGCACGACAGTACATTTGAAGCGAGCTACACGCTTACCCGCTGGTTCGACGACATCCAAAACGACTTCGCCGCGCGCGTCGACTGGTGCACGGCGAAGTCGTACGACGACGTCAACCATGCGCCGAGCGTAAGCGTCACGCAGGGCATCGACCTTACGGCCAAAGCGGGCGACGAGGTTACGCTTACGGCCGAGGGCGAAGATCCCGACGGCGACAAGCTGACGTACCGCTGGTGGCGCTACTTTGAGGCAGACACGTACAATGACGGTGTCGACGCGCCTGTGCTTAAGGACCTCGACGCAGGCGGCATGGTTTTGGACCGCACCGCCGAGGTCAAGGACGCCAAGGCGCTTGACACCATCGAGCTATCTGGTGCAGATACGGCAGAGATGACCTTTACCGTGCCCGCAAACGCCAAGAGCGGCGACACCATCCACATTATTGTGGAGGTGCAGGACGACGGGGCGCATACGCTCAAACACTATCAGCGCGTGGTCATTACCGTCGCATAGCCTCCGAGCACCATAACGTTCGGCCAAAACGTATCCCCATTTTTCCGCGTGCGGTAAAATGGGGATATGCGTTATGAACATATGCGGTAAGGAGGCGACCATGCCAAAGAGCAAGCTCATCAAGGACACCACGCGCGAGGAACGCATGCAAATCGTGGCCAAAGGCCTTGATTGGTGTGGCGACGCCAGCTGCGAGACGTGCGCCGGATGCAGCTTGGGCGCCCCGCGCATCGAAGCCATGTACGCACCGTACATCGACGGCAAGCTCGAGCTCGCAGAAATCAACATGCTGCATGCAGCGACCAAATACGTGCACGGTTAGGGACTGTCCGGCATCGCTGAACCTCTCGTGTCGTCCGTGATATGCGCCTCGTAGGTCCATCAACGTGCGAGGAATTCGCTTTTGTTAGCACCTATGGGTTCACTCGTCCACGATTCAGCGGACAAGGCACAATGCATGCGCGAATCACCAGTTTTTCCAGGCGAATCACCCGATTAAATGACACAGGGGCCCGTTTTTTTGAGTCCCATGTCACTTAATCGGATTCAGCCCTAACAGAAACCGATTAAGTGACATTTCCTTTCGAAAATGCCAACCTCATGTCACTTAATCGGGTGGAAGGGCTGCAATTGCATTAGTTTTTTAACCTATAACCCGATTAAGTGACATGCGATGCCATATTTCGCTCCTTCATGTCACTTAATCGGATTCCGTCCTGACCCAAACCGATTAAGTGACATAAGGAAGTGATATATCGACCATCGTGTCACTTAATCGGGCGCCACCCGCAGAAAGGCGTTCAGCATACGCACCCACCCGAGCCAAAGGTCAAATGAAAAGCCATTCCGCTCCACTGGCTGATATCACCTACAGCGAGAACTCGTTCTTATACAGCAGCCCTGCCAGCGCGTTTCGCGCTTCTTCCTCTGGCTCGCGGTTCGGCACGCCAAGCAACTTGGCAAGCTGATTCATAGTCCTTGTCCGCACGTCCTCATCGGCGATCTGGTCGTACATTACCGCGAGTAACCGTATGTCGTTTGCCAACAGACAGTTCAGGCGCCGCTTGTCCTTTCGAACCTGGTCAGGATACAAATGGTCGATTCCGTCGTACTCCAAGCCCACCCTCTTCTTGGGCCAGTAGAGGTCAATCTCAAAAAACTGTCGATCCTCCCGATCGAGCGTCGATGGGTCAAGATCCCGCGCGTCTATTCTGGCGTTTATGACCGGTTTCCCAAACCCGTATCCACCCATGCGCAGCGGCAAGGAGGCAAGCATCGACGAATTGACCTCCTGCGCTGACCGTGCGTTATCCACCACCCACGCCAGTGCACGCCGTGCCTTCCGCGCCCCATAGCAACCCTCGGCATCGTCAAGATACGCGCCGAGCTTCTCCACCGACGTAATGGGTTCCACCGGAATGGTCAAGCCGTCCTCTCGGATCCGATACTTCGCGCACAGCCAATAGCCGACCAAAATGAGCTGCTGTTGCGAAAGCAAACCCGCTAGCTGCAAAAACGAAAACTCAGGCGTACTCACATATACTTGCTGCGTCAGTTTGAAAAAACTGTCGTTGGGAATGTGCGACTGCCACACGTGCCGGTCGACCCCCTCCATGCGATTGTGGTCTACGCCTCTGGGCACCAAAAGATGATATGCTGGGCCGTCGGGCACAGGCTTCTTGACCCTTACCCCCTTGTGCGTCCGATCCGGCCAACCACGCGCGGTCGAGGTCTCCAAACCGTGCGACTCAAGCTCCGCCGCCTCCACATGACGCAACGTGTACGCCGCATTGCTAAGCGACGTCACATGCACGACGTTTGCTCGATCGACAGCATCCATGCCGTGCTTGAGCCAATACAAAACCGAGGTCGAGTAACCAACGTACACTCTCCTCATAGTTCACCGCCTTAGTTGCCGCTTGTCGTACACAAACTCATAGCAGTACTGCGCCAAGGCGTCGCACACATCCCGGTAAGCGTTTTGCAGACGAACGGAGTACAATTTCGCAGCAATTTCCCCGTTTTTTGGAGGAATTGCTCACGGAAATAACTTCTGAGCTATTTACAATTGTTGATTACTCTTTATATTGCATATTTTGAGTTTTGTATACTAATCACTACATATATATTTTTGTATCAATGCGCAATTGGATGAAATTCTAGGCTGTGTATTATCGGTGAACGGTAGGTTTTCTACAATTGGGAAGATTGTATGTTCCTGCATATTCTCTGACAACAGCAGTCGAAAGAACATGAGAACAATACTATGATTTGAGGATACGACGAAGGTTGCGGTGGCCGTTGAGGCGGGCACGCGGACTAAGCGAGGGCAAATGGGTGCGTTTAACGATTCCGTTTACGAGGTGGTCAGGCAAATTCCCGCGGGGCGCGTGGCGAGCTATGGCCAGGTCGCCCGTATGGTGGGACGTCCCCGCAACGCGCGGTTTGTGGGATATGCCCTGCACGTCAATCCGGAGCCAGGTGTAATTCCATGCCATCGGGTCGTGTTTAAGGACGGTTCGCTTGCGCCGGCGTTTGCCTTTGGCGGCATCGACGAGCAGCGTCGGTTGCTCGAGGCCGAGGGCGTGGTGTTTTTGTCGGACGGTCGCGTGGACATGAAGCGCTCTTGTTGGGAAGCCTAATCGCACTGGGCGGCCCACGCGCGACCACGCGCGGCGGGCGGCCACGCGCGGCGGGCGGACCCGTGCCCATCGCCCATGCGGCGTTCATGTGCACGAGCCCGCGCATCGCTTAGTTCGCCTTCCGTAGCGTATACTTAATCTGACAATTGCGTCCCACAGAAGAGGTTTTTATGATCAATACGCAACCCAAAGACACCTGCGTGCTCGTGACGGGCGGCGCTGGCTTTATTGGCAGCCACACCGTTGTTGAGCTGCTGCAAGACGGCTACGAGGTAGTGGTGGTGGACGACCTGTCCAACGCAAGCGAAAAGGTCTTTGACCGCATCGACCAGATCGTGGGAGACGACGCGGCAGAGCACCTCACGTTCGTGCGCGCCGACGTCGCGGACCGCGACGCCATGGATGCGGTGTTCGACGAGTTCGACATCGACCACGTGATCCACTTTGCCGGCTACAAGGCCGTAGGCGAGTCCGTCCAAAAGCCCATAGAGTATTACTCCAACAACATCGGCAACACGCTCGTGCTCGCAGACGTCATGCGCAACCACGGCTGCAAGTCCATCATCTTCAGCAGCTCGGCAACTGTGTACGGCGACCCGGACTCGTTGCCGCTTACCGAGGAATCCCCCAAGAAGCCCGCGACCAACCCCTCTGGTTGGACCAAGTGGATGATCGAAGAGATGCTGCGCTCGCTCGTCGTCGCCGACCCGGAATGGAACGTGGTGCTGCTGCGCTACTTCAACCCCATTGGCGCACATCCCTCCGGCCTCATGGGCGAGGATCCCAAGGGCATCCCCAACAACCTGCTGCCCTACGTGGCTCAGGTGGCCGTGGGCCGTCGCGACGCGGTGCACGTGTTTGGCGACGACTACGACACGCCCGACGGCACCGGCGTGCGCGACTACATCCACGTGGTCGACCTTGCACGCGGCCACGTTGCGGCGCTCGCGTGGATGGACGGTCGCACGGGGTGCGAGGTCTTTAACCTAGGCACCGGCACGGGCACCAGCGTGCTGGAAATCATCAAAGCGTTCTCGGCTGCCTGCGGACGCGAGCTGCCCTACGTCGTAGAGCCTCGCCGCGCGGGCGATGTCACTGCAAACTGGGCGGACTGCACCAAGGCGCGCGAAGTGCTGGGCTGGCAAGCCGAGTTCGGCATTTCGGAGATGTGCCGCGACGCCTGGAACTGGCAGTCTAACAACCCATTTGGCTACGAGGGATAATCACGTGGGCAGCAAAGGCGATGCGTTTGCCAACTATTTGGCACAGAACAAACAGCTTGTTGAAGACTGCGTGCTGTCGTACGCACCGGCTCCAACGGTCCGTCGGGACCAGACGCTCGATCTGGACCGATATCTGTATGGGCCGATCGTGCGGTTCGTGGCGGCGGGCGGCAAACGCATCCGTCCCGCCCTGTGCCTGCTGGGCGCGGAGGCCGTGGGAGCAGACTCCAGCGTCGCCTTGCCCGCGGCGGCAGCCGTCGAGCTATTCCAGGCGGCAGCGCTTATCCACGACGACATCGCCGACCAGAGCACCATGCGTCGCGGACAACCCTGCATGCACCTTACGGAAGGCGTAGGCATCGCCATCAACGCCGGCGACGCCGCCTTGGTGGCTGTGACGGCGGCCCTTGCGCGCAACAACTCGCTGGGCACAGGCGTCAGGATTCGCCTTTTGGACGAGATAATAACCATGGAAGAGCACACGCTGGAAGGCCAGGCGCTCGACTTGGGCTGGGCCCGCGACAACTGCTGGGACCTCACGGCATCGGATTATTTGGAGATGGCCCGCTGCAAGACGGCCTACTATTCCGCGGCGGTTCCCTTGGCCACGGGTGCCATCTGCGGCGGGGGCAACGTGGAGCAGGTCGAGGGCCTCAGGCGCTTTGGCCTACGCACCGGCCTCGCCTTTCAGATTCAAGACGACCTTCTCAACTTGGTGGGCGACGCGCAAAAGCAGGGCAAGGACTATAGGTCAGACATCACGGAGGGCAAGCGTACCCTCGTCATGGTGTGGGCGCTCGAGCACATGGACGGAGACGAGCGTGACCGCCTCGTGCAGATCTTGTCGGCTGGGACTACTGATCCCGACCAGCTTGAGGAAGCCATACGCATCGTGCAAGACGCAGGCGCCTTGGACTACGCCGCCCGGTACGCCCGGCACCTCATCGACAGCGCAAAAGGTGAATTGGCCGACTTGGACATTGCGGAAGATGCCCGAACGGTGCTAATCTCGATGGCAGATTTCTTTATTGAGCGCACAAGCTAACACGCAGCAGCCTACGACACATTCGACCACTCGCGACCCAGATAAGGAACGGCAATGGACTCCATAACACAAGGCATGACCGGTGCGGCGGTCGAAGACATCCAAGAGCGTCTTTGTTCCATAAACTATGCAATTGACGAGGGCGAACGCGAGCGTCAGGAGTTTGGCATATCCACCGCCACGGCGGTCACGCACTTTAGGTTGGACCATGGGCTCCCGCTTGGGCAAGAGGTCGACTCCGCCACGTGGATCGCGCTCGTGGACGAATCGTACAAGATGGGCGATCGCACGCTGTACCTGCGTCTTCCCAACTTTCATGGCGCGGACGTGCGACAGCTGCAGCACTGCCTTAACATCTTGGGCTTCTCGGCTGGGGAAGTCGACGGGCTGTATGGGCCGCACACGGAGGCCGCGGTAAAGCAGTTCCAAGAGAGCATGGGGCAGCTGCCGGACGGCATGGCGTTTCCCGACACGTTTGACGCCATCGAGCGCCTGCACCACGTGTGGACGGGCAAGTCTGCGTCGGGGCCACATCCGCTGGGGTCGATGGGGTTCGCGCGCGCGGCAAACGTGCTGGAAAAAGTGCATATTTCGATAACTGCCGAAGACCCCATCTCCAGAAACATCGCCGGGCGCGTGTGGAACCTTGCCTCGGCCACTAACGAGCAAAGCGGCATGGACATCATCGCGTCGCCCGCGCACAAGCGTCCGGGTGACAAGGCCGTGCTGGTGTTGGCGACAAGCCCCCTGGAGGGCGGCTCGAGCATTCCCAACGTAACGATGGGCGACACAGACACGCTGCCCATGCGCATTCGCACGGCCTGCGCGGGATCGAAGGAGGACGTGCCCGTGATTCGCATCGAGTTTATGCAGAGCGGCCCGCGGTACGACGGCACGTTTACGGTGAGCGACGCACAAACTTATGCGGTAATGTTGCTTGACGCCATTTGTGCCGCCTTTGACGACGACAATCTGTTACAATAGGCATCGCTCATTGGCTGGAACCCAGCGCAGTGATTGCACTGGGGCATCGTCCAGTGGTTAGGACTGCGGTTTTTGGTGCCGCCAACCTAGGTTCGAATCCTAGTGCCCCAGCCACGAGTCTTCGCAAGCCAGAGGTTGTTGCCTCTGGCTTGCTTTTTTTGGCGACGCCGTTGTGGTTCGCGAAGGGCAGCGGCCGAGTTGGTGCGGATAAGGGCTTAGTATTACCCACAAATTATGACTGTGTCGCGAGCGGGCTCGTGTACCGGCCCGCCGAGCACGCCAAAACGGGCGCACGAAAACGCACGATGGCCGCCTGCGCTAGGCCCCTTTCGACCATTTTTGGCGCCGCCACACGGGCGGTTTGGCCGCCTGCGCTAGGCCCCTTTCGGCCATTTTTGGGCCATTTGGGCCCGCCCGGCCCGGGTGTCTGACACCTGGCGCCACCGAGATATCAGTTGCCGATGCCGTGGTGCGGCACGCAGGTAGAGCGGTCGATGGGCGCGAAGGTGTAGCCCTCGGACTGGAAGTACTCGATTATGCGCGGCAGGGCCTCGACGGTCGTCTGCTTTTCCGCACCGTCGTGCATGAGAAACACGATGCTCTGGTAGCCGTACGCCGTGTCCGCCTTTGTCGCCTCGACAAGCTCGTCAGCGGTATGGACGGCACCGTCTCCGCAACTGGCGTCCCAATCATAGTACTGGTAACCCTCGTTGACGACCTCCTGAGCCAGCTCGCTCATTATGCCAAGCGTGTAGTTGGCGCTTATCGTGTTGGAAGAGCCGCCCGGAAAACGGATGAAGCACGGCACGTAGCCGATCTGTTGCCGCACCACGTCCGCAATCTGGCCCAAATCCTGCCAGTAGGCGTCGACGGAAGCGTAAACCTGCTCGTAGTCGTGCGAATACGTGTGCATGCCTATGGTGTGGCCGCGCCTGTAACACTCGGAGATCATGGACAGGTAGTCAGGGTTTATGCCGGTAACGAAGAAGGTCGCCTTGATGCCATACTGATCCAGGATGTCCAGCACGGGCTGGGTGTTGGCGGACGGTCCGTCGTCAAAGGTCAGGTAGACGGTCTTGGTCTGCGGCGCTTCGAAGGTCCATTGGGTACGGGCAGGATCGACCTCGAACTCAGCGGCGCGCGAATCGATGGCAGGTGCGCCCTGAGATTGCGGCACCTCGTCCGAAATGGTTGAAGACGGCTGCTGGGCCTCTTGGGCCTCTTGTGCCTCTTGGGTCACCGCATTCTCTCGCTCGTCTTCTGCGCTTTGCGGCGCTTGCGCGCAGCCGACAAGCGCAGCGGTCAACACCATTGTCAGTGTCAGAAAAAGGAAAACGGATGTGCTTTTGTGGATACGCATGTCACTCCCCCCTCTCGATTGTGTTCCGGCGCAGGGAAACGCCGGCGCGGCCAAACGCGGCCAAAAAGGAATCAGGCCAAAAGTGGCCGAAAGGGGCCTAGCCCCAATCGGCCAGCGCAGGCGACCGAACCGGCGCAGGGAAACGCCGGCACGGCCGAAAAGGCTTGGCCCCAACGTGGCCGAAAGGGGCCTGGCGCGGGTGGCCAGGCCCCTCTGTCAACCATTGTCGTGCGTCATTATCTGCTGCGATGCCCATGTCTGCGAATCGCCGTGCCACGCATGCGCGACGACACCAAAATGAGTACGAGCATTATGACCAGCAACACAGCAGACGCCGCCATAAGGAGTATGAACAGGCGGCTAATCAAAGAAACGCAAAAGTGATAGAAGAACTGCGGAGACACGCTGAGGCCTTTATAGAACCCAGACGCGAACAAAATGCAGGGAACCACAAAGCTCATGAGTGCAGCGCCGCCAAAAGAATAGGCAAGGTAGCGTAGTGCGCGGTGTCGATAGTGGTGGAGCCTCACGATAGAGGCTATGAGCACGACCGACAAGGTCACGCATACCACCAGGCCCACGACGAACCATTGCATGAACTCGTCACGCACATGAACGATCATGTCGATGCCGGGCATCGTTATGGCATCCTGATAAATGCCCATGATATCGTCCACGTACGAGGCGACAATCTCTTCGGCCGAAGAGCCTTCTGCGGTGGAAACGCCGTCGGCGGCAAACATGCGCTCGACGTTTTCGGTCAGGCGCTTGCGCAGGTCGTCCGTCTTGGGAGAAAAGCCCGACTCGTTGAGCTTGCCAACGAGCATGCCGTCCACGTCGACCTTTACCTCGTCAAGCGAAAAGACGCCGTCCAGCACCTGGGGGTCGATTCCGGTGGGCAGGGTATAGTAACGGGTCTGGTCCTCGATGTAGTCCAGCGTGTAGCGATAGTAGTCGGCGTCCACGACCGACGTAAAGCCGATTCTGGACACGATGCCCATGCGTAGCACCAACAGTATTGTGATGAGCAGGGTCGTGAGCGAAAGGAAGAAGCCAAAGACGAGGCTCACGACATTGCGCGATCTGGACCGCTTGGTTCTGTGCTTCATGTCGTCGGCTCCCTCCACTGCACGTCCAGGCCAGCCGTGCGGTCCGCGAAGACCACCAGGCGGTCGGTCTTGCGCCCCGTGATGGCATGGAAGGGATAGCACGTGTAAAGGATAAGCTCTTCTCTTTCGTCGCGTACCTTTTGAAGCAGAAGGCTTTCGAGGTCGTCCTCGTTGTACACCTGCACGTTGGTGACGGTGTATTCGTATTCGCAGTAATTGGTGCCAAACTTTATTACGTTGCCAACCGCCGCATTTTGCAGACAGGCAAAGAACGTGTTGTTATGGCCCGAAAGGATGATGACCTGGCCAAAGCCGGGCAAGTTGCTGATGAGCGACTGACCCACGCCATAGGCAAGGATCTCGTCGTCGTCATACCAATACACCGGCGCGTTAAGACCGATTTGGTCGCACGTGATCTGGCCGTATTGCTCGCCACTCAAGGGGAACTGCACGTCCTCGCCCTTGATGACGGTCGGGGCCGCCGTATTGGACTCTTTTTTGTCGGTCTTCGTCTTTTCCTTGGCCTTGGTAAGGGCCTCCGGATCATAGATGGAAGTCAGCTCGGAGCTAAAGGACGGTGCCTCGTCGGCAACCAAGAAGGCAACGGTATTGGAAACCATTCCCCACACCGGCTGCAAGGCGAGCCATAGGAGTAGATAACCCGCTAAACAAAAAACTACTGGCATACCGAGGTATGCCAGCAGTCTATGAATTCGAGAAGAACTCATGCAAAGCTGCCACTAGGCAAACAGCTGCTTCTTACGGGCGACGTAGAAGGCGCCACCGAGAACCGCGGCGGAAGCGACGGCAACGGCAACGGTCTGACCCAGGCCAGCGCCGGTCTGGTTAACGACATTCTTGGTGGTGGCCGCCGTGGAGGTCTTGACGGTGCCACTGGAGGTCGGGATCTTCCAGGTAACGGTAGCGTACTTGGTGGAAGCGTTGACCGTTACGTGCAGGCTGTAGTACTTGTCGCCAACCTTGTTGATGGCGCTCGCGAGCTCGCTGTAGTGACCCCACATCTCGTTCTTGGTGGTGGAGCCGTTAAGAATCTCGCGGCACTGCTTGATTACGCCACTGAACTCAGAGCAAGCGGCGTCAGAAAGGTCAACGGCATTGAGGGCCTTCTCGGCCTCGGAATAATACTGCGTGATGTGATCCTGATCCAGACCAGCAGTCTTGCCCCAGTAATCGAGCTCGGTCTTGAACTCGCCAAGAACCTGTTGCTCCGCAGAGCTCAGCGTCGCGGCATACGCCGGAGTGGCTACCGCAAGAGCCATGACCAGCGCGCTGAAGAAAGCTAGAATTTTCTTCATGTTGTAGTCCTTCCTGTTGGAATAAGTGCACCTAGCGACTTAATTCTGCTACAAGTAAATGATTTGTCAATGGCACAGCTGCTTTTGCAGTGTAAAAACACGCCGTCAGCGGCTTATGCGCACAAGTTTTGTAACGTATCAGAAATAGTTAGAGGATTCGTGCGGCATCAAAGATTTATGGCAAGAGGATCGGCTCGGCATGGTGCCGGGCAACCTTGCGTGCGATCCAAGCCACCGCGCGGTACGTGGCATACCCGATAAGCGCCCCAGCCGTATTGTTGAGGATGTCGTCAAACTCGAACAGACCCAGGCGAAACCTCCATTGGGCAAGCTCGATGGCCATGGAGCAGGCGCTCGACACGATCGCGACTCGCACGACGTCGTGCATGAAGGTGCGTGAGCAAAAGAGCTCGGGAAGCGCGAACGGCAGGAGCGCACCGAGCGGAACGAACATCAAGACGTTAAGGATGATCTCGGCCAGAAGCGAGGCGCTGGTAATGGCTAGGCCGTCCTCCATGAGCGCCAGACTCGCGCGATACGACCAAAACAGCTCGAGCTGCGCCATATGGGAGGCGCTTTGCGACCGGCCAAGAATTGTTTGGGACAGCACGCCGTACACATAAGCTGCAAACAACACCGCACCCAAAACGCGCCGAAGCACCTTGGCACCGCGCCGATGCCGGGCACCCCATCGTGCGCCCAACAGCGCAGTGGCCCCGCAGAACGCAAAGACCAGCAGCGTTATGACCGCAACCAGGCGCATGGGACGTCCTCCTAACGCGCTGTTTGCCTCGTGTGCTTGAAGGTTGCTTAGATTAGCACGCTTTGTGCATTATCGGCAAGGTGCGCCAGGACGTGCGGGGGGTTGGGGCTGGGCTGTGGCCGATTGGGGCTAGGCCCCTTTCGGCCACTGAGGATCGTGGCCAGTTGCGGTTGGCCGATTGGGGCTAGGTCCCCCTCGGCCACTGAAGAGCGTGGCCGATTGGGTTGGCCGATTGGGGCTAGGCCCCTTTCGGCCACTGAAGAAC
>JAGCBF010000092.1 GCA_017652285.1 Atopobiaceae bacterium
ATTAGGGCGAAATGGCCGAAAGAAATGGCCGATGGGGGCCTAGCCCCAATCGGCCACGCTGTCTCTGCCTAGTGTTAGTTGCGTTTGCCGTTGCTTTTGTGCGGGTTGAACGTGGCTCCGCCACCATGTCCCCCGTGGCTCTTCTCAGTTCCAAGCAAACGACCCTTGATGCGCTGGACGCGATGATAGATGCTGTGGGAGCGGTTACGCGAACGCAGGCCGAGCAACGGCGCGGATATGATCGTAGGGGCAAAGAACGTAACGATGCGCCAGATCAAGAACCCGGCGTTGATGTTGGCCGCCCCAAACATACCGCCGTAGAACATATAGAAGCTGCCCTCGGCGCCGCCGGTACCACCTGGCAGCGGTACGGCCGTGGACACCATCTGCACCATGGAGCCAGCCGCAAGGCAATTGAGAAAGTCGGCTTGGATGCCAAACGCGCGCAAGACGAACCAGGGGATCATGTACAGGCTGGCAAGCTGCGCCATCGTCACGAGCAGCGTCAACCCCATGGAAGGAAGGTCCTGAGCGGCCCGCATAAACGCAGCCGAGAACTCCAGCACCTGCACGTTGACCATCTCGTTCCAATGGTCCACGTTCTTAAGCACACCGCGCTTGGACAAAAAGTCGATGAGCGCGTTGCCCACCTTCATGACGAAGTTTGGGCACAGGCAGATGACGAACAGCGCCGCAAGCTCCAAAAAGTGCACGCCAAACACGATGAGGTTAAGCACCACGATGTCGCCATACGTCTGGAAGAAGAACCCCAGCTTGGCCACAAGCATGATCGCCGCAAACAACACCACACCAAACTGGAACATGATGAAGCGGGTAAACTGCGTCGCCGATGCCTCCCCCACATCGAGCCCCGTACGCGTGAGCCTCACGATCTGAGAAGGCACCGCGCCCGCCATCATCGGCGTCAGGTTTCCAAAAAAGATGCCGCTAGCCTCGACGCTCATAAGGTCGCGCACGCCCACCGGCGAGTCGTGATCCAAGTACACCGCGATGCCATAGGCGATCACGCCAAACAAAAAGTAGAACACGAAGCAAAGGCCCGCCAGACCGACCCAGCCCAGGTCGACACTGCCCAAGGCTGCCACAAACTGCCCCATCTGTCCCGAAAAGATCAGGTACATGATGTAGACGACGACCACAAAGCCCAAGAACAGCGCACCCTTGCGCGCCTTTGCACGATTCTCGGCCTCTTCGTCCGCGGATGAGGCGCTCTTCGTCTTTGCCGACCCGCCTTCCCCAACCGATACGGGCACCTTCTTGTGCGGATGCGTGCTTGTCTTGTGCGGTTGCGTGCCTTGAGTCATGGCTCCCCTTCGACCGAGAACTGTCAGCGCCAGTTTACTTAATTTGCCGAACGAATTTGCTTTGTTGGACTACTATATTAGCGATGAACAAACGACGGGATGCACCACAAAGGCAATGTCCGCTCAGAACACAGACTTCAAGGGAGCCAGCATGCAACCGCAAGACTCAGTCAACACATTCGACGCCTCGGAAGCGTACAAGACGAATCACCAAACGTTGCTGCGTGTGCTCAACGTCAGCGACTCGGTAACGGAAATTCCTCGCAAGCTCAGCCTTGCCATAGAGCGTATCCTGGTTGACCGAGCACACAACACGTTGGTGCCATACGCTGGCGACAGGGGCATCGAGACTCTGCTCCGCGCGTTCAGCGACGCCTGGCAGGTGTTTCACGAGCGTTGGTACAACGGTCACCTTATGGGCATTTATGGAGCCTTGGGCGCCTCTACCGGCGAGGCCATTCGCTTTGAGGTCTCTCTTGCGCCTGGCGGTCAGCTCATATGCACGGCAGGGCCCACCACGTCGCTCTCTGCCATGCTCGAAGCCTTCGACGCATTCGACCGCCAGCTGCACGTGGTCTCGTATCGCATGGGCTGCGACTACGTGCTGCTGTCGGAAGGCTACAATCCCTTGGTGAAGTCGCCCTTGGACGTCGCCTTGGTTCCGCGTACGCGCTGGACGCTGTACAACGCTCATCTGGGCCAGACGGGACGCTACGCGCGCGATGCCATGCGCTGCGAATGCGCTACGACCATTACGATGGGCCTCGGGACCTCCCTTTCGAGCGCGCAGGAATACCGCACGGCAGTCGCGCTCATGCCGATCCTTACGTTTCTTACGGACAACGTACGGAGCTTTAGGGGTGCCGACCCGCGCAACACGCAGCGCATGACTCGTTCGATCATTTGGGACGAGGTCGACAAAACGCGCTGCGGCGTGGTGCCCACCACATTTGACGAGGACTTTGGCGCAGAGTCATACATATCCTGGCTGGAAGACATACAGCCCATCATCTTTGTGGACGACGCGGGCACCACGACCTCGACGGGCAAGCAGACGCTTAGGGACATCATGCACCAGCGCACGTTTACCACGCGCGAGGCCGCCAATGCGCTGACGAACGTGCTGCCCTCCGTTCGACTCCTCAGTTCCTCCATGGAGCTTATGCAGGCAGACGCGCTGCGTCCGCGCATGGCGGTGGCGTATCTGGCGTTTGTCAAAGGCTTGTTTAGCAGCAGGTTTGCCGTAAGCGCGACGAGCGCGTTCTTGGGACGCGTGTCCGTACGTGATGTTGAGAACGCCATGCGCTCGCTACGGGCCCACGGCTGGAATGCGCACGTCTACGGCAAGAGCATCTCGCAGATCGTCGATCAGCTGCTGCAGATAGCGCGAACGGAGCTCGACACCCAAGAACGTCGCGTTTTGGCAGAGATCGCGGAGCAATGGGAGGTCCACATGGTTCCGCGCGACACCTTTGTGCATCAGGCGTTTCGCCACTATCGCGACTGACAAGCGCGGTATGGGGTAGCTTCCTGCGACACACTCCCATCGGCGACTTCGCGTAGGCCGTCCGCAGACGTGAAGCACAACGATACGTTGTTCATGCTATACCTAAAACGTATCGGCACGTCGAGCAAGGGGGGTTACTCATGAATCTAAAGAACCTGAACCTTAAGTATGCGCTGGTGAACATCGGCTACATGCTCCTGGTTAGCGGTTCGCTTGGCTTCGCGTACAACTACCTGTCGCAAAGCGGGTTTGACGACGGGACCATCGGCACGGTCATGTCGCTCGTAAGCTTGTTCGGCGTCTTTTTGGGGCCTGCTGCCGCCGACATCGTCGACAGGTCCGACAAGATCACCCAAAAGATGTTCATCACCGCCTCCATGGTGGTCTGCGGCGTCTTCGCGGGCATCTTGCTGCTGATTCCCCAGGGCTCGTTCCTCATCATCCCCATCCTGATCATTTCGTTTATGTGCTCGACCGTCGGCATGCCGTTGCTCAATGGCATGGCCTTTATCTACGAAGCCTCTGGCGGCATCATCAACTACGGGCTATGTCGCGGTCTGGGCTCTGCCGCCTACGCCGTGGGCTCTAACGTCGTAGGCCGTCTGTGGGCCGGCCTCGGACGCAGCACGCTGCCCATTTGGGTGGTCGCGGCAGCGATCTTCACCTTGGTGGCGACGCAATTCATGCCCGACCCCCCAAAGCAACCGGCAAAGGCCGGCTCCGCACCCAAGGAGCAGTCCATCTCGTTCGCCAAGTTCTTTGCCAAATACAAAAACGTGACGGTGGTCGTGGGGGCGCTAGTGCTCATGTACTTTTGCCACTTCCTCATCCAAACGTTCATGGCCAAGATCATTGGCACGTTTGAGTCACAAGGCATCGAGGGCATCCAAGGCACGGCGCTCTTCATCCAAGCCATGGTGGAGCTCCCCACCATGTTTGGCTTCTCTTTGCTCATGAAACGCCTGAGCATCACCAAGATCTTGGTGATCGCGTCCATCTTCTATTCCCTAAAGCACATCATCATTCTTTTGAGCGGCAACGTCGCCATGTTCTACGCTGCCATGTCGCTGCAAATGGTGAGCTATGCCGCGCTGATCCCCGCAACTGTGTACTTTTCCAACGACCAAGTCGGCGAGGCCGACCAGAACAAGGGACAGGCCGTGTTCGCCACCGCATCCACCGTGGGCAACCTTATCGCAAGCTTCATCGGTGGCTGGATGTTCCAGTTCCTCGACGTCAAGTTGGTCATCGCCGTTGGCGTCGCGGCCTCGATCGCCGGAACCGCGCTCATGATCGTGGGCACGCGCGGCGCCAAGGAAAAAACGCACGTCGCATCGGTTAAGATGTAGTGG
>JAGCBF010000093.1 GCA_017652285.1 Atopobiaceae bacterium
GGCTAGGCCCCAATCGGCCAGATGTGCGCCTGCGCTAGGTCCCTTTCGTCCGGCCTCCTGCGAAAGTGCGTTTGGCGAGGGGCGATTCCTATCAAAATGCGTTTGGCGAGGGAGAATTCCTATCAAAATGCGTTTGGCGAGGAAAATTCCTAGGTTTTCTCACTTGGCGAGGCTCGCCAGATTGACTTTCGTAGGAAAAAGCCTCGTCAGATTGATTTTTGTGGGAATCCTTCCTCGCCAGATTGATTTTGGTGGGAATCCTTCCTCGCCAGATTGATTTTTGCGGGAATGTCGGCCGCAAGGCGCTCGCCAGATTGATTTTTGCGGGAATCCTTCCTCGTCAGATTGATTTTGTCGGGAATGTCGGCCGCAAGGCGCTCGCCAAGCAAAAAGTGGCCGAAAGGGGCCTAGCCCCAATCGGCCATTTGCCCCAATCGGCCATTTCGCTGGAACGGCCGGGGCGCAGCGGCGCCACCCGGGGCGGGCGAGTCCAAACGGCCCAAAAGTGGCCGAAAGGGGCCTAGCCCCAATCGGCCAGTCCCAATCGGCCACTGCTGGGCTGGCCCGGGACGGCCGGGGTGCCAACCGCGCGGCGCGACATCCGGCTCGCAGCCACCTGCGCTTTCAAAAAAGGCATAATAGAGATGCAGATGACTATCACAGGGGAAGGAGTGACCCAGAATGACAAACGCGACGAGGCGAGAAGCGCTACGCGCAGGTGGCATGTCTTTGGCAGGCATCGCCGCCATGCTCATGGGAGGGTGCGGACAGCAGGCGCAGGGCGGGGCGACGGAGGTGGCTGCCGCCGACTCTGCGGCCGAGGCGTCAGCTCAGGCAGCTCCACGCCAGCTCGTGCTGGACACGGACTCCGGACTGCTCGCACGCAGCGAGTTCATAGGGCTTGACGAGCCGGTGGAGCTCGCGGACGGCACCACGGCGCCCGCCATCAACTTTGACAATGGCGCCACGACCCCCAGTCTCGTGAGCGCGCTGGAAGAAATCCAGGCGCAGCTGCCCCTCTACGGCTCCATCGGACGTGGAAAGGGCCAGAAGTCCGGACACTCCACCGAGCAGTTCGGCGCTGCCCGTTCGGTGGTTCTCGACTTCTTTGGAGCGCCGGCATCGACCTATACCTGCGCGTTTGCGGGCACGGCAACCGATGGCCTCAACAAGGTGTCGGGCGCCCTCTGCGGACCGGACACGGTGGTGCTCACCACCCGGTCCGAACACCACGCAAACGACCTTACGTGGCGTGCCCGCGCCGCCGAGGTCCGCTACGTGGAGGTGGACGAGCTGGGACGCCTGATCATGGACGACTTTGCCACGCAGCTCGCAGACGGCAAGGTGGGCGTGGTCTCGGTCCAGGCGGCGTCCAACGTCACGGGCTACGTGCATGACGTCCACTCCATAGCGAAGCTCGCCCATGAGGCTGGTGCCATCATGGTGGTGGACGGTGCCCAGATTGCGAGCCATAGGGCGTTTTCGCTCAAGGGCGAAACCGAAGCCGAGGACGTCGACTTCTTCGTGTGCTCGGCGCACAAGATGTACGCCCCCTTTGGCGGCGGTTGCATCATTGGCAAGACGGAGCTCATGAACGCGCACGTGCCGGCGTATCGCGGTGGCGGTATGGTGGACGTGGTCACCGATTCGGACGTTACCTGGCTGGAGGCACCCGACCTCTGGGAGGCAGGCTCTCCCAACTACTTTGGCCAGATTGCGCTGGCCAAGGCATGCGAGGCGCTTTCTGCGGCAGGCTTTGACAACATCGAGGCCCACGAGCAGGCGTTGCTGCGACGTGCCCTCGACGGACTTGCCGGCATCCAGGGCGTGACGGTCTATGCCGACTCCAACAACATAGAAGACCGTGTGGGCGTGCTCACGTTCAACGTGGACGACGTTGCCGCGGCGGACGTGGCCGAGCGGCTTGCCGGTGGCTGGGCCATAGCCGTTCGTCAGGGCGAGTTCTGCGCTCACCCGCTATGCCATCGTCTTATGGGCTATACGGACGAGCAAATCGTGGCCGAGCGCGACAAGCCGGGCTTCTCGGCCCCTGCCATGGTGCGCGTGAGCATGGGCATGTACAACACCGAAGCCGACGTCGACACGCTCATCGAGGCCGTAAGCACCATTGCCGCAGGTTAAGACAAGGAACATGGTTAGGGGGCAAGGCTGCGGATTCTTGCGCAGCCTTGCCCCCTCTGAGTCATCGGAAGCCGCGTCTCCCTGCCGTGGTGCCGCTCGCTAGGCGGAGAAGTTCCAGAAGCCTGTTCCCGTCTCTGGGTCGTGTCGCCTCCCAATGGTGCCGCCGGCGACCGGCCTCAGCTCGATTTCGGCCGTGTACCTTACGGTCGTTGACTTGACGTGCCCGGCGGCGACGCGATGGTCTTCTCCGTCCTTATAGGCAAAGACCGCGTGGGTGTGGTGGTGAAGGCCGCCCGTGTCGTCGGAGACGACGTTGCCGGTAAGGGACGCGAGCTCTAGCAGGCCGGTGAGCGTCCGCGTCTCGAACACGTTCGCCTTTGGGAGGTAGGTCTGGATCTGCGCCTCGTCGCATCCGCCGATGCCGCTGTACGTGGCGGACGCGATGCCCTCCCTTTCGCAGACAGACAAGATCGACGCAATGACCTCGTCGCCCCTGTCAAGGCGGATGTAGTAGGCGTCCCCGAATCTCCTGTAATCCATCTTTGCCCCCGTGCTCGTCCAGGACTTGTCTACTTGGCAAGCACCATGAATATGTCGACGCCCATGAGGCTGCTCATGTCGACGATCAGATTGTCGTCGAGCATAAGAAGGTCTGCCGCCGAGATCGTGCCGTCCGTTACCGTGGCACCATCGGCGCTCACCGTGTAAGTGTTGTCGTCCCCAAACATGTTGACTTTGCCACCGGCGGTAAAGGTGATCGTGGAATCATCGTAGGAGAACTGCTCTGCGAGGGCGTTGCCGTCGCCCGACATCGTGATGCCCGCCATGCACACGTCGGTGAGCTTCCATGTGCCGATAAGCGCGTCTTCGGAGGTGATGGGCTTGGCCTTTGTCTTGTCATACGACTTGGCGTTGGAGTAGGTGCCGTCCGGCGTCATGATGAGGGTCATGTCCTCGTCTTTGTCCAGCTGCAGGAACAGCGCGCCGTCCTCGATGGTACCCTTTGCCTCGAAGGAATCGGCCTCGTCGTCGGATTCGGTGTCGGAATCCGTGCGCGTGATGGTGATGACGTTGCCGGACTGCGACCACGCGAGCTCATGCGACTCGTCTGCCAAGGAGATCGTTCCCGTGTCGCCTGCCTTGAGGTCGAGCGTCATGTTGTACGCCTGTTCTGCGTCGTCCCCGCCAAAGAAGTTGGCGAACTGGGCGATGTCGCCCGTCATCGTGATGCCATTGGACTTGAATGCTGCCGACTTCCAGGTGCCGACGGCCGATGCGTCCTGCTTTGTCTCGGCCTTTGTCTCTTCGGCCTTTGTCTCGGTCGTCGTGCTCTCTGCGTCCTGCGTGGCCTGCGCCTCGGTGTTGCTCGCCGTGTCGGTTGTCGCCGGCGCGTTTCCTCCGCACGCGACAAGCGTCAGACTGAGTGCGCACATGGCGGCGATCGATTTTAC
>JAGCBF010000094.1 GCA_017652285.1 Atopobiaceae bacterium
GTTTGAGCCCGCAACCGTGACGTCGTCGTTTTCTGTCACCTGTGCCTCTACCTTTGCCTATCTTTTTGCCATCGACCTCAAGACGCGCGAGATCGTGTGGCTCAACGTCGCCCGCGATAGCCGTCAGCGCATAGCCGGCGAGACGTCCTTGGGCTTTCTCAAGAACTACCTGCAAGCCACAAGCATCATCAACCTCTCCGACTTCGCACGCATGCTGGCAACCGAGGTGGTCGACGACCCCACGCTTGCCGACATCGTCTTTAGCGATCGCGACGAGGACGAGCCGCAGCGCGAAGGTGCCGAGCGCATCCGCAGCTTGGACACGGAACGTGTCATCGAACTGCTGAATTAGGCAACGGGTGCCCTATCACGCGCCAAGGAGACGTGCGCCTTCCAAAAGGTGGCGAATGATGCGATCGTGCGCCTCGGCATACCCAAGGAACGCCTGCGTTTCGTCTGGGCTTGTGAGGGAGTCGCCGACAACCCAAACGTAGGACTGCCCGCCGTCCCTAACGACGAAGCGCAGGATGTCGCCTGTAGACGGTACGATGTTTTTGACCTGATGAGGTAAGGAGTTTTTTCTTCGGCCGGTAACGACTTCTTCCCACCTTTCGGTAATGAGTTCTTTTCTGCATGCGGTAAGCACTCTTTTCGTCGGGTCGGTAGCGACTTCTTGCGAGGTCGCCGGGCAACGGCAGCCAGATCCGCAGCTACGGGAGAGGAGGTTCCTGCAATGGTGGGAAAGGAACGAGGGGGAAGGGGGACGAGAACCTGACCTGACCACGCAGGCCCGGCGACCCCGCGGGGAGCGTCCGAATCGGAAGCCAGCCGCGAAGGGAGGCGGCACCCGGCATACCCTTGTGGGCACTGTCTCAAGGCGCCGACGAAGGGAGAACCGGGTGCTCAAGCAAATGATTGTACAGGAGATACAGGACCTCAAGCAGGGGGGATACTCGCTCAACGAGGTGAGGGACCACCTCAGGGCGAGGATGGGGAGCAAGGCCCCGTCGATGCCCACCATCAGGAAGTACTACAGCATGGACGGCGTGCCCGAGGACCCGCACGCAAGGACCGCCAAGCCGCACGCGTTCGACGCCGAGCCGTTCCGCTCCGCGATACTCGAGGTGCTCGCGCTCAACCCCAAGTGCCACATGAGCTCGGTCCACGACGTGCTCGTGGAGAGGTACGTGGAGACCGGCGAGTTCGAGATCCTGCCCGGAAACGAGCAGACGCTGCGCAACTACATACGGTGGCTGCGCAAGGCCGGCCAGGTCGCCGAGCCCGAGAGGCGTCGGCGCCTCTACGACCACGTGGACGACCCGCCCGCGGGACGCCAGCTGCAGCTCGACTTCGGGCAGCAGAGGTGTGACGGCGGCCTCACCGTGCACTTCCTCTGCATGCTGCTGCGCATGTCGCGCTACCTGGGCGTTGTCGCCCAGGACCACCGCTTCGACTCCGAGGAGGCGTGCGTGGCCATATACCGCTTCCTCTGCAAGATAGGGGGCCGCGTCGAGGAGCTGGTCATCGACCAGGACAGCGTGTTCGTCGGCAGCGAGATCTACGGCGAGGTGTTCGCCACCGAGACGTTCGACGCGTTCCTCAAGGAGCAGGACCTCAGGCTGTGGTGCTGCAACAAGCACGACCCGGAGAGCAAGGGCGCCGTCGAGAACTCGGTGAAGTTCGTCAAGTCCTCTTTCTTCTCGGCGAGGAGGTTCTCGGAGATCTCGCAGGTCAGGGACGCGCTGCCGGGATGGTGCGAGCGCAAGAACAACAGGATACACCAGACGACGTTCAGGGTACCAGCACAGGTGTTCGATGAGGAGGAGCGCCCCGCGCTCAGGCCGCTGCTGCCGTCGGTGCACGAGGCCTCGCCGACCAACCTCATACCCCAGGGCATAGCGGGCCAGCCGTTCCTGCTGTACAGGGCGTCCAAGTACTCGCTGCCGTGGGATCTCTGCTTCAACACCATATATTACAAGGTGATAGGCGACAAACTGCACGTGTACGGGCCCGACCGCAGGCACGTCTGCACGCACCAGATCAACCCGGTCCGCGGGTCGTTCAACCGCCTCGACGAGCACAGGCGCCAGGAGGCCAGCGACTGGATGGACGTTGCCGAGCGGCTGCGCGCCAAGTGGAACTGCGCCGAGTTCCAGCACCTGATCAACGGTTTCAAGAAGGAGAACCCGCGCCACCTCGCCAGGCAGCTGGGGCAGGTGGAGCTGCTGCTCGACGCCGAGAACCCGCCGCGGGCGCTCGTGACCGAGGTCATCAACCACTGCTGCCGCGAGTTCCGCTACCGCTTCACGCAGTTCAGGGCCGTCTACGAGCTGCGCAAGGCCACGTGGGCGGCGCGTGGCGAGGCCGACGCGGAGCCGCCGGCCATGGACGAAGTTCAGGCGCGCGAGATGGAGCGTTACCGCGAGGCGTACAGGAGGAGGTGCGAGTCGTGAGCGACAACGACAGGCTCACCATCGGCGCGCTCGCCGCCGAGATGGAGGCGTTCGGTCTCAAGCACGCGTCCCGCCAGCTCGCCGACCAGCTCGAGGCCGCCGACGCCAACGGGCTGACCTGCAGGGAGTTCCTCGAGAGGCTGCTCGTGTGCGAGCTGCGCGGCCGCGGCGAGCGGAAGCGCAAGCGCAACTACGCCGCCGCGCACTTCCCGCCGCACCCGAAGCAGCTGGACGAGTTCGACCCCTCCGAGCTGGAGGGGGGCATATCCGCCACGCAGGTGGCGCAGCTGAGGGAGCTCACCTGGCTCGACGCCCACGGCAACGTGGTGCTCGCCGGCCCTCCCGGTCTGGGAAAGACGATGGTCGCCGTCGGGCTCGGCCTGCTCGCGGTGGATGAGGGCTACACCGTGGCCTTCGAGAAGATGGAGTCTCTGGTGAGGGTCATGGACGACGCCGAGGTGGACCGCAAGGCCGGCTTCCGCCTGCGCTACCTGCGCAGGTGCCAGATGCTCATCGTGGACGAGATCGGGTACACGCCCATCACCAAGGCGCAGGCCAACCGCTTCTTCAGCCTCGTCTCGGACGCCTACGAGCGGCAGAGCCTCGTGTTCACCACCAACAAGGAGATCCCGGACTGGGCGGAGATGGTGCAGGACCCGGTGCTCGCCACGGCGCTGATGGACAGGATCCTCCACCACGCGCGCTGCTTCTCGCTGCGCGGAGAGTCCTACCGCCTCAAGCATCCCGAGCTCTACGCGCACAGGGACTGACCAAGACCTTACCCACAAGACCTTACCAAGGGCCCTCCCCGCTCCCACGGGTGGAGAGGGCCCTCGTCGCCACACGAGAAAAGAACTGCTTACCGAGCGATGGAAAAAACTCGTTACCGCAGACCCAAAAAAAGTCCTTACCGAGGGCCAGAAAAAAGTGCTTACCTTACCAAGAAAAAAGTCCTTGACATTTACAGGAGGAGCCGTGAGGA
>JAGCBF010000095.1 GCA_017652285.1 Atopobiaceae bacterium
CGACGCGAACTTCCTCACGCTGCTCGACTGGTGCGTGGAGGCCCAGGTCAAGGGCATCGTGTGCGTCGGCGTTGGGCTGACCTTGCGCGAGGGCAGCCGCGAGCACTTTTATGCGTTTCTCGACCGGCGCTTCCCGGGGCTGTCGGATCGTTATTTTGCCACGTATGGCGATGCGTACAACGTGGTGAGCGAGAACAACGACCGCCTGATGGCCCGCTTCGACGACGTGTGCGAACGGCACGGCATCTTGCGCACGCCCGATGAGTGCTTTGCGTACGCGGCCGAGTTCCCGGACCTGCAGCCGCGGCTGTTCTGAGCCAAGTGGCCGAAACACCCCAGGGACCAATCGGCCATTTGGCCGAAACACCCCAGGGACCAATCGGCCACTGTTTACGCTCCAAGGCACCGTATGGGGAGCACGTACTCGAGTTCGCCCACCTCGCGCGCGAATTCGGAGATGCCAACGACGACGGCGACGAACTCCGGAGGCCGTACGCGTGACGCCGGATTTGCCGTGAGCTTTCGTTTGAGTCTACGGAGGGCGGCTAACCCTTCGTCTACCTTCTCCTCGGACGTCTTGATCTCGATGGCCGCCCATCGACCATCCAACAGCTCGATTATGACGTCAACTTCCAGGCCGGAGTCGTCGCGATAGTAGCGCACGGGAACCGTGGCGGAATCAGGGAGGGCCCGTGCGTACGTCTGGAGGTCGCGCACGGCGAGATTCTCGAATGTGAGGCCAAAGGTCTGCCAGTCCCCGAGGAGGGCATCCGGTCCCATGCCCAATAGCGCTACCGCCAAGGAGGGATCGGCAAGGTATCTCTTGGGCTTCACCGCGAGCCGTTTGGGCGAACGTGCGGGCGGCACCCATCCGTGCAGCTCGTCATAGAGGTAGAGGCTCCTCAGCGCAGAGAGGTAGTCCGCGATTGTGTCGTCCGACGATGCCCCCGAGGGCTCCTCCTCGCTTCCGTACATGTCCCTGACAAGCGTCTTGTACGTGACCGACTGCCCAAGGTTGCGCGCCAACGAAACCGCCAGGCGTTCTGCGGTCTGTGGCCTCTTGCGCATACGCGGCATGCTCTCCGCCCAGATGGAAGCGAGGTATTCGCGGGAGACAAGAAGCGCGTCGACTGCCGACATGTCGATGACTTCTGGCCACCCTCCCCGGCAGATAAGTTCGACAAGCGCCCGCGCGCCGCCACCGTCCGCCCGGCATGGGCTGAACTCGCCGCGAAACAGCCCGGCCAGCGAGACTCGACCTGTGGAGTCTCCCGACTCGTAGAGCGTCATCGGCGCCATACGGATGCGGCCGATTCTGCCAGCTCCGCTGTGACGTGCCTCGGCATCTTGCTGCTTCTCTCCTTCTGCCAACGGCGTCGAAGAGCCCGTGAGAATGAAAGCACCTCGTGTCCCGCGCTTCGCGTCGACTGCGTGACGTACCGCGTTCCATATGCCTGGCGCTCTCTGCCACTCATCGATTACGTGTGGCTGCTCTCCCTCGAGCATGAGGGATGGGTCCGCGCGGGCTAGCGAAGTGTTGCTTCCCTCGTCAACGTACACCACGCTTGAGGCATGGGCGAGGGAGCTCCACGTCTTGCCGCACCACTTGGGCCCCGCCACTTCAACGGCACCAAAGACCCTGAGGTATCTCTCGATTTGGGCGTCGGCCACGCGCGGCAGATAACCTTCTGGGGTCAGCGTGCTTTTTCTCATGTGCATCCTCGCTGTCTGGATGAGTTGTCGGACACAAGTGTACCGTAAAATACGAACAATACATTCGGTAAAATCCGAATACGACGAGCGGTAAAATCCGCGTCAATGCCAAAAGAACTTAACGAAAGTGGCCAAAACACCCCAGGGACCAATCGGCCACTGGGCCCATTTGCAATTTGACTCAAGCGACCTCGATCGTGCAGGTGTGCGTGCGGTGACCCGGCGCGGCATCCTTGTCGTAGCTTATGCCCACAAGAAGCACCTTGCCACCGAAGCCGTCAAGAGCCTTCGGATAGTTGCGGTCGCGGATCTGGTCGATGGCGCCCTTGGCCGAGGCGTTCCGTTTGAGCTCGACGACGAGTGCCGGGTAGGGGGAGTCGCGCTTGGGCAGGTATACGATGTCGGCCACGCCCGCACCAGCCGGCAGCTCTTCGAAGCGCAGGTAGTGGTCGGCATACGAGAAGTACGCGAGCTTTATGGTGGAGCGCAGGGCCTGCTCCGTGTTGTAGTGGAGGGAGGGCCACTCCGCATGCACGCGCTCGATCTGTTCGGCAACGGCCACCTAGTCGCCATGGACGGTGTCCTCCACAAGCTTGACGCTCGCCGCAACCCGCGCGATGGTCTCGGTGCGGTCCACCTCCTTTACCGACTTTTGGAACTCGCGGCGAATCTCCTCGTTGGGGATGCGCACCGTCTCGCGTTCCTGGTCGTACGCTAGGTAACCAAGGTGGACGAGCAGCGTGAGCACGTCGTCCTTGTTGCGAAAGGTGACGAGGTCGTTGGAGAAGCCGTCCACGTCCACGGGGACCTCCACACCGCCCAGGAGTTCGGCCACGGTGCGCGATAGGCCCGCGAAGTCGAGGCGAATGTATTCAAGGAGGCTGTCGGCGGCGGAGGTTCTTGTCCAGTAGGAGCGAAAGACGCCGCTGTCGAGCGCCTGCATTACGGAGTTGGGGTTGTACACCGACGAAACGTGGTGGAAGCTGTAGCCGTCATACCAGGTTCTCATGCGATCGAAGCTCTCGCCAAGCCGCTCGCACAGCGCACGGACCTCATCCTCAAGAAACCCGACGTAGGGGGCGAACCTGCGTGGCTCGACCATCGTGTACTCTTGGAATTCCGACACCGCCGACTGCGAGCGGTCCTTCTTTATAGGTAGGATACCCGTCATGTACGCCCCGCAAAAGACCTTGGGCGTCTGGGCGCTGTTCTTGAAGAGGAGCCGAAGGAACTCCAGGTACTCTCGTTGGAACGGGGCGTCGTGCGGTGCTTCCCGGATGGGGGCGTCCCACTCGTCCACGATCATGAAGAACTGCGTGCCCGACGCCTCCACCGCGTTGGCCAGCGTGGACATGAAGCCTGGGTCGGTGCGCAAGTCGGGGTATGCTCGCAGCAGCTCCTCGGTGATGCGCTCCTTGATGTGGGAGACAAGATTTGATATGCCCACCTCGCCTATGATTGCCGTCATGTCCACGTACAAAACGTCGTACTTGTTGAGGTGCGCTTCGTAGGTGGGGCTCTGGGCGACGGCGAGGTCGTCAAAGAGGGCGTGCGAGTCGCACGATCGGTCGTAGTATGCGCAGAGCATCTTCGCCGCGAACGACTTGCCGAATCGGCGTGGACGGCTTACGCAGCTGAGCTTTTGGGGCGTTCGGATGGTGC
>JAGCBF010000013.1 GCA_017652285.1 Atopobiaceae bacterium
CGCGAACAAAGTTCCGATTCTGCGTACGGCACGGCCAAGTGTACGCAGAACCGGAACTTTAGGCGCACCGGTACAGTCGGGGCGTGACGGTGGTGCCCAAGGCCGGGGCCATGACGTGCCGCAACGGCCCAAGCGTGGCCGAAAGAGGCCAAGCGCCCGCATGAGCCTCGCCCAACCGACCATCGCAGGCGGTCAAAAAAGACGTTGGCCCCTATCACCGCTGCGATAGGGGCCAACCATCGTTTGATGCAAAATCGTTCTAGCGGTTACTCGGCGTCAACCAGACGATCACGCAGGGCGCCGACCTTGTTGGAAGGCTCCTCGCCGGTAAGCGTGGAAAGAACGGTGACCGCGGGGCCGAGCAGGTCGATCGAGGGGATGCCACGGCGGACGAGCTCGTGGCGGACGTCGCGACGAAGGCGCTCGTCGACGAACGTGTGGAACACGGCGATGGGACGACCCTGCTCCTGAGCCTCGAGGAACTCCGTCACCTTGTCGACGCTGGTTGCGTCGGAAAGGCGGGCGATGTCGAGGGCATCGACCTCAAACTGCGCCGCCGCAGCCACGACCACGCTGTAAGCGGTGTCGCCACGGGCGTCAGAGATGATGAGAACGATCGGCTTGATGTCCTCTACGACCTCATCGGTGTTCAGATCGAGACTGGCCATGTGTTTCTCCTCTCGTTGTCGCACGTGGCCATGACGGCCAGCGCACGTATTGTCCAGCTTGGCATCACTTGGTGCAAACCATTGGTTCCAGTATCCACTTCGTTCGCTCCAAAGAAGCGACAAATAGTGCCGATGGCTCCTTAATTTCGGCGAGAGCAACGTGCGTCACCCGCCGACGTACATTGTCAACGTATTCTCCACAATCCCGATGCGACAAGAGCGAGTTCGCAAAGACGCTTTACGACGGGCAGCACAGTAGTGGCCGAAAGGGGCCTAGCCCCAATCGGCCAAAAGAGAAGCGCCCCCGACGGCACATGACGACGGGGGCGCTTGACGGTTAAGGAACCCGCGTTACTTCTTCTTTGCCATGGCTCCCACGTTGGCGACGCCACGGAAGGCGTCCTCGAAGCGGTTGAGTAGGCGCAGACGGTTGTTGCGCACCGCCTCGTCCTTGTCCATGACGAGCACGTCCTCGAAGAAGCGGTCGATGGGCTCGCGCAGCAAGGCGAGCGCGGAGATGGCGTCATCGAACTCACCCGCGGTGATGGCCTGCTGAACGCGGGCGGAGCCTTCGTCGACCGCGTCGAGCAACAGGCGCTCGGCATCGCCCAAAAGCGTCGCGTCCACATCCACACCCAGCGTAGCGTCTGCCAGGTGGCTCGCACGCGCATAGGCGGTAGCGAGGTCGTCGAACACCTCGCGCTGGCTGCGACGGGCCTTGTCCAGCGCCTTTGCGCGCGCAAGGAACGCCGCGGGGTCGCATACGCCGGTATCGGCTACCGCACGGATGGTGTCGACCTCGGCGCCTTCGTCACGCGCGATGGCCGAAAGCCGTCCCACGAAATACGCGACGACCTTGTCGGCGACCTCGGTCGCGTCGAACTCCAGCCCCTGCTTTTGGTACTCGCCCAACGCAACGTCCACGATCGAGCGCAGCGACACGGCAGGCATCGTGCGCAGCATGGCGATAACGCCGATGGCGCTTCGACGCACCGCAAACGGGTCGGCCGAGCCGGTGGGCGGCTCGTCGATGGCAAACATGCCGCAGATGGTGTCGAGCTTGTCGGCGCTCGCGGTGGCCTTGCCCACCACGGTCTGCGGCAGCTCGTCACCGGCAAAGCGCGGCCGGTAGTGCTCGGAGATGGCTTGGGCAACCACGGGCGCCTCTCCCTGAGCCGCCGCGTAGTAGCCACCGATGACGCCCTGCTGGCTGGTGAACTCCACGACCGCCTGCGACACGAGGGCGGCCTTGGCAAGGTGGGCGGCGCGCACGGCGTCCGCCATTACGTCCTCGCTGCCAGAGCCCTGGAGCGCGACGGAGCCTGCGATGACCTCCATGCGCTCGCTCTTTTGCAGCACGGTGCCGAGCTTCTTTTGGAACACCACGTTGGCTAGACGCTCGCGGAAAGCATCAAGACCCACCTTGAGGTCCTCGTCATAGAAGAACTTGGCGTCGTCCAGGCGCGGGCGCACCACGCGCTCGTTGCCCGCGCGCACGGTGTCGTTGACCGCCGGGTCGGCGTTGGACACGATCACGAACTCGCGTGTCAGCGCGCCCGCCGCGTCATAGACGGGGAAGTAGCGCTGGTGCTTGAGCATGGCCTCCACGATGATCTCTTGCGGGACGGCCAGGAACTCCTCGTCAAACTCGCCCACCACGACGGTCGGCCACTCGCACAAGTTGACGACCTCGTCGAAGGTTCCCTTGGGCGTGTCCACGTGCGCACCGCCGCGCTCCGCCTCGAGCGCGGCGATCCCGTCGCGAATGACGAGCGCGCGGCGCTTCTCTCCCAGCACGTACGCGTCCTCCAGCACCTGCTCGTAGGCTGCCGGCTCCGGCACGACATGCTCGCCTGCCGCCATAACGCGATGACCGCGCGTGGTATTGCCACTCGTGACGTCGGCATACCGCACGGGAACGACCTCGCTGCCCAGCAGCGCGCAGATCCAGCGGATGGGTCGGACGAAGGTTTGGTGCTCGCTCCCCCAGCGCTGGCTGCGGTAGTTGGGCCACTGGATCTGGCCGATGGTCTTCTCGCACAAAGACGACAAGAGCTCGAGCGCGGCGACGGAGGCGATGTTGCGCTCCGCGAACACATACTCGTTTCCGTCGGCCTCCACGCGGCGCACGAGCTCAGCGGCCGTCGTCTTGTTCTTGCGGGCAAAGCCCTCCGCGGCGCGCGTTGGATTGCCGTCCGCGTCGAATGCTATCGCGACCTTTGGGCCGCGCACGACCTCATGGATCTCTTCGGTCGCCGTGGCGCACGCCTCGACGATGACCGCCAGGCGACGGGGCGTGGACAGCGTGCGAACCGCGCCATGCGCCAGGCCGGCATCCGCCAGGCCCTTCTCCACGAGCTTTCCCAGCTGGTCCTGGGCCTTCATAAGCGGCGCGGAAGGCATCTCCTCGCAGCCGATCTCCAACAAAAAGTCCAAGCTCTCTGCCATGTTAGGCCACCTCCTTCTTTGCCTGCTCGGCCTTGGTGGCGACCAGCTCCAGATAGGCCTCGCAGCAGGCCTTTGCCACGTCGCGCACGCGCAGGATGTAGTTGGCGCGCTCGGTGGCAGATATCGCGCCACGGGCGTCCAGAATGTTGAAGGCATGGCTGCACTTCATGACGCAGTCGTAGGCGGGCAGCGGCAGCTTGGCCTCAAGGCAGGAGTGACACTCCGCCTCGTACTCGTCAAACTTGCGGCGCATCACGTCCACGTTCGCCACCTCAAAGTTGTAGCAGCTGAACTCGTACTCGTTTTCGTGGAACACGTCGCCGTACGTCATGGGCGTGCCGTCTGGCAGGATCGACCACACCAGGTCGTACACGGAGTCCACGCCCTGGATGTACATGGCGATGCGCTCAAGGCCGTAGGTGATCTCGACCGGCACGGGGTAGACCTCAAGGCCGCCCACCTGCTGAAAGTAGGTGTACTGCGTCACCTCCATGCCGTCGAGCCAGACCTCCCAGCCCAAGCCCCAGGCTCCGAGCGTCGGGCTTTCCCAGTCGTCCTCTACAAAGCGCACGTCATGGAGCTTGGGGTCGAGTCCGATCGCCTCGAGCGAACCCAGGTACAGGTCCTGCGAGTCCGCCGGACACGGCTTGAGAATAACCTGGAACTGATAGTAGTGCTGCATGCGGTTGGGGTTTTCGCCGTAGCGGCCGTCGGCGGGGCGACGGCACGGTTGCACGTAGCACGTGCGCCACGCCGCGGGCCCGAGGCTTCGCAGCGTCGTGGCGGTGTGGAACGTTCCGGCGCCCACCTCCGAGTCGTAGGGCTGCATTACCGTGCAGCCTTGGTCCGCCCAATAGCGTTCCAAGGCCAAGATCATGTCCTGAAAGGTCAGGCGCTCGTTTTCCATGACGGGCTTCTCCTTTGCGTCAATCATCCACGTCCGACCGCTACAGAAGGCGGATGTGGTCCAGGGGCCAATAGGTGCAGAGGGCGCGCGCAAAGACGTTGGAGACGGGAACCGCCCCAAAGTAGCGCGAGTCAAGTGAGTTGGTGCGGTTGTCTCCCATGAGCCACACGTGGCCCTTGGGTACGACGTATGGGTAGGTTATGGGATCCTTGGGATCGAGCTGGCTGTCGAGCGGGTAGGTCGGCTTGCCCTCCGTATAGGGCTCCTCCAACGCCTCGCCGTCCACCACGACGTAGCCGTCGACAAAGTCGACGGTCTGCCCCTCCGTGGCAATGACGCGCTCGAGAAGGACGATGCCCTCCTCCTTGGGACTGTCGAAGAGCACGACCTCGCCACGTTCCGGGGCGCGAAACCTGTACGATATCTTTTCGGACCACAAGCGGTCGTTGATCTGCACCGTGTCGAGCATGGACCCCGTGGGAACGATAAACGCCTCGAGTACGAAGAAGTGGATCAGCAGTCCCAGCATAAGGGGTATCGCTATGGTGAGGCCCCAGTCCAACGCGACTTGCTTGGTCGTGGGTTTCTCTTCCTCTGCGGGCTGCTCGTCCTCCGTGGGCTGCACGTCCTGTGCGGGCTTCTCGTCCGCTATGGACCTTTCGTCCTCTATGGGCCGCTCGGTTTGCTCGGCCATACGCAAAACCCCCTACTCGCTCGTCCCGCGTGCTATGCGCTCGGCAAGGGCACGCTCCTCTTTGGTAAGCTCGACGTCGTCCAACAGGTCAGGACGCCACCGCGCGGTGCGCTCCACGGCGTTTTGGCGCCGCCATGCAGCGATCTTGGCGTGGTCGCCGCTCACGAGGACGTCGGGCACCGTCCTGCCCTCGAAGTCCTGCGGCCTCGTGTATTGGGCATACTCGAGCAGGCCGTCGCTAAACGACTCGTCCTGGGCGCTCATCTCGTCGCCCAGCGCGCCGGGAAGCAAGCGCACCACGGCGTCCGTAACGACCAGGGCGGGCAGCTCGCCGCCCGTGAGCACGTAGTCGCCCAGGGACAACGTCTCGTCCGCCAGCTCATATACCCGCTCGTCCATGCCCTCGTAGCGCCCGCACACAAAGAGCAGCCTTTCGCACGTGCTGAGCCGCCTGGCAACCGCCTGGTCAAAGACCGTGCCGCACGGCGAGAAGAACACCACGTAAGGCCGCACGTCGCCAGACGCAGCGATGTCACGCACGGCCTCGAACAGCGGCTCGGGCTTCATGAGCATGCCCTGGCCCCCGCCAAAGGGTGCGTCGTCCACGGTCCGGTGACGGTCATGCGTCCAGTCGCGCAGGTCATACGCCTCGTATTCAAATACGCCGGCACGCTGCGCGCGTCCCATGATGGAAGCGTCCAAGTACGGTGCGAACATTTGCGGAAACACCGAGAGCATCTCTACTCGCATGCGGCCCCCTCGTCCACCAGCCCATCTGGAAGGTCGACCAGGATGTCCCCGGATTCGTCGAACTCGCGAATCATGGCCTCCACCACGGGCACGAGCACCTCTCCATACCTGCCTCGCACAACCCACACGTCGTTTGCCGGGCCACGCAAGACCTCTTCTATGGCACCCAACGGTCCATGGCGCACGTCGCGCACCATACGGCCCGCCAGAGCATCCACGTCATGCAGGGCGACGTCTGCGGGCAGGTCCGCCATGCGTGCCAGTACCGTCTTGCCCACCAGCCTCGAGGCCTCCCCCAACGACCGCACGTCCGCAAACGCGACGAGTTGGCCTGCCGGGGCGTCCACGCAGCGGCTCACGACATGGCGCCGCGGGCCCTTGAGCTCTGGCGGGACCACCGTCACCTCCAGGCCCTCGTGCAACAAAAGCGGGAGGCCGTGCGTTGGTACCGCGACGACCTCCCCGTTGCGTCCGTGCGTCTTTTGAATGCGCGCTATGGATCTATACGCTTCTGCCAAGGCACCTATCCTAGTATCTCGACCTCAACCGAGGTGCCCACCCGCTGCCCGAGCGCGCGAGCCAAGGTGCGAATCGCCTTTATGGTGCGACCTCTTCTGCCAATGATCCTACCGGCGTCAGCCTCGGCGCAGGACACCTCGATGAGGGAACCGTCCTCGCTGTCGGTGACATCCAAGGACACGGCATCCTCGTCGTCCACCAAGCCGCACACGATGTACTCCACAAGGTCGGCCACCTTGTCCGACGGCATCTCTTCCAGAGTCTCGTCTTCGACCATGTTCTCGTCAGCCACGTTTTACTCCGCAGCCGCCGCTGCCTTTGCCGCAGCCTTCTTCGAGAGCTTGTCCTTCTTTTCGGGAAGGGGCTTCTCGCCACGGGCGATGGCGATCAGGTGGGCAACGGCGTCGGTGGGCTGAGCGCCCTGTGCGATCCACGCATCGACGCGCTCGAGGTCGATGTCGATCATCTTGGGGTTGGAGACGGGGTTGTAGCGACCGACGAGCTCGATGTAGCGCCCGTCGCGGGGCATGCGGCCATCGGCCACGACGACGCGGTAGAACGGACGCTTCTTGGCACCATGGCGGGCCAGACGAATCTTAACTGCCAATGAAAACTCCTCCATACAGATGCGACGCGGATGGTTGCGGATGTGGCTGCGTCGCCAAGCCGTACATGCAATGTAGTATCATACGACTATCTGAGCCGAAATATTGTGATGATTTAATGTATTAACTCATTTACATCTGCTGTTTTTATGCTTAGGGTAAGGTCTTTCAGGCATTGTTAACCATAAATGTGTACCATGTACCCGTATGTATCGGCACCTCAGGGAAGGGATGCCCCCCATGAATGTCCTTGTAGTTGAAGACGAGCGCAATCTCGCCGACGCCATATGCGAAATCCTCAAAAACGAGGGTATGAAGACGGACGTGACCTACGACGGCACGACGGCCCTCACGCTTGCCAGGAGCGGCATATACGATGCCATCATCCTAGACTTCATGCTTCCGGGCATGGACGGCATCGAGGTCGTGCGCGAGACGCGACGCTCCGGAATATCGACGCCCGTGCTCATGCTGACCGCTCGCACATCCACCTCCGACAAGGTAAACGGCCTGGATGCGGGCGCAGACGACTATATGACCAAGCCGTTCGAGGCCCCCGAGCTCTTGGCACGCCTGCGTGCCCTCACGCGGCGCACCGGCGACGTGATCTTGGAAGAGGCTTCGTTTGGCGACCTCACGCTCGACCTCACCACGCACGACCTGCGCTGTGGCGATAAGTCAGTGCATCTTTCTGGCAAGGAGTTCGAGGTCATGCGCATGCTCATGAGCTCGTCGGCTCGCGTGGTTTCCAAGCAGGACCTGCTTACGCGCGTTTGGGGCGGCGGCTCGGAGGCATCGGAAAACTCGGTCGAAGCCTACATCTCGTTCTTGCGCAAAAAGATCAACCACCTGCACTCAACCGTGCAGATCACGACGCTTCGCATGCTTGGCTACCGACTCGAGGTCATCTTGTAACAGTGGCCACAGCAACCCAAGGAATGGCCCCTACCGTACACAAACGGGATTACCTTTGTGTGTATGGTAGGGGCTATTCTTACACGCAGGCATAGACGACGCAAACGTTAGGGGTTGGCGATGCTCAAGGATCTTCGGCGCAAATTCGTAATCATCATCATGTCGCTTGTCAGCATCGTCCTGCTGTCCGTCTTGGGCGGCAGCTTCGTGAGCACGTGGCAAACGCAGCATGCCATAATGAACGACGCGCTCGAGCGCGGCATAGAGGGCGAGCTGACCGACCTTCCTCGCATCGCGATAAACGCAGACAAGAACGCCGGGATGCCCGAGAGGCCCCGAGGCGGAAACATCCTGGTACTTGCCGTCGACCTTGACGAAAGCGGCGTGGTGATCGCGACGAACAAGGCGCCCTTCTACATCGACCCCACCACCTTTACCGACGTGCTCGAAACCGCGCTCCAAAGCGACAAGGACACGGACTGGGACGAGTACCTGCACCTGGCCTGGCGTCGCGCCCAGCGCACGGACGTGGCATGGCGCGTCGTCATAGCCGACACCTCCGCCATTGACCTGAGCCTGCAAGACCTTGTCGTCAAGGACCTCATCATCATACTGCTCGCCTTCGTCGCTCTCCTGCTAATATCCATCGGGCTTTCCACGTGGGTGCTCAAACCCGTCGCGCAGGCGTGGGAGCAGCAACGACGCTTCGTGGCCGACGCATCGCACGAGCTCAAGACCCCCTTGGCCGTCATCATCGCGAATGCCGAGATCCTTGCCAAGGACCCCGGCATACCCCAGGAGTCGATGCGCTGGGTGCAAAGCACCACCGACGAGGCCACGCACATGAAGAATCTGGTGGAGGAGCTCTTGGAGCTCGCGCGCACCGACGAGTCGTCCTCGGGAGCCACAGGCGTCATGCAAAAGGTCGACGTCGACTTCTCGTCCATGGTGGAAAGCGCCGCCCTGGAGTTTGACGCCATCGCCTTCGAGCGTGGCACCAGCATAGACGAGACCGTTGCCGAAGGCGTTCACGTGCAGGGCGACCCAGAATGGCTCGAGCGCCTGTGCAAAATCCTTATCGACAACGCTTGCAAGTACACCAAGGGGTCCACTCCCGTTACGGTCGACCTCTCGTGCGAGTCCCACCGCTGTACGCTAAAGGTCACGAACTTTGGCAACGTCATAGATGCCGAAGACCTCCCCCACATCTTCGACCGCTTCTACCGCACGGACAAGGCGCGCAGCCGAGACGAGAAGACGGGCGGATTTGGCCTGGGCCTTGCCATCGCCAAGGGCATCGCCACGTCACACGGCGGCGACATAATCGCGACCAGCTCCGCCGAGCACGGCACGACCTTTTGCGTCACGCTTCCCGCGACGCGCATGCAAGACGGTGAGTAGCATGGCGGCACAGGCCCAGCCACCGCACGATCGCTGGCTTGGAAAGGCCATCGGGCTCATGGACCTCGATGCCTTCTTCGCCTCTGTGGAACAGCTCGACCATCCGCAATGGCGCGGAAAGCCCGTGATCGTGGGCGGTGACGCCAACAGGCGGGGCGTGGTCTCCACGGCAAGCTACGAGGCACGCAGGTTTGGCGTCCATTCCGCCATGCCGTCCTTTCAGGCGCAGCGCCTCTGTCCGCAGGCCATATGGACGCACGGGCACCACGCCCGCTATCGCGCCATGAGCGACAAGGTCATGTCGTTCATCTTGGACGAAACGCCCCTCGTCGAGCAGGTCTCCATCGACGAGGCGTTCTTTGACGTGTCGCCCGGCCGATACTCGTCCGAGGACCCCGTGCGCATCTGTCAGCGCATTCAGGCACGCGTCGCCGAGCTCGGAATCACGTGCTCCATCGGGCTTGGGACGTCCAAGACCGTGGCAAAGATCGCCTCCGAGCGTGACAAGCCCCGCGGCCTCACCGTGGTCCGCCCCGGAGAGGAGGCCGCGTTTTTGGCTCCGTTGCCCGTCAGGAGCCTTTCGGGAGTGGGCGCCTCCACCGAGAAGGTCTTGTCCGAACTCCACATCCGCACGCTCGGGCAGCTCGCACGGCAGGATCCGGACTACATGCGGGCACGACTCGGCGTCTCGGGACCCCGCCTGGTCGCACGGGCCGCGGGCAAGGAGAACAGCGTCGTTCGCGCCGCCTCCGATCCGGAGCGAGCCAAGTCGGTTTCGAACGAGAGGACCTTTGCCCAAGACCTCAAGACCACCGAGCAGGTCGTGGCCGCCATCGGTCACGTGTCCGAGCTCGTGGGTGCGCGACTGCGCAAAAAAGGCCTATGCGGCACGCAGGTGACGCTCAAGCTCAAGTTTGACGCAATCCACACGCACACCGCCCAACGACAGCTCGCGTCGCCGACCAACAACGAGCGCGTCTTTGGCCGCGTCGCCCGTGACCTCTTGCCCACGCTCTGGAGCGAGGGTACGCCCGTCAGGCTTGTGGGCGTCGCCGTAAGCGGCTTTGATGCCCCGCCCCGACAAATGAGCCTGTTCTCCCAAGAGGAGGCCACCGACGACGACCGCCTGCCCGAAGTCACCGATAAGCTGCGCGCCAGGTTTGGCGACGATGCCATAACGTACGGACGTGACCTGCGGCTGTGACCTCGCGGCTTCCCTACGCCTCCGCAGGCTCCCCCAGCCCCAGATCAACTTGCGGCGCATCGCCCCACAGGCGCTCGAGGCGGTAGTAGTCACGCGTCTCTTCCAGGAAGACGTGCATCACCACCGAGCCATAATCCAACAGCACCCAGCTTGCCCCGGCACGGCCCTCGTGCGAAAGCGGACCCATGCCCGTGTTCTTCTTTACCTTCTCCTCGACCTCGTCCACGATCGACGAGAGCATGCGCGCGTTGGCCGCGGTGCAGATCAGGAAGTAGTCACAGACGTCAGAGAGGCCCTGGAGGTCAAGCAACACCAGGTCCGTGGCCTTCTTCTCGTCAGCGGCCATGGCGGCTATGCGGGCAAGCTCGAGCGGGGTAACGTTTTCCATAGACGATGTCTCCTTTTTGTTGCTTGTCATGCGTTGCGACGCGCGCGGGCCGTCGCAAGCGTGTTGTATATGTCGATGGTCCGTGGGTACAGATAGCGCCCCGTTTGCAGGACGTACATGATTCCTCCCACGAACGCGTTCCAAAACAGGTCCTCAAGCGAAACGCGACCCACCATGTCGCGCGTCTGTTGGATGCCTTCGCTCGCGCGACGCAGGGGCTCGATGCCATCCGCCACGAAGAGCACCATGTCCAGCGGGTTCATGTCCTCCGCGGCCGACGTGTGGCATGCGATGGCGTGCCACACCTCATGGGGCAGATGCGGGTAGCGCTCGGGCAGCTCACGCGCAGCCACCATGCCGTGCAGCAGCGGCTCGACGGACTGTAGCGGAACTCCCAGGTCTATGCCAAAGTAGCGGGCACGGTCGAGCAACTCGTCCACCGATACGACCTTGTCCCAGTCATGCAGCAGCCCGGCGACGCGAGACAAGAACGGGTCCACGCCATACAGCACGGCAAGGTGCTCTGCGGTCTTGGCAACAGACAAGGAATGGTCCAAGCGATGCTTCTTGGGGGCAAGTCGCGAACGGGTATCCGCTTCTACGCGCATGAGCGTCAGCCGCTGCCACGGCTCGTACGCCACGCCCTCGTCATCGAGCGGGCGCCAAAGCTCTACGTTCTTGGACCTTCCGTGTTTTGCCATAGTCTCTCCTTCGTTTGTCGTCTTGGCCGTGCACAGGAAGCCGACCCTACAGCGCGGTCGATCCGTAGCGCCGTGGGCGGACCCCATACAGCTGGTGTTTATGGATGTAGCCCGTAACCTGGTCCGGCGTAAGGTAACGCAGGCTCTGACCCGCCTTTACGCGCGCCCTCAGGTAACTCGATGATATGGCAAGCGCGGGGACTTCCAGATAGGTCACGTCAAAGTCATACGGAGATTCCGCAATGGCGCGCTTGGCATGGGCGAGGTCGTATCCGGGCCTGGTCGCGCCCACCATGTGTGCGAGTTCTGCGATCTTGTCCGCATCCTTCCAGCTCACGACCTCCGCAATGGCATCCGCGCCGGTGATGAAGTACAGCTCCACGTTTGGGGGATACATCTCGCTTAGATACGTAAGGGTGTCGGCCGTGTAGGTTATGCCGTCGCGATCCACCTCAAAGCGACTCGCGATAAAATGGGGATTGTCGGATGTCGCCAAGAGCGTCATGGCGTAACGGTCCTCGCCAGACGTCACGTGCTTTTTTTGCTTGAATGCCGGTCGACCCGCGGGCATAAACACCACCACGTCCAAGCCCAGGTCGTCAAACGCCTGCTCGGCCGCGACCAAGTGTCCGTTGTGGATGGGGTCGAACGTTCCACCCATTATTCCCATGCGATACGTCACACGTGGGTCTTGCCCCAACTGGGGCAGGTCTCCTCGCATATGCACAGCCGCCTCCCTTCGGTTCGCACAATCACGCCTAGAACACGAGCATTTCGTCTCGATGCACGGCAGGCTGGCCCTCCTTGGAGGGCAAGAAGCGCTCGATGACGTCCAGCTTAAGGCCGCGCACGCGCACCATGTCGTCGCTCGAATACCTCGTCACGCCACGGGCAAGCTCGGTTCCCTGCTCGTCGACGATGCTTATGACGTCGCCTTCCTCGTAGGTGCCAGAGGTGGAGCGCACGCCTACCGGCAGCAACGACGCTCCGTCCGCAACAATCGCCCTGCTCGCCCCCGCATCGACCACCACGCTGCCGTGCGGCACCTCCGCCAGGCCGATCCACAGCTTTCGCCCGCTGCCATGCACATGGCTTGTGTCGTTGCAAAAGAGCGTGCCCACGCCCTTGCCTTGCACCGCATCGACAAGCACGTGGTCTTTGCGCCCATGGCATATGACCAAAGGGACGCCCGCCGCGAGCGTCGCGCGGGCAGCACGGATCTTGGACGCCATTCCACCGGTGCCGACGGAGGAGCCGGCGCCGCCTGCCATGCGTGCGATGCGCTTGTCTATGACCCTAACCGTACGGATGAGCTCCGCATCCTCGTGCGTGGTGGGATCGGCCGTGTAGAGGCCGTCCACGTCGGACAAGATCACGTACAACGACGCTCCCACCAGGGCAGATACGATCGCCCCCAGCATGTCATTGTCTCCAAAGGTGAACTCCGCCACGCTTACGGTGTCGTTTTCGTTAACCACGGGAACTGCACCCAGGTCAAGCAGTCTAAACAGCGTGTTGCGCGCGTTGAGGTAACCCTCGCGGTCGACTACGTCACGCCGCGTGAGCAAGACCTGCCCGCATGCGATTCCACGATTTGCGAGCTCCTTGGCATAGGCCTCGGTAAGCGCGGCCTGTCCTGCCGCCGCGCAGGCCTGGAGCGAGGGTATGTCGGAAGGGCGAGAGGCGAACCCGAGGCGGCTGCGACCGGCCGCAGCAGCTCCCGAAGTGACCACCACGACGGGATGCCCGAGGGCGTGCAGCTCTGCCACCTGCTCGCACAGGGTGGATATGTAGCTCTCGTCAACAGACCCGTCATCCGCGGTCAGGGTGGAGGACCCGACCTTTACGACGATAAGCCCTTCAAACTGCTCGGGGATTGCCATGCGTTACTCCCCCTCCTCAAAGACGTCGTCAAGCTCCACGAGTTCTGGCTCCGCCACCTGCTCTTCGCGTACATCCGCGTCATCATCGGCGCTATCGCCCGCAGAGCCCTGCTCCGGCGCGTCTTGGCCCGACTGTTCGAAGTCGAACGCATAGCCCAGAATGCGCACCTCGTCTCCGGCGACGCAACCCGCCTTTACGAGCATGTCCTCGAGCTTGAGGCGTTGGAACCTATGCTGCAGATAGTCTATGGCCTCGTCGTTTTCCCAGTCCGTCTGCACCACCATGCGCTCGATGTCGGTGCCGGACACTCGCCAGGCATGCCCGTCCTCGCGCGTCACGGTGATCGTGCGGTCGCGACGGGCGCGACGACGCGCCCACACCTCGCCCAGATCGGTTGCCTGCGCCTCCGTCTCCTTAGCTGCCTGCGCGCGAAGCTCGGCGACTTTGCGAGCGGTGTACGACACGAGCTCCTCGATGCCCTCGCCCGTGACGGCCGATATGACGAAGAGCCTCTTGCCCTCGCGCTCGACCTCTTCCCGCAGGACCTCCACCGCCACATCGGTGTCGGGCATGTCGCACTTGTTCGCTACCACGATTTGCGGGCGCTCCGCAAGCTCGGCCGCATAGGCGGCAAGCTCGGCATTGATGGTGTGGTAGTCCTGCACCGGGTCGCGTTCCTCATAGCCCCCGGTAAGGTCCACCAAGTGCAGGATGAGCGCCGTCCGCTCGATGTGCCGCAGGAACTGATGGCCCAGCCCCTTGCCCTCGCTCGCACCCTCAATGAGTCCGGGAACGTCCGCCGCGACAAACGACCTGCCGTCTCGCGTGCGCACCACGCCCAGGTTGGGGATTAGCGTCGTAAAGGGATAGTCCGCGACCTTGGGCCGCGCGGCGGATATGCGCGCGATGAGCGAGCTCTTGCCAACGGACGGCATGCCCACCAGCGCCACGTCGGCCATGAGCTTCATCTCCAGCTCGATCCAGTGGTCAAGGGCAGGCTCTCCCTTTTCTGCAAAGGCGGGCGCACGCCTCACGGAGGTCACGAAGTGGATGTTTCCGCGGCCGCCCACGCCCCCCGGCGCCACCACCACGCTTTCGCCTGGTTGGGTGAGGTCTGCGATCTCGTATAGCGGGGTCTGGGTCTCGGGATCGAGCTCGCGTATGACGGTTCCCAACGGAACGCGCAGAATCAGGTCGTTGCCATCCCGACCACGCTTTCGGGCGCCTTGGCCGTGCGTACCGCGCTCCGCCTTAAAGTGATGTTTGTACCGATAGTCTATGAGCGATGAGAGCTGCGGGTCGGTCTGCACGATGACGCTCCCGCCGTTGCCGCCATCGCCTCCGTCGGGGCCGCCCTTAGGGACAAACGCCTCGCGCCTAAATGACATGCACCCAGCGCCGCCATCTCCTCCGCGCACGTTGATGTGCGACATATCTGTGAACAAAGACATAGGGCATCCTCTCAAAAGACTGCCGTCTAGTATACGCGAATGTTTGTGGGAGCTTGTCTCCTTTTGCCCATTTGCGCGTTTGGACAAAGGTTGCTGGCACAAGCCGCCACATTAAAAAAGCCCCCAAGTAAACTCGGGGGCTCATACGACCTATGTTTTACGCCATTACCTACGCGGTGCGCACGTGCACGTAATGCTTAGCGCCCTTCTTGAACTCAACCACGCCGTCTGCCAGCGCAAACAGGGTGTCGTCCTTGCCACGACCGACGTTTTCGCCCGGAGTGATGTGGGTGCCGTGCTGACGTACGATGATCTGGCCGGTCTTGATGGCCTGACCACCATAAATCTTGGTTCCCAAACGCTGACCACGAGAGTCGCGCCCGTTACGAGAGGAACCCAAGCCTTTCTTATGAGCCATAGTGTTACCTACCAATCTTTCTTGAGCACATGCTCCAACGTTACTTACTCGGCATCCTCCGTGGACGCTGCTACAGCGGCCTCCTCCACGGGAAGCTCAACGATCGTGAGCTTGGTGAGGTTCTGACGATGGCCCTTGGTGCGCTTATAGCGCTTGCGCTTCTTGAACTTGAAGATGATGACCTTCTCGCCCTTGAACTGATCAAGGACCTCAGCAACTACCTTCTTGCCCTCAAGCGCGGAAGGATCTACGATGCTGGTGGCTCCGTCGTTCAGCATCAGGACGTCAAGCTCTACCTTGTCGCCAGGCTGCGCGTTGAGCTTCTCGACGTTGATAACGTCGCCCTGGGCAACCTTGTACTGTTTGCCACCGGTGGAAACGATTGCGTACATGAAAACTCCTCATTGCTCGCTTTGATGCAACAGCATCATATATTACCGCCATAGATAACGAACGTCAAACAAAAAATACGGCAAAAACGGCAACCTACACATTAGGGCAGCAAGACGCCCTGTCCCTCTGCCAACGGGTCGCGAAGCGTTCCGTCGTCGTCTTGATGCCATTGCCCCGTACGGCACACGCGCAGAGGCGCCAGCCCGCACACGGCCTTGACAAGTACGGCCGGGCGCAATGCCCCCCGGTTAGAGGATCGCGTATGCAAGACGAGGTCAACTCCCCCATCCGTGTCCCTGACCTCGCACGATACCAGCGTATCTGCCAAACCGATGCTGCGCGGCTTCGTCCCACGCAGGTAGTTGATGACGCCTTCGTCGCGTACGCGTCCGAGCGCGTCCTCGAAGCCCGGCGCATGTAGCGACGAGTCGCGCACCGCCACGTCCCAGCACGACAAGTCCACCCACGCCTCCAAGGCAGGCACCCGTCGCGGCAGTATCACGGCCGCGTTTGGCGCCAACGCGGTAGGCGTCGCCTCCTTGAGCGCCTCGAGCGCCACCGTCGCATCCAGAGGCTCGGACAACAGCAGGTCGTAGTACTCGCCCTTGGACGAGGCGCCCACTGGCAGCGCCTGGGAAAACTGGATGCGCATGCGATGCGCAAACCCGTTGCCCACCTCGAAGGGCAGCCCGGACCTACGGACGCTTCGCATGATGGTCTCCATGACCTCCAAATGTCCCAGATAGGCCAGGCGGCCGTCCTTTGCGTAACGCACGCGCAGTCGGCAGGCATGCGGCGGCAAGGTGCTCATGCGCGCTCACCCACCAACCTGTTGGACGTGTCCAACGTGGGACAGACGCCGCAACCTGTGCAGGTAGTGCGCGTGCAGTCCGCGGTCACCTGCGCTTGGGTGGCCTTGCGCCACTCCCTTTGCAGATAACCTTTGGAAACGCCCGGGGACGTGTGGTCCCACGGCAGGCGCGCATCCACGTCAAACTCCTCGCACGCGACGTCTTGCAGGTCCAGCCCGACGGCGGCCGCGGCATCGTTCCACGCATCGAACCTAAACTGATCCGTCCATGCGTCAAACCTGCAGCCCCGTCGCCACGCCTCGTACACCAGGTCAAAGCCACGGCGTCCCATCTTCGACAGCACGCCCTCTATGAGCGATGGCCACGACCCGTGATACGATATGCGCAAGGCGCGATCCGACGCCGCATGGATCATGAGCTGCTGGCGACGATGCACCTCTTCCAGCGGCAGCTGCCCTGCCCACTGAAACGGCGTATGGCTCTTTGGCACGAACACCGCCACCGAAATCGACACGCTCACCTTGGCGCGCGGACCCAGTATCTTGCGGCCGAGCGCCAGCACGTGCTCGGCCAGCTGGGGTATGCCCCGCAGATCATCGTCGGTCTCCGTGGGAAGCCCCATCATAAAGTACAGCTTCATGCGACGGTAGCCGCTCCTAAACGCGTTGGTGGCGGCATTGTCCAGGTCTTCTTCGGTAACGTTTTTGTTGATCACGTCACGCAGGCGTTGCGAGCCAGCCTCAGGAGCAAAGGTCAGGCCCGCCCTCCTGGACGAGCCGACGGCAGCCGCCATGTCCACGCCAAAGCTGTCCAGGCGTTGCGAGGGAATTGACACGCGCACGCCCTTGCCAGAAAGCTCCCGATTCAGCTGCGACAAGATGTTCGCGCACTCAGAGTGGTCCGTCGTGGAAAGCGACGAAAGCGAGCACTCGTCATAGCCGCTCTGACGCAATCCCGCGTGCACGGCACTAAGTATCTGATCCGCCGGCCGCTCTCGCACCGGCCTATAGGTCATGCCCGCCTGACAAAACCGGCAGCCGCGGGCGCACCCTCGTAGGACCTCGACGGCAAAGCGGTCTTGCACCACTCCCATATAGGGCACGATGGTCTGGGCGACGGGCTCGGTCGCGGCAAAGTCGTTCACGCAATGCTTGTATACGACCTCGGGCGCACCACTGCCGGGGCGTGGTACCGCGTATCCCCAGCGCGTCGATGTGTCATCCACGACCACGTCATACAACGACGGCACGTACACCCCAGCCATGCGAGACAGCCCCGCAAGGATATCCGCCCGTGCGACACCTTGCTCGCGCGCGTCGCGCACGTAACGAGCGATTTCCACCCAGGCACCTTCACCATCTCCCAGCAGCACGGCATCGAACATCGGTGCGACCGGCTCGCAGTTCCACACGGAAGGCCCTCCGGCTATCACCAGCGGCTCGTCCTCGTCACGCTCCGTCGCGCGTAGCGTGATCTTGGCAAGGTCGAGCGTCTCCACTATGTTGGTGCAGACAAGCTCGTGCGCGAGCGTTATGCCCACGAGGTCAAACGAGGCGACCGGCGACGAGGTCTCCAACGAGAGCAGCGGTATGTCCCGCTCGCGCATAAGGTCTGCCATGTCCACCCACGGCAAGAAGGCACGCTCGCACGAAAAGCCCTCCTGCTGGTTGAGCTCGTTGTACAAAATGGCAAGGCCAAGGTTGGGCTGGCCCACCTCGTACACGTCGGCATATATTAGACAGGCATGAAACGGACCCCGCTGGTCGTCGCAGGCCCCCCACTCGTGATCAAGATACCTGCTGGGATGCTCCACCTGCGCCAAGAGGGGCTCTAGTTCCGCATAGCGGTCCGTGCGGGGCAGCCTCATGCTTCCACAGCCTCTGGCGCAACCTCTATGCCGCCTTCTGCCGCAGGCATCGGCAACCCTTGCACAAAGTGCGAGGCAAGCATCCTGCCCGTGACGAGCGTTCCCCCATACGCCACGAATATGCGCGTGATGAGCCCCAGCTTGGGAAGAAGGCGAATGAGAAGGTGCGCCGCCTCGCGATACACGAACCCAGCCGCGACGATGACCGCCACCTCGGGCACGCGGCCAAGGGAAAGCCCGCGCCCATGCGTCGCCGCGATGTCGAACCCCATGTTGATCTGGTTCATGGTCATCAGCGGCATGCCCGCGCCGGGTATGAAGTCTGCCACGCCCATGACCGCATTGCGGGCGGCCACGCGACTCACGAGGCGTGCCGTGGCGACGTCGCGGCAAAACGCGAAGTTTGCGGCGCACGAAACGTCCTTCTCGGTTGAGTCGAGCAAGGCGTTTGCCAGGCGCTCGTACAAAGGCCCATGCTCGGACGCCACGACGTCCGCGATGAACTGTCCCAGCTTTGCGGGAAGATGCGTGGCCGGGATGTCGAGGCTCGTCTCTGCGACCACGATGGCATGTTGGCGTGCGCCCGCAAAAGAATGGATCGCCCCGCGCACCAAGGCCTCGGAGCCACCACACACGATGATGCCCACATCCACGTTCCTGACCACCGGATGCCCGTCAAGCAGGCAGACGTCGACCCGTGCGTCACGCTCGGGCACGAACGCTTCTTTGATTGCCAAACCAAGCCATCGAGGGCAGGTGCCGTCCACGCAGATCATGACGTGCAGGGGCTTCTCCATGCTTTCCTCTGCCTCGCGACCCATGTTTACCACGCCGCGCAGTTGGTC
>JAGCBF010000096.1 GCA_017652285.1 Atopobiaceae bacterium
AGAGCAAGAAGTCGGGCATGCAGCTCGAGCTTGCCGAAGACCATAGGAGCGCCCGCTTGGTGCTTGCTCGGGGAGTCCTCGAGGACACCACCTCCATCACGCTGCGTGATAGGGCCGGAAACATGCGCGTGTGGTCGTTGGCCAAGTATGGTCGCGTGGTCGAGGCGGGTTACGACGTACAGGTGCAAAACGCTCCCGTCCTTGACCAGACGGGCAGTCAGCTTTGCCAGGACGGTCATCCTGCGCTGATCGTAGAGGACGTGGATGCTCCGTGCATAGATGTTACGGGCGTCCAAGAGGGCGCATGGTTGCGCTCCGATGCGACCATTAGCCTTACCGTGACCGACGATCGTCTTGGCTACCTTGCGACCTATGACCCCGACCGGGTCATCGCCATCCTGCAAAAGGACGGCATGCCGGTGGCACGGCTGACGGCAGGCTACGACACGGCACGTGTCGAGGACACGTCCCATCGTTATGAGCTCTCGGTACCCGTGCGGTCGAGTCTCGAAGACGACGGGGCATATGTGCTAAGGCCGCTTCTTGACGACGTGTCTGGCAAGGGGGTGGCCACGAAGGCGCTCTCGTTTTTCGTCGACACGACGTCTCCGTCGCTTTCCATCCAATGCACTGATCAGGCAAGCGAGCGCCGCGTGGATGGCATGAGCTATCTTTCTGCCGCACGCACGATGCGCGTGACCATCACGGAGCGCTTCCTTACGCTGGCAGAGCTCAATGGCAAAGGCCATCCCGTGTCGATCGTGCCCTCGGCAACGTGTGGGGGAACTCCCCGGGATGTGGTCGTGGGGGACTGGCGCGCGGGGGAGACGCCGGACGAATTCGTATGTGACGTCGCGTTTTGCGCAGACGGACGTTACGGGCTGCGCGTCTTTGGCAAAGACGCGGCGGGCAATCCCTTGGTCGGCGCGCCCGGTACGTCCGTCAACAAAGAGGGGGCGTATCAGTCCGGGGAGTTTGTCGTGGACACCACGCCGCCACAGATGACCTTCGAGCTCTTGTGCGACTCGAAAGAGACGATAAGCCATGATGGCTGCGCGTACTATAGGAGGCCCGTCACCGCCAAGGTGACCGTGACCGATCGCAACCTGGACGTCGACGCCACGACGGTTGCGGACTCACGCGGCACGGCGTTCGTGCCGACATGGGAAGCGTCGCAATCCCAGGCAGACGGCATGGTTTCGTACGTGGCGTACGTCACGTATTGCGAGGAGGACAGCCGGCTCGGGGGAGGCAACAAGGTCTTGCAGGTCTTTGCGACCGACCTTGCCGCCAACACGCTCACGTCCGACCCGTACCACTTCGTGGTAGACCAGACGGCTCCGACGATCGAGAGCGTCATGGTGAGCAAGCGCCCCTCGACCGAGGCCGCGCGCGCAGGATCCGACCCGCTCTTTTTCTACAACGGCCAAGACGCAATGCCGGCCACGCTACGCTTCGTGGTCTCTGACGAGCATCTGCTTGGCGTGCTATGGGTAGACGATCCCGATGACGCGTATGACGTGCACGCAGAAGACGTGCGGGGACGCATGGAGGCCGAGCTAGAGCTGACGCTCAAGGATCCCGTAAAGGACGACCCCGACCACGACACGGACTTTGACCGTGACATCAGGGTGTTCGTGCAAGACCTGGTGGGCAACACGCGGGTGTGGACCATCGACCGCACGGGAGCCCTTGTGGCAGATCATGCCACGGACGCACACAACGCCTCTCTGGACGGTCTGGGCATCTATCCGCTTGCGCTGTTGTACGACGACACGGCGCCGGTAGTCCGGATCGAGGGCGTCGAGGCCGGGCGTTACTACAATGCCGCCCAAGACGTACGGGTCAGCCTGGACGAGAGGAACTTCCAACACGTGCAGGCATTCGACCCTGGACGCGTGGTCGCGCAGGTCACGAGAAAAGCCGCGTTCGGCTCGGACTCGCAGGATCGTTGGGGCATGGATGCCAGGCAGTTCGAAGGAAGCGGAGCACACTATTCGTCCGTGCAGCGGCTGGCGGTCGACGGTCACTATATGGTGGAGGCCCAGTTTGACGACATGGCGGGCAACGCCTCTTCCCGTGCGGAAGTGGGAGTGTTCACCATCGACACGACCGCTCCCGTCGCCACCGTTGCATGGGACAACAACGACGTTCGAAACGGCAAATACTACAACGCTCGTCGTACGGCCACCATCAAGGTCGTGGAGCATAACTTTGACCAACACCTCGTGGAGGTCGTTACGACAGGTGACGTTGGACCATGGACGTCTGATGGCGACGAGCACACGTGCAAGGTACGCTTTGACGCGGACGCGCCTGCCACCAATCCGCATATGCTGGTCGTACGTGGCAAGGACCTGGCGGGAAACGCGCTCGAGGAGGTGTCCGAGCCAGAGTTCGTCATCGACACGCAGGCGCCGACGGTAAGCTTCAAACGTCGGGTAAGCGTGGACGACCTGTACGAGGCGTCTTCCGACGAGGGCGACCTGCGGGACAAGTCGGCCTTCTGCGAGGCCATGATACCCATCGTTGCCTATGAGGACGAGGCGAATCTTGATCCGCGAGGCGTAGACGTCACGTTGCGAGGCACCCGCTCAGACGACGCGTCGAGCACCGCCCGTTACCATCAAGAGCAGGAAGGGGCCAATGCTGGGCGGATGTATTGGGACAACCTTGGCTTGGAGGCGCAAGGCGATGCGGCGAGCTATAGCATGGCCGCGGACGACGTCTATACGATCGATGCCGAGGTGGTAGACCTTGCCGGCAACTCATCGGGCGTCTCTACCGTCACGTTTTCGCTCAATCGCTATGGTTCCAACTTCTACTTTGACGAGTTGGGCGGCAACTCGTGGGAGCCAGGGGATGACGAAGCCGCCACGGACGTGTTGCTGTCGGAACCGCCACGCATCGTGTTGCATGAGGTCAACGTAAGCGGGATTGCGACGACCGACGTCCAGGGAACGCTGCGCGAGGACTGTGCGGTGACCAAGGAGCATGCGCACGCCTCAAGCCAGATCAAGCGCACCGATGGTCCTCAGCGTAGCGGCTTTACGTTGCAGCGTGTGGACGAGCCGGACGCATCGAGCCCGTGCGAGGGTTGGAAGGAATACGAGTACGTCGTGGCGCCGGGAAACTTTGGCAAGGGCAGCGACTCGGACCATGGCGACGGAGGGCAAGGCGACTATAGGGTCGACGTGAGTTCCAGGGACTTGGCGAACAACGACAACACCACGGCCCAGTTCTGGGGAACGGGCGAGCCACGTGAGGTCGAGCAGGATTCCGGGCAGTCTCCGTCAGATTTGCCAACGGTCAAGGACGCGACGGTCTGCTTCTCCTTGGACGAGGACGGCCCTGTCATCGAAGACGTGGACGTCCCAGAACAGCTGCAGGTGGGAGGCACGTATCGGGCCTCCTTCCACCTGAGCGACGAGATCACGAGCGGAGACGTCGTGCGGGTGCTGGTCGACGGAAAGCCCGTGCGGGTGTTTGGCGAAGGTGAGCAGACTCCCTTGGCCGAGGGCGAGACCGTGCGCCAGGGAACGTTCTACTTTGACGTCCCCGCAAGGCCGGTGATCTTCTCGCGCGACGTAGAGATCTGCGTGGAGGACTACACGGGACTCAAGTCCCGAACCCAGACCGTACATGCACGCGACTTTAGGCTTACCACGCTCCTTTGGGAGCTTGGGGCAATGGCATTGGTGCTCGTGTTTGGAGCTGGCGCCGTGATTCTTTGGCGGGCATTGCACGAGCGTTTTGGTTACACGAGATGACGCACGGGGCGTCGTCTCATGGAATAGAAAGGAAAGAACATGGCAGGACAGATCAGGATCACACCGGATCAGATGCGCGGTCGCGCGAACGAGTACCGCCAAGAGGCGGAAAGCGTCCAAACGGTAATCGGCAAGATGGACCGCCTGCTCACCGCTTTGCAGGGGGAGTGGGAAGGCGAGTCGAGCCGCGCCTATGCGACACGCTTTGGCGAGCTGCGTCCGGGCTTCGTCAAGGCACGCGAGCTCATTGACGAGATTGCCCGCGCGCTCGACGCAACGGCGGCGTCGCTCGAGGAGGTGGACGCCCAGATCGCCGCGAGTCTGCGCTGATGAGGCGAGGCACGATCGCAAACGTCTGGTAGTCACGTCGACCTGATTGTATAGGAGGAAGCGTCATGCACGGATGCCTGCTCGTTACCCTGCGCCACCACAACCGCTCGAGGACTTTTTTGTTCGACGAAAAGGTCGAGTCCCAGCTATGGCTCTCGCTTTCTGCGGAGCATGACCAACGGCTTGCGATAGCTCGCATGCAGCTGGGCGATCACGGGCCTGTGGTATGTGCCATGGATGGCGTGAGCATAGCGAGGGGAGACGGATCTGCCCATGAGGTCGAATTGGGCTGGCGTGTCCCTACGGTCGTTTCCATGCGGAAGAAGGGGGACGAGCAGGCATACGTGCTCTTTGCGCGACCGGTGGAGCCAGGCATCGGTCGATACGATCGCTTCGTGCTGGCAAGCGAGGTCAAGGCGCTGACCATAGGCAGAGGCGCGGCGAACGACCTGCGCTACGACAATCCCTATGTGTCGGGCAGGCACGGACGGCTGAGCGTCGAGCAGGGGGTGTTCGTCATAGAGGATCTTGGGAGCGGAAACGGCACGCTGGTCAACGGTATGCCGCTCGCTGCGCTGCAGCCACGCTGGCTCGAGCCTGCCGACGTCATTCAGATCCTAGACCTCACCATTATGGTGGGAAACGGGTTCGTCTCCATGAATCACCCGCGTGGCCTGGCTCCGAGCGACGCGGTCATCCGTATGCTCGATACCTGCGGCGCGGCAGATTCCGAGGCCGCGACACCTGCCGACGGTCTGATGGAGGAACCCGTCCACTTCTACCCGGCGCCGCGTCTTGCGCGAACCGTTAGGCAGCGCGTGCTGCAGGTCGAAGCCCCGCCGCAACGGCAGGATGGAGGACAAGGCGCGTCTGCCGCGAACTTGGGGGCATCCATGCTCATGGGCGTGTCGTCGCTGGCCATGCTCATACCTTCGATCCTGGCCATAGGAAACGGCGCCGACGTGCTGAGCATACTGCCAAGCGCCGCGATGTCGGTGTCCATGCTTGGCGGGGCGGTCGTGCTGCCGCTCATAACCAAGGCGCACGAGTCAAGGCGCAAGGAGATGGAGGAGGCTCGTCGCAGGCACCGATACGTGACGTATCTTGACGAGATAGAGAACGACTTGTCCTATGAGGCCGAGCAGCAGGCCCAGGTCCTCAACATGAATCGCATGAGCATGGGCGCGCTTGCCAAACGTGTGGACGCATGCTCGCCGCTCCTTATGAACAGGACCTCGCTGCATGACGACTTCCTTGAGCTGCGAGTCGGGATAGGCGACCAAGACATGCGCGTTGACGTGTCATGGCCGGCAAAGGGGTTGTCCACGCAGGAGGACGTGCTCTTTGACAAGCTGGAGGAAGTCGAGAAGCGCATGCCGTGCCTGAGGGATGTCCCCATGGCGTTTGACATGGCGACGCATACGGTTGCGGGCATACTGGGTGAGCGAAAGCTTGCATGGGAGTTCCTGCGCGGCCTGCTTGTTCAGGTGTGCTGTCTCTACAGCTATGCCGAAGTCAAGATCATCCTGATCGCCCACGAGGGCGAGCGCGAGGAATGGGAGTTCCTGACCTCCCTGGGGCACGTCCATGACAACTTGGGGATCAGCAGATACGTGGTGCTGAGCGCAGACGGCATGGCCGAGAAGGACCGTCTTATAGAACAGACCGTGGGCGAGCGCAAGGGATGGAAGGCCGGCTCCGAGGGACAAGGTGCCTATTACGTCGTGGTGTGCGCCAACAAGGAGCTGAGTGGCAGGTCGCAGGGGGTGCGAAGGCTCCTGAGCGTTCGAGAGAACAGGGGCATGTCGCTGGTGTTCTTGGGCAGGCACCTGTACGACCTGCCAAGGGAATGCGGCTATCTCATCTGCTTGGGAAACACCGGCGACGAGCTGTTGGTCGGATTGAGCCATGAGGAGTCGAACGCGCATAGGCTTGCGTCGCCGCGGCACCAAGGTGGCTGCATGTTCGAACGGTCGGACGTGCTGGGGACGCTCTCGTACTTTTCGCCGGACATCCTGGTGAGCAGGGAACGCGCGACATCGTTTGCGCGCGGGATCGCGCGCATGAGGCTTGACGCGCCGGAGCAGCGAAACGAGCTGCCCCATGCCCTTGGGTTCTTGCAGATGCTCAAGGTGGGCAATGTCGACCAGCTCAACATTGGACGCAGCTGGCAGGAAAACGACGCGTCGCGGTCCCTACAGGCTCCCCTGGGCGTGGATGCGCGTGGTGAGCTGGTGCAGCTCGACCTGCATGAGCGCAAGCACGGGCCTCATGGGCTGATCGCGGGCATGACCGGTTCGGGAAAGTCGGAGTTCATCGTCTCGTACGTGCTGTCGCTTTGCGCGTCATATGCCCCCGACGAGGTCTCCTTCGTGCTCATCGACTACAAGGGCGGAGGGCTTGCGCGCAACTTTGACAACGAGCGGTATCGGCTCCCGCATCTATCGGGCACGATAACCAATTTGGACGGTGAAGGCATCCGGCGCTCCTTGGCATCCGTACGCAGCGAGCTCAAACGAAGGCAGGAGCAGCTCAACAAGGCGCGATCCATAACGGGAGAGGCCGCCATGGACGTCTATTCCTACATATCGTTGTATCGCCAGGGCATCTTGGACGAGCCGATGCCGCACCTGTTCATAATCGCGGACGAGTTTGCCGAGCTCAAGCAGCAGGAGCCGGAATTCATGGACGAGCTCGTGTCTGCCGCCCGCATAGGAAGGTCTTTGGGCGTGCACCTTGTGCTCGCCACGCAGCGTCCGACTGGGGTGGTCAACGAGCAGATCTGGTCGAACGCGCGCTTTAAGGTGGCGCTCAAGGTCGCGGACGCCGCCGACTCGAAGGAGATCATACGGCGCGACGATGCGGCGGCGATCACGCGTCCCGGGCACTTCTTTCTTTTGGTTGGCTATGGGGAGTCCTTTGTGGAGGGCCAGGCCGCATATGCGGGCCTTCCGTATATTCCGCAAGACCGCTTCGAACCTCAGCACGACGAGGCGATTGACCTGTTGGATCTGGAGGGCAACGTTCTGGCAAGCCAGAGAGAGCCTCCCAAGATCGCGGACGGCAGCATGTCCGAGATACGCGCGGTGCTCGAGCAGATCGAACGCTGTGCACGCTTGGCGGGCAAGCGCGCGCAGTCGCTCTGGCTCGATCCCCTGCCGGAATTTGTCAGCTTGGATGACGCGACGGCCATGGAGCCGCTCGTTGGCGAGGGGAGGCTGCCGTGCATCGTCGGCCTGGTCGACGATCCTGACGAGCAGAGGCAGTTTAGGTACGACCTCGATTTGGCCGAGACGGGCAACGTCGTGTTGTACGGGTCCCATGGGTCGGGGGTCGAGGAGATGCTCGTCGCCATGCTGCTCATGCTCGCGCGGACGCATGGCTCGGACAGGCTGTGGATCTACTGCGTCGACCTTGGGTCGGGCAGTCTGGCGGCATTGAAGGCCCTTCCCCATGTTGGTGGGGTCGTTTCGCTGGATGAGGGGGAGCGTCTTGCGGCGCTGTTTGGCATGATCGAGGCGGAGCTGAGCCGTAGGAGGGAGCTGCTCGCTCCGTTTGGCGGAAGCCTCGAGGAATATGACCGATCCGAGGAGCCGCCACTTGCGAAGATCGTGGTCGCGCTGGTCAACCTTGCCACCCTGCAAGAGCTCTTCCCCGAGCTGGAGGACCGACTGGTCGCCCTCGCGCGCGATGCCGTCCGCTTTGGCGTGCACTTCGTCATGACTGCCGCGACGGCGAGCGCCGTGCGCATGCGCTTGCGGCCAAGCATCGGCATGGACATCCCGACCGTCCTTAACGACGCGACCGAATACGCCTCGATACTCGGACAGAATCCACGCTTCATTCCTGCGGGCATCGAAAGAAGGGGACTTCTGCGTCTGGGGGCGGACCTGTACGAGTTCCAGGGCATCTGCGTGGCCAAAGACCATGCCGCGACGCGCGAGGTCGTCTTCCAGGACGCCCGGCGCCTGGCGCAGACGACAGACGTGAGGCCGCCGTGCGTTCCCCGGCTTCCGCGGCACGTGCATGCGGCGGACATGGGGCGTGCCGTCCAATCGCCTTCGTTTCCCGTTGGGTTTTCCAAGCGCGACCTGCGCCCGGTCTTCTTCGACCTCCACGCGACGTCGTCTTTGCTCGTGCTCGGCAACGATTACGAAGCCCTGGCGAGCTACGTGCGCGGGGCCAAGGAGTCCCTTGACGACGCGCACGATCTTTGCGTGCGTTACCTGGACGTGCAGCATGCGCTGCAGGGAGAGGCCGACGAGCACGTATTGACCGCACCTCAGGACGTGTGCGATCTCTTGGGCGAGCTATGGCGCGACGCGTCGGTCGTCGACGTGCTCGTAGTCGTCGACGTCTCAAGGACGCTCGATGCGCTGGGGGCCGAGGGCGCGCAATTGCTGTCTGACGTGCTCGTGAGGTCCTTCGAGCAAAAGGGCATGTCCGTGGTGCTGACGAGCGAGATGTGGAGGACGCGGTCGCTGTACGCGGACTGGTACCAGGCCGCCCTTGCCTGCGAATGCGGCGTTTGGGTCGGTGGTGGCTTCTGTGACCAGACGGCGCTTCGGTTTTCTCGGTTGCTGCCGGAGTATCGGCAGGTCGCCGAGGCGACGGACGGTTTTATGGTGTCGCGCGGAAGCGTCGAGTGCATACGGCTCGTGGAGCCGTGCGGCGAGTCAAAGAGCAAGGGACGGGAGGGCGGTCTGTCATGAAGGACAAGGTATTGCTGCGGGTGCGCCTTGCCGCCACACAAGGCATCTATGAGTTTCGCGTTCCGTTTGACATGCGGGTGCGGCAGGCCACGCGTCTGATGGAGCGCATGTTGGAAAACAGGGTGGGCCCGCTATACGAAGCCACGGGCAGGGCACGCCTGATGTATGCAGACGGCGCTCGAGCGGGAGACCTGCTGGATTCGTCGGCGAGCATCCGGACGCTCGTGGCGCATGACGAGCTGATGGACGGGTGTGACCTTGCGCTCGTCTAGCTCGCAAGACGAATGTCCGTGGCTATGAAAGAAGAAAGGAGATGACATTGTGAAGCTGTCGACGAGGCATAACCATTCACGAAACGCGTATGAGCTCCTCATCAAGGCGGGTCGGGATGAAGTGTTGGATCGCGACGCCCTTCGCTGGCTCGAAAGCGGTGCGCACGAGATCTATCTGCGCCCCCTGCCCGTGGGGCAAAGGGACAGGGAGCGCGAGATCCTGCGCTATGACGTAACGGACCTCATGAGCTTGCGTAGGTGCTTGCGGACCAAAGGGTTGGATGCGACGAGCCTGTCGGATCTGCTCGTCGATCTTGCAAGAGCCCTTGCACGGCTTTCGAATACGGGACGTTACTGCTATTCGGTTCTCTTTGACCCGGCCTTTGTGTATGTGGACGAGGCGTCGAGGCTTCGTCTGGTCCACGTGCCTTTGGAGGGCGTGTCATATAAGGCGAGCAACTCGCCGCTCTCCTTGTTGCGGGAGCTGACTCGTGGCAGAGGACGACGGCAGGACTCCACGCAAGACCGTCTTTTGTGCGAGCAGCTCGCGGAGTTCGTGTCTGAGGAGCGAAAGGCGTTTTCGCTCAATAGGTTTAGGGAGTTCGTGCAAGAGGCGACGGGCGTCGTGGTCATGCCTGACGGATCGACGAGAGACCCCCATGACGGACATGTTCAGGCAGATGGCAAGTACGTGCTGCGAGACCTTACCAGTGGGGACACGTTTGTCATACAGGAGGGCATACCGCTGCATGTGGGCAGGGGCGTGAGCTGTGACGTGCGGCTCTTTGGGCGGCCGGAGATCAGCAGGGACCATGCGACCTTGTGCATCGACAAGGACAAGGTGACGCTCATGGACTTGGGCTCGACTAACGGAACGTACGTAAAGGGCAGGGGGCTGTTGCCCTCTTTGGGTGTGAGCATACCCGTTGGCCAGGTCTTCTCGCTTTCCAACGAGAAGTTTAGGGTGGAACTCGGCCGGGAGGCGTGCCATGAGCATTGAGATCTTGTCGAGCCGACCTGCCATAGAGATGAACAAGGCGCTGCTCAAGCAAGGCATGGACGAGTACTGTGCCTTTAGGCTGCACAAACTGCATGCGCTCGTGCCTACCTCTGGCAGCGAGGAGCATGACGTCTCGCTGGACAAGTTGGTGAGCTCGGCGCTCTTGTCGTTTAGGGAGGTCATATACAAAGACGTCGGTTTGGTCGAGAGCACGGGCGACGCCTTGGAGCAGGCGGACGAGGCGTGCGCCCTCGCCATGGAGGCTGGGTGAGGCGCATGAGGATCATAAAGTCGAACGCCATCGCGCTGCTTGAGGCAGAGAACCAGCTGTTGGAGGCACAGAAGGTGCGCTGTGGACAACAGACGCAAAAGCTTGCGAACTTCTCGCTTGCGGGCATGAAGGGCGATGCGGCGGACAGCCTTGGGCTGAGGACGAAGGCGCAGGCGGCCATCGCCGAGGCGCATCTTGCCTTCTTTGATTCCCTGGCGGGTGCGAACAGGGCGAACATGGGGTTGATTCGTGCCTTGCCCGAGACGTCGCCGGGCGTCTTGGATACGGCTGCCGCCGAAGGCCGTCTGTTGGAAGCCAGGGACCGCATCGGCTCGTTGGAACGCGAGATGGGCGAGGCCTTGGATGCCGCACAAAGGACGAACCAGGCGAGCGAGCCGTTTAACAGGGGAAGTGCCGGATACAACGCCCCTCCCGTGACGGTGATCGACACCAACGTCATCCGCCAGAACTACGACGGGCTCATGAGGGCACAGCAGATCGCCGCCCAACAAAACCAGATGATCTTGGACAAGGCTCGCGATTACGACCAGGCGTCGCTTCGCGTGTACCAATCGGTCGAGACGGCATCCCTGTGGCAGTCGATCGGCCTTTGCAAGCAGTATGCCGAGTGCACGTACGCTCCCGTCGCGAACATGTCGCCTGTTGAGCGCCTGGATATGATGCGTGAGCTTGCCGGGCTGTCGGAGGATGACTGGCAGCCTCAGGAAGAGGAGGGAATCGTACAGAGGATCGAGGAGCTTGGAGAGGAGCTCGCGGAGGGGCTCTCGTACGAGACGTCGGTTTCGGACGTGCATGCGCAGGCAAGCGGCGAGGTTTTGGGGATGGCCGCGAGCGGAGAGGCCGCAGCGAGCTTCCTGGGTGTCTCGGCGTTCGTCAAACCCTATTTCGAGGACGAAAGCGAATATGGCAAGAAGTACAAGTCCAAGGTGGGAGTTGGCGTAAAGGCCGGGGCCGAGGCACATGTCCTCAAGGAGCACCTATCCGGATCGTATGGAGCGGCCAAGGGCTCTGCCGATGTCGAAGTGCTGACAGGTGCGGTGAGCGGTAAGGTCGGGGCGTGGGTAGACCGTGAAACGGGAAAAGCCAAAGCTGGGGTCGAGGTAAAGGCCGAGGCGAGCGCCCTTAAGCTGAGTGGCAAAGCGGTCATTGGCGACGATGACTACAACGTGCATGCCAATGTCAACGCAAAGATACTCACGGCGTCAGGCAAGCTTGGCTTGACGTTTTCCAAAGACGGCATCGACGCCTCTGTTGGCGCCGAAGCCTACCTGGCCACAGGAGAGATATCGGGAGGTCTCACCTTTATGGGCATAAAGGTCGATGCCGTGGGCGAGGCCAAGATAGGCGGTGCCGGTGCCATTGCGAGCCTGGTCAAGGATGGCGACATGGCCGAGCTGGACCTCGGCATTGGCTTGTTCGCAGGCGTGGGCACCAAGATAAAGGTTGACTGGAGCGGATTCCCAAAGGCATGGAATAATGCCATGGACAACGTATGGCAGTGGTGGGACGATAACGCGAACAAACTGTATTGGTACCTGTACTGGGGTGGCGGAGGAAGCCATCGGTATTGACGGGGCAACGAGTAAGGGCAAAGACATACGGGGAAAGGACGAACGAGGTAGGAGAATCTGCTGCCGATAGGATCGGTGGTGTTGCTCAAGGGCGGGAACAAGCGCGTCATGATTTGCGGTCGCATCCAGGCGCGCGCGGGCGAAAAGAAGGTGTACGACTATTCAGCCTGCTGGTTCCCAGAAGGCATCATGAATCCCAAGGAGATGTTCTTCTTCGACCACGATGCCATCCAGACGCTCTTCTTCATTGGTCTGCAGGATGAGGAGGAGCTTGCGTTTCGCGCCGAGACGCTCGGTTCGCTGGGCGAGCTCTACGTGGATGACGACGGCAAGATAGCGCAGAGATGAGATGGCCGTGAGCAAGGACTCGTCAAAGGAGAAGAGGCGGCGCGAGGAGGCCGGCCGCGAGGTGCGCAAGAGCTTTGGCGAGTTGCAGGAGGTTCTGGCGCAAAGCGGGTATCGGGACCTGATGGTTCTCGACGACCAGGCGCGGTCGTACGACGCGGTCGCCTACCGCGCATATCTCGCGGCGCGCGAAGAGGCCGAGGCGGCCCAGCGTGCGCTTGAGGCCATGATGCGCGATGCCGAGCAGGCGTTTGGTCGCTTGGGCGCCCTTGCATAGCGCGCCGTAATGGCTGGGGCGGCGACGTCTGCGCTGGCCGCCTGTGTCATTTTGGCCGATTGGGGCTAGGCCCCTTTCGGCCATTTCTTTTGGATAGGGAATGGTTGTAGGCTCAATGCATGGAAACCTAATGGCAAACAAGCGCTTTGAAGCATGGCATGGTATGGAAATACGTGCGTAACACCAATGTC
>JAGCBF010000097.1 GCA_017652285.1 Atopobiaceae bacterium
CTGCGGAGGTCGTGGGCCGCGCGGGGCATCCCGGCCGCGCCGACCGAGCCGCCGGCGCGCCTCCTGGCGGGATCATGACTCACGCGCTCCGGTCTTGCCCCCGTCAAGCCCCGCGTCAGAAAGCTCCATAGGTTTTTGTTCGAAAAAGCTGCCTAGCTTTCTGATGCGTGCTCCCGTGAGCTGGGGTTTTGTCGGGGACCGCTCAAAACCTACCCAGCTTTTGAATCAGAAAGCTCCCCAGCTTTTGAGCACGAGCTCCCTCCGCGGCTCGAAGCCGATTGGCGAGCCGGGGGTAGACACCCTGACTCACCCGCTTGGTGCCTGCCGGACATCTGGACCGGCCCAGGCTCGCATCTTCGGAGGCCTGCCGCCGAGGGGAGTGGCCAAACCTCCGAAAGTGCGTGCATCTGTCAGTTACGCACGCAAACTGGGAGGTGTCTCTTCTCGGAAGGCAGGGAAACCTCCGAAGATGCGTACATGGCTCGGCATCTACGCACTTTTGGAGGTTTCGGCCCGTGCCACGGCGGGACATCTCCGAATGTGCGTGCGTCCGGCGGACATGCACGCAAACGAGGAGGTTTCGTTGCTAGCCCGCCGGCGATCGGGTGGGCGAGAATCGCCCCCATGAGGCAGCGCCGCGCCTCTCATTGCTGTTGATATAGCCTGCGCGTAATTACCGTGCGCCGGGTGGGCCCGCTGCATCCCGTACGGTCTGGGCGTGCCATTTCGGGTGCGTGAAAATGCACGTTTTTTCGAGGTTAGTGTAGTTTTTGGGTGCCGATTCTCCACCGGCGGAAAAGATGCCCCGCGTTTGCGCAGGTAGAAGGTACCGCGAATGAGACCCCGAAAAATCGGAGACCGAAAAACTACACGAACCTCGACTTTTTGTGCGTATTCGCGCATCCGTTTTGGCACGCCGCCATGCGGGGGTCGGCTCGGGGCTTTTCGCGCCCGGACTCGAGTCACGGCGCATCACACGGCTTCGCGTGTAGGGCACAGATATTACACGTAGGTCATACTTGGGGTGCCGTAGGCGGCATACTGGGATGTTACCAGCATCAATGCCGGTTAGCAGAAGGCGCGCCCATTTAGATTCGCATTGATGAGCACATTCTGGGAATAGGCAACTCATGCATCTTGCCCGAGGACTGGATGGTAAAACGTTGTACCTATATGCGTTCGAGACGAACGTCATTGGGGCATTAACGGGTCAGAGTTGGCCTCAAAAATATATCGGGCGGCGGAACAGATTCCGAAGGTTCCGATAAGTACCGAGAAGTTCCGAAGCTGGTGCTTTCGCTCTCACGAAGTCAGAAGAGAGCGTCTATACCTGTCTATTGAACAAGGGCTCGGCAAGAACTTCAGAAATTGCAGATGCTGTTGCACTCACTCCGCGCGGTACACTCAAAGTCCTCAAACGCCTCGAAGAGAAACAATTGGTCGAGGTGGCCGAAAGGGGCCTTACGCTGGCGGCCACTTGGCCCGATGGGCTATATGGGCGAACGATGCGGCTGGCCTTTGGAAGGTGGCTGGCCCGCAACGACGGTTCCTGCGACTATGAGCGCCGGTGGGGAGCATGTCCGAACCTAGTGTAGTTATTTATACGAGCCTCGCCAATCCGGTGACTTCCGTCGAGTACGGGCGACTGTGATGCCCGAAGCGGATTACGCAGACTACTAGCTCAAGGTAAGCCTGCGGCGTAGGGCATCCTTCGACTAAGCCATGCTTTTCTTGCGTTGACGCTTTTCTCAGCTGCGGGTTTCCGCTAGTATCTTCGTGTTTGTGTGTCAATTAGTGAGGAGAGTTGCATGTCCGGACACTCTAAGTGGGCTACCACAAAGCACAAGAAGGCCGCGATCGACGCCAAGCGCTCGTCGCTCTTCTCTAAGCTTTCTCGTAACATTACCGTTGCTGCCAAGGTTGGTGGCGACCCCAACCCCGACAACAACGCGTCGCTTGCAGCAGCCGTGGCACGCGCCCGCATGGTCTCCATGCCCAACGCAAAGATCAAGGCCGCGATCGACAAGGCCTTTGGCTCCGGCTCCGACGCCGCCGTCTATTCCGAAATCACCTACGAGGGCTATGGCCCCGCAGGAGTTGCCTTTTACGTCGAGTGCCTGACCGACAACAAGAACCGCACCGCCGCGGACGTTCGTTCCGCCTTCACCCACTCCGGTGGCAGCTTGGGCACCACCGGCTCCGTCGCATTCCAGTTTGAGCGCAAGGGTTCCATCGCCGTCGACAAGGTCATCAAGAGCGACGACAAAAAGGTCGCCGATCGCGAGAACGCCGTGGACGAGGACGAGTTCATGATGGCTGTGGCCGAGGCGGGCGGCGACGATTACGAGGACGCTGGCGACGAGTGGATTGTGTGGTGCGCCTACGACGCCATCCAGGACACCGTCAAGGGCCTGGAGGAGCAGGGCATCGAGGTCAAGGGCTCCGAGCTCACGCGCGTTCCCACCACGCCCACGCAAGTGAGCGTCGCAGATGCCAAGAAGGTCCAGCGCCTTGCCGACCGTCTTGACGAGCTGGAGGACGTGCAAAACGTGTACAACACGATGGACATTACCGACGAAATCGCCGAGGCGCTTGACGCGGAGTAGCTTTGCGCCGACAAGATATGACCAAGGAGGCAGCCGAGGAGATTCTCGAGCTGCCTCAACGCTATAACAAGGAAGATTTGCGTAAGGCCTACATGGACATCGCGCGGCGATACCACCCGGATGCGGCGGCTCAGCACCACTTTGACCCCGAGACAGCGCAGGCGCGCATGGTGGATGCCAATAAGGCCTACGACGTGCTCAAAGGAGAGTTCAAGGGTATGGAGGATCGCGTCGTGGAGCGCGGTGTGCTGGGCGGTCTGTCGGGCATTTCGCAGGGATTCGCCGGCGTGGACTGGACGGCTGGTGTCGAAGAACCCTTGGCCGACGACGAGGACCCCTGGGCGTTTGCCGAGGACTGGAGCACGGAGGCGCCGCCAGAAGCGGTGCCGCTGAGCGTGCGGTCCGTGCTCTTGGGGCCGGTCGTGCTGCGCGTTGCGTTCGTTGGCCTGTTTGCATGGCTGTGGTGGAACATGTTTCCGCTGTTGCCTCAAAACTTGGGACGCTACGTGCCACAAGGCGCCTGGACGCTCGCGGACGTGGCGCACTTGGTGGCGGCGATGGTGTATCCCACGTATTTGCTGGTGTACGAGCTGATTTCGGGCTACGTGTCTGGCCTTGTGCGCGAGGTGCTCAACGGGGCGGTGTCGTGGATCTGCGGACGCTACGTCGACCTGCGCCCGCGTAGCTCGTCGTATGGATGCGCGCTGTACAAGCTCTTGCGCGAGCAGGTCTATGCGCTGCTCATGCTGCCGTTGGTTCTGTACGTGTTTGGGCAGTTCGTTGCGCACGATTCGTTTGTGCTCAAGGCGCTGTTTGGCGTGCTGGGCGTGGTGCTTGGCGTGGACACGCTGGCTGCCTGCGCGCACGGCGGGTTTGTTAACGTGTGGTCGACGTCGCTCGCCGAGCGGGTGGAGACGCAGTATCTCCTGCTGCGCGCTCGCATGCTCAAGCGCTGCGGCCAGTGGGACGATCGTCGCAACACAAGGAGTTAACTGACGCCTACGCAAGGTCTTTTTTGGCCCATTCGGGACGGTTGTTCGGGACGGTTGGCCGAAAGGGGCCAAGCCCGAAGTGGCCGAAAGGGGCCAGGCGCAGGCGGCCAAAACGTGGCGCACCCAAAAGTGGCCGAATGGGGCCAAAGTGGCCGAATGGGGCCAAAGTGGCCGAAAGGGGCCTAGCCCCAATCGGCCATTCTCACAACGTGGTGTAACAAAGGATACTCCCCAACGTATCGTGCATGACGTACAATGGAACTCAGGCACCAATGCAGCAGACAAACGAACCATATCAAATAAGGGTGATGCCATGAGTGCGAAGAATCCGTACGACAGGTACGATAGGATCGACCCGCGGGACTCCGAACCCTTTGATTCAGATTATTATGACGATGCCGAGGTGGACGGCACGGCGAACTTCGATTATGTGGAAGACGAATACGACTCGATGGACCAGGGCATAGACGAGGGCTTCGTCTATCCCAACGAGGTCGCAGCCGCTGGCGCAAGGCGCAGGGCAACTACGCGTTCCGGATCGACGGCAGAGATGCCACGCACGCAGGTGCGCCCGGCGATCGGCTATGCGCCGCGCGTCGAGACGTCGAGCAGGGGCCAGGGCGGTGTGCTGCGCAGACGCCACAAGCGCAAGCGTGCCGTACGCGACGACAGGTTTGACGATCGGTTTGACGACAGGTTCGACGACCGCCCATACGACGACCGCGCGTACGACGACCGCTACGGTCGGCAACCCGAGGCCTATGCCCCCGTCCAGGAAGACTATGGTCGGGCTCGCAAACAGCGCCGTCCCCGGCAGCGTCGTCGGCATCACTTTGGCTGCCTCTTTACGCTCTTGTGCTTTGTGGCCATTATCGTCGGGGCGTATTGGGTCGTCGCGCATCCCATAGACGACCAGCTGGCCTTCTCGCCTGCGGAGCAGCAGACCGTCAACGGTACGCTGTCGTGGAGCATACCCGGCATGCCGTACTACGTGCTGGCGCTGGGGTCGGACGCGCGCGAGGGAGAGGACGCGTCGCGTACCGACACCATGATGCTCGTGCGCGTGGACCTCATTGGCGGCAAGCTCACGATGGTGTCCATCCCACGCGATACCATGGTCGACATCGACGGCTACGGCACCTCAAAGATAAACGCAGCCTACGCATACGGCGGGGCCGGCGGGGCGGTGCGAGCGGTCACCAAGCTTACCGGCGTACCCATACACCACGTGGCGGTGGTGCACTTTGAGGAGCTGGTCGGGCTTGTCGACTATTTGGGCGGCGTAACGGTCAACGTGCCGGTGGACGTGTACGATCCCGACTACAGCGGCCTGGTGTTGAGCTCGGGCATGCAGACCATGGACGGGCAGACGGCGCTGCTGTGGGCGCGCTCGCGCTATGGCTTTGAGGACGGCGACTACCAGCGGCAAGAGGACCAGCGCATTTTGCTGACCGCCATCATGAACCGCATGCTGTCCTTGTCGCCGCGCGAAATCCCCGGTGCGCTCAAGCAGATTGGTAACTTGGTGGGCACGGACATGCGCTGCTATAACCTGGTGCCGCTGTTCCTGCGCTTTAAGCTGGCCAGTCCAACGGTATACTCGTGCGCGCTGCCGACCACTTCCGACATGGTAGACGGCTCTTGGTACGAGATCGCGGACCAGGCGGCCGTGCAGGAGCTCGTTCGCGTGGTCAATGCCGGCGGCGATCCAAGTACGGTGGGGTAGGGCGACAAGGGCGTGGCGAGAGGCTCGTCCCCCTTTGCCCGCCCAAGGCTGTCACGCACGGCGATTGTCTCCAAATTGCAAATTGTCACTTGGGCCTGTAAAGGGTATGCTCGATACGAACCCTGTTTGAGGAGGTTGGATCATGAACTGGTTCAAGCGGCTGTGTCTGTTTGTGTTTGGCCTTTCTGGCGTGCTTTCGCTGCTGGCGCTCTCGTTGGTGTGGGTCGGTCCCTGGACCACGCAGGCGCGCTCGCTCATAACGGAGACGCGCTGGTACTTCGTTACGCTTGAGGTGCTGGTTTGTGTTTCTGCCGTCGGTCTTGTCGCGTGCGTGCTCGTGGCGCTCTTTGCGCCGCGCAATCCCAAGGCAACCGTGGTGGCCGAGGTCGATGGTGGCAAGATAACCGTTACCCGTGCGGCCATCGCCACGCAGACCCGTCACGTCATAGAGGCCGACGGCACCTGCGAGCCCGTGTCGATTCACGTGAGGGTCCGCAAGCGCGGGCACATCAAGGTCCATGCGCGCGTGCGGCCGCATTTGCCGGTGGACGTGGTCGAGCGTGGCGAGATTCTGTATTCCGAGCTGGAGCAAGGGCTGGCCAAGGTCTGCGGCGACAGCGTGGAGAAGATCAGCATCGTGTTTACCGAGCCTGCTCAGCAGGGGACGTTGTCAACCTACGTGGATACGGACGATAGCCCGCGCGGTTCCGCTGCCAGCACGGTCGGCCAAAGCGGACAAGACATCACGGTGGCGGTGAGTCCGCGCGTGGAGGCCCCCGCGACGGTGCCTACCCCTGTCGAGGAGCCGTTGTCTGCGAGGGCCTACGTTCCCGACCTTCCGGTGCTGGAAGACGAGGCGGACGACCCGACTGCCGACTTGTCAGCGGCCGCGGAGCACGCCGACATGCAAGAGGAGGTGTAGCCTATGGCACCGCGCATGAAGATCGAGACGAGCAGCGATGCGGCTGCACCGAGCCCGCGCCAAGACGCCGCTCAGAAGCAATCCCAGCCGCAGGCGGCGCCCAAGCCCAAGGTCACGGCCGCTCCCAAGCCCACCGTGGCAGAGGCGCCAAAGGCGTCGGCCGCTTCCGCGCCCAAGCCCAAGGTGACGTCCACGCCGCCAGCGACTCCCGCGCCTGCGGTGACGCCCGCGCCTGCGGCGGATCCCGCGCCCAAGAAGGACGTTCGTACGGCGCAACACCTCAAGCCGCGCATTGCCGACCAAATCCCCGAGATACCCGAGGTGGACGATCAGGCGTACGCCCAGACCAGGGATGCGGAGACGGCGCGCGACCAGCAACCGTATGGACAACCGCAGGAGCAGGCATATGCCCAGCAGGCGGAACAGCCACAGGGACATGCCGAAGGGCAGACAAACGCCTCCGCGGCAGGTCAGGCACCAAAGCGCAGCTTTGGCGACGTGTGCCGCTCCATATCGAGCTGGGTGCATCGCACGTTTCCGGGCCACGAGCATGCGTTTTGGGGTGGCGTCATCGCGCTGTTCGTCGCGGTGCTGGTGTTTATCATCGGTTTGCCGCGCATGCTGCTCATTTGCGTGCTCGTGGTTATTGGCGTCGCCGTTGGGCAAATCGCAGACGGAGACCCAAAGATCATTCGGGCGTTCACCAATCTGTTCAACAGCGATCGCGACCAAACGTAATCGCGAGACACGGCGGCGGATGCTCGGTGGCGCACAACCGATGGGCGTTCGCGTGCATTGGCAAGACGCCTGTGCGTCGTAGCGATGGCGCGTGGGCTATACTGAATAGGTACGTTGGGGTCAAAGCGGGTTGCCCGCAAGAAAGGAGCTTGTCATGAGCAATGAGACCAAGGTAGTGGAGGATGTCACGTCTGCCCTCGTAACCGCCGACGAGGATACCAACGACATCGTTGCGACGGCCGAGGAAGAGGACGTCAACAGCGAGGACTCCCTGACGTTTTCCAATGGCGTAATCGAAAAGATCGTTGCCATTGCCGTGCGCGAGGTTCCTGGCGTGGTGGGCATGCAGGGCGGCTTCATCAACCGCGTGCAGGACGCCTTTGGCGCACGCGACATCCGCAAGGGCGTTACCGTTGAGGTCACGCCCGAAAGCACCGTTCGCGTAAACATCACGATCCTTATGGAGTACGGCGTGTACGCCCCGCAGGTGTTCGACGACGTCAAGCGTGCCGTCGTCGATCAGGTGACGGGCATGACTGGCCTGGACATCGCGGGCGTCAACCTGCGCATCGAGGACATCCTTACCGCCGAAGAGATCCGTGAGCGCAAGAGCCGTCGCGGCGAGCTGCCGGCAGAGGAGCCCGAGGCCGCGCCCGAGGCGCAGGAAGCCGCGGACACGGAGGAGACCGAGGGATAGGGGGAGACCTCTGCCTTGCGCCAAGACAACACAAGCTTGCTACACGGGCCTGCACATGCGTGCGGGCCCGCTTTTGAGGGGGAGCCGTCGTGAGCGGGAACAAGGGCGAAAATGGCCGATTGGGGCTAGGCCCCTTTCGGCCACTTGGCCGAAAAGATGGCCGAAAGGGGCCGAGCCCCAATCGGCCAAACAATCGGTCGAAGGGCGCCCGTATAGCGTGGATCGAATGGGCCAGGGCGCTTGGCGCCTGTGGAGTCGTGCTGCTTCACGTGTTCGTGAGCACCTCGCTTGCCACGGAGTTCGTCCCCGCGCGCGCCGTCGTCTACACCGCGCTGGGCATCGTGCTGGGTCGTTGGGCGGTGCCTGCGTTCTTCATGATCACCGGTTTGCTGCTTATGGACCCAACGCGCCAAGTTGGGTGGCGACAGGTCGGGCGCTATGCCCTGCGCATGGTCGGCGTGCTGGCAACCTATGGCCTGGCGTTTGCGGTCATGGAAGAGGCATGGGCAAGCATCCGCGACGGCGCGGGTTTGTCGCCGCTGGTGCTGTGGCGCTCCGTCGTGGACGTGTTGAGCGCCTCGACCTGGGATCATCTTTGGTACGTGTACGCGTTGCTCGGCGTGTACCTGTGCGTGCCGGCGTTGCGTGCGCTTCGGGATCGGCTGGGCCACAGGGGCTTTGGCGCATTGGCGTCTGCCTTATTCCTGGGGGTGCTGGTGATCCCGACCTTCCTACACCTGTTTGCCCTTGTCATGGGCGGCGAGGTCTTCGTGCCGGCCCAAGGGCTGGCGGCGCTGCCGCAGAACCTCGTCGTGGGAATCACCTGCTTTTGCGTGGGCGGATGCCTCGAGCGCCTGCCCATGCGTTGGCCCGTCATTGCGTGCGGGGCGGTGTCGCTGGCGACGATGCTCTGCGTAAGCCTTTGGGGCATCTTTGCTGGCTTGGGAGACTGTGGGTTCGTGTTTTTGCAGGGCAGCTGCTTTGCGTGCGCGTATGCGGTCTTCGTGCTTGTGTTGCTGCGGCGTTTGGTAGGCAGCGGGACTATCGACGCCGACTCGCCCATCGCACGCCTGGCGCGTGACAGCTTTGGCGTGTACGTGCTCCACCCGCTGTTCGTGCATGTGGTGCTGCTCGGCGTGGGTCCTGGCGTTCTGCCCAGCCCGCTGTTTGAAGTCGCGCTGTTTGTCGTGTCCATGGTCGGATCGATCGCGTTGACGCACGCGATGCGCCACGTGCCGCGGCTCGGCACGCTGCTGTGAGCGAGCCCGTGCCGTACCTTTTGCTATCAACGATGGGAGAACACCATGAGCCTGCTCTTTGTAAACGCCTGCATGCGGCCAAACTCGCGCACGCTGCGATTGGCGCGTATGTGGCTGGAGGGTTATGACGGTGCGGTCGAGGAGGTCGACGTGGCGCACGCGAACCTCGCGCCGCTTGATCCCGACCGCCTGGCAACGTACAGCTCCGCCGTGTCGAGCGCGACCTACGACGACCCCTTGTTTGACTACGCCAAGCAGTTCGCGCAGGCAGACGAGGTCCTTATCGCGTGCCCGTTTTGGAACTTCTCGGTGCCTGCCAAGCTGCACGACTATCTGGAGCTGGTCTGCTCGCAGGGCGTGACGTTTGACGTCGACGCCGCGGGATCATACGTAAGCCTGTGCCGGGCCCAGCGGCTCACGTTTGTGTGCACGGCGGGTGGCCTTATTGGCGACGAGGCCAACGACCATGCCTTTGGTTACGTCCGCACGCTCGCGCAGGTGTTTTGGCACATCCCGCACGTCGACAAAATCGTGGTCGAGGCGCTGGACGCACCCGGTGCCCATGTGGAGCGCTTGTTGCAAGAAGCGCTTGCTATCGGATAAACGCTACGGCTTCCATCTGCAACGCCTAACTCACGACGCTGGACGCGCGTCCAAGGGAGTGCATATAATCTTGTACAACGCGGCAGCGGTTAGGGGGTTTTCCGTGTGCGAGATTTTTGCCATCAGCTCCAAGCATCCGGTTGGTGCCAACGCGCGTTTGCAGGAGTTCTTCTCGCATGGGTTACACCATCCTCATGGATGGGGACTGGCTTGGCGTGACCAGTATGGCTGGCAGGTCTACAAGGAATCGCTGGCGTCGGTGGATTCCAACTACCTGCGCTATGTGTTGGAGGAGCCCCTGCGCACTAACCAGCTCGTGGGGCATATTCGCTATGCGACCAGAGGCGTGGTTTCCATCGACAACTGCCATCCGTTCGTGGGTTTTGACGAGACGGGCACGCAATGGGTGATCGCCCACAACGGCACCATATTCAACACGGCGCTGATTCAGGGCTACGAGGCAATCGAGGCGGGCGAAACGGATAGCGAGCAGGTGGTCCTGTTTTTGCTCGATTTGTTGAACGCGGCGGCCATGCGCAACGGCGGGTCGTTGGACTTCGCGGAGCGCTTCGTGATCTTGTCGCAGGCCGTCGCGTCGCTGTCCGTGTCGAACAAGCTCAACCTCGTGCTCAACGATGGCGTGCATACCTATGTGCACACCAACACCGTGCGCGATACGCTCTTTGTCGAGCAGCGGCTGGCGACGACGTTCTTTTGCACGGTGCCGCTCGACGACGGCGGGGAGTGGAAGCCCGTGCCGCATTGTCGGCTCATCGCATACAAGGATGGACATATGGAGCGTATCGCCGCCGCTCACTGCAACTCGTTTGACGACGAGGCGTATCTACAGCATATGGAGCTGCTGTCCTTCGTGCAATAGGCGTGCCGTATGTAAAAACTTGTTTCGTTTCAGGCGTGTTACAGGTAAGATGTAAGACGCTAGTAACGAACTATTGCGCATAAGGCACACGGGAGAGGCGCATAGGCACCTAGGGGAGGAAATGGGACGCTTTGAGGGTGGCGCGTTTAGGCCGCGACGCTCGGTTGAGCTTCGCGGCGTGAGCATTCCGCACAAAAAAGAGACGGCGCAGCAGCAGACCACGTACATGCCGCTGCCAAAACAGATAATTCTTCCCATGCAACAGCACGTGGGCGTTGCATGCGAACCACAGGTAAAGCGTCGGGCGCATGTGGATGTGGGCACGTTGGTCGGCCACACGGAGGCGTTTATGTCGGAAGACATATTCTCGCCCGTGTCGGGAACCGTCAAAGACGTGCGAGCCATACACTATTCCAGCGGCAAGTCCGACATGGCGGTGGTCATAGAGCCAGACGGCGAGCAGACGGTCGACGAGGCCATCGCGCCGCCGGAGGTCACGGACTACATGAGTCTGATCGAGGCTGTGAAGCACAGCGGAATCGTGGGACTGGGTGGCGCGGGGTTTCCCACCTGGCTCAAGATGGACACCGATCTTGCCAACATCGATTCGTGGCTGGTCAACGGTGCGGAGTGCGAGCCGTACCTTTCGAGCGACTATCGCGAGATGGTCGAGCGGCCGCAGACGATTTTGGCGGGCATCAAGGCCTGTCTGGATTACTCGGGCGTTCCGCGGTCGCTCATCTGCATAGAGGACAACAAGCCGCAGGCCATCGAGCTGCTGCGCAGCATGGCCGCAGACGACGACCGCATTGACGTGTTCGTGCTGCCGGCGCGCTATCCGCAGGGTGCGAGCCGCGTGATCCTGCGCAACGTAACGGGTCGTTCCGTGCCGCGCGGCGGACACCTTACGGACGTGGGCGCCTTGCTGTTCAACGTCACGACCATGTCGGAGATCGGCCGCTTCCTGCAGGACGGCATGCCGCTGACCAAGCGTCGCATAACGGTGATGGGCGATGTGGTGGAGCGCCCGCAAAACCTCGAGGTGTTCATCGGCACGCCCATCGGCGAGATCCTGGACTATTGCGGGCTCACTGACGAGCCGCGCAGGGTGGTGATCGGCGGCCCCATGATGGGTTCCACCCAGGTAGAGATGGACAGCCCCATCGTTCGCCAGAACAGCGGGCTGCTTGCCTTTGGCGAAAGCGCGGCCGTGGTACCGCAGACAACGGCGTGCATCAAGTGCAGCGCCTGCATAGACAATTGCCCCATGCGCCTGGCGCCCATCGACATCCAAAAGGCATACCGACGCGACGACGTGGCGGCGCTCGATCGGCTTATGGCGGACCTGTGCGTGGAATGCGGCACGTGTTCCTACGTGTGCCCGGCAAAGCAGCCGCTGGCCCAGTCGGTCCGGCTGGCACGAGCGTACCTTCGCGCGGAGCAGCGCAAGGCAAGAGGGAGGGCTTAGCACATGCAAGTACCCAAAAAACCCTTGGTGCTGCTGGCCGCACCGCAGATAACGACACCTGTGACCACGCAAAGCATCATGCGCGACGTGCTCATTGCCTTGGTGCCGGCGCTGATCTGCTCGGTCGCGTACTTTGGCCTGCCCGCGCTGTCGGTGGTGCTGACGGCCGTGGCATCGTGCATGGGCTTTGAGTGGCTCTGGTGTAACCTGCGCAAGATTCCCCACACGGTATACGACCTCTCTGCGGCGGTTACGGGCATGCTGCTGGCGTTTAACCTGCCCTCGACCATACCGCTGTACATGGTGGTCATTGGATCGTTTGTGGCCATCGTGCTTGCAAAGGAGCTCTTTGGAGGCATCGGCCGCAACTTTGCCAATCCCGCCATAGTCGGACGCATCTTTTTGGCGGTGGCCTTCCCGGTTGCCATGACAACGTTTGTTGCGCCGCAGCTGGCGCTGTCTTCTGTGGACGTGTTGAGCTCGGCGACGCCGCTGGCATCGGGGGCGTATGCGCATACGCCGGTGGAGCTGCTGATGGGCACGCACATGGGCGTCTTGGGAGAAACCAGCGCGATCGCGATTCTTATCGGCTGTGCGTATTTGCTGGTCAGGCGCGTAATTACCTGGCACGTGCCGGTTGCCTACACGGGCACGGTGGCGCTGCTGAGCCTGCTGGCGGGCAAGGATCCCGTGGCCCAGGCGCTTTCTGGCGGCTTGCTGCTGGGTGCCGTGTTCATGGCAACGGACTACACGACCACGCCGGCCACCAAGCGCGGCAAGCTCGTGTTCGCCGTGGGCTGCGGGCTCATCACCTGCCTCATCCGCTTTTGGGGCAACCTCAACGAGGGCGTCGCCTACTCCATATTGTTCATGAACCTGCTGGTTCCCTATATCGACGCATTGACGCCCAACACGCCCGTGGGCGGAGAAGGACGTCGCCGCGCAAGGAGGGAGAAGGCCCATGAGTAGCGCGAACCCATCTGCGCCCGCGTCGCAAAACTCGGCATTGGTTGCCGTGCGACCCGTCTTGGTGCTCGTCGTCATCTGTGCGGTGGCCGGTGCGCTGCTCGGCGCCGTGCACGACGTGACGGCACCCGTCGCGGCACAAAACGCGGAGGCGCGTGCGCGGATCACCTATGCCGAGCTCGTCCCGGAGGCCGTCAGCTTTGAGGACGTGCCCTGCGACGTGGAAGGCTGCACCGCGTCGCTCAAGGCGCTCGACCAAGCGGGCGACGTCGTGGCGTATGTCTTTGTGGCCCAAGCCAAAGGCTATGGCGGACAGGTGCCCATTGCGGTCGCGTTTGCCGAGGACGGCCACGTGCTCAACATCGCCGCCATGAGCAACAGCGAGACCCCCGGCCTGGGCACCAAGATCGCGCACGAGTCCCACATAGGGCAGTACGTCGGCCGCACTGCCGAACCGACGGCTGCGGAATCCATCGACATGATCAGCGGGGCCACCATATCTTCCAAGGCGGCGCTCGCGGCGTTTAACACGGCGGTTCAGGCATTTGAGGAGGTGCGCTGATGGCTGCAACAAAAACGGGCGCTCAGGCGAGCGCCACGAGCGAGCAGACCTCCAAGCAGATTTTGCTGCGCGGCCTTTTGCAAGAGAACCCCGCCCTGCGGCAAATGCTGGGTCTTTGTCCGATGCTTGCCGTGACCACGGCCGTGTTCAATGGGCTGGGCATGGGCCTGGCGACCACGTTTGTGCTGGTATGCTCGGAGGTCGCGGTGTCGCTTTTGCGCAAGGCGATCCCCTCGACCGTGCGCATCCCCGCCTACATCACCATCATCGCGAGCTTCGTGACCCTGGTCATGATGGTCGTCGAGGCATACCTTCCGGCGCTCAACGACGCGCTGGGCATCTACCTGCCGCTCATCGTGGTCAACTGCATCGTGCTGGGCCGTGCGGAGATGTTCGCGTCCAAGCATGGTCCCGCGCAGGCGGCGCTCGACGGCTTGGGCATGGGCGTGGGCTTTACCCTGTCGCTGGTGCTCATGTCTGCGATCCGCGAGCTGCTGGGTGCGGGGACGCTTTGCGGCATCCAGATACTGCCGTCCTTTTTGGAACCCATGCTCATCATGGTCATGCCGGCAGGCGGCTTTGCCGTGCTCGGCATGCTCATCGCGGCATCCGTATGGTTCGAGCATCGCAAAGACGGTGTCGCTCACGGCCAGGAGGACAGGCCGTCGCAAAGCCTGTGCGCCGCATGCCCGCTGGACTGCGGCCTGGCCGATCCGTCGGACGACGATTGCGCGCGCGACGCCCTTGTCGACAGACTCGAGGCCGCGGTGACGAAGGCGAACCTAACCGGCAAGGACTCTGGCACGTCGGACAAGGGAGGCGAGGCGTGATGGCGGAGTACGCTTCCATACTGTTCAGCATGATCTTGGTCAACAACTTCGTGCTGGTTAAGTTCTTGGGCATCTGCCCGTTTTTGGGCGTCTCGAAGAAGTTCGACTCTGCCGTGGGCATGGGCGCGGCCGTCACGCTGGTCATGGTGCTGGCCATCGCCGTTACGTGGCCGTTGCAACAGCTGCTTGACGCCTGGGGGCTGCAGTACCTCCAGACCATCGTGTTCATCTTGGTGATCGCCACGTTGGTGCAGCTGCTCGAGATGGCCATGAAGCGCTTCCTGCCGCCGCTCCATGCGTCGCTGGGCGTCTTCTTGCCGCTCATCACCACCAACTGCGCGGTGCTTGGCGTGGCGATCCTTACCATTGACGAGGGTTACGACTACCCGCAGGCGCTGGTGGCGGGCCTGGGCGCAGGGCTGGGCTTCTTGCTCGCCATGGTGATCTTTAGCGGCGTGCGTCGCACGCTGGAAGATGCCGAGCCGCCCGAGGCGTTTCGCGGGATGCCCATAACCCTTATCGCCGCGGCGATAACCGCCATGAGCTTCATGGGCTTCTCGGGCGTCATCGACCATCTGTTTGGCGCATAGGAGGCGTGATGAATTCAATACTGCTCACCGTTGCGCTGGTCGCGGTAATCGGTTTGGTGGGGTCGGTCATCCTGGTGGTCGCCTCGCGCGTGCTTGCCGTGGACGAGGACGAGCGCCTGGGCGACGTGGTGGCCATGCTGCCGGGCGCCAACTGCGGATCGTGCGGGTACCCTGGCTGCGAGGGCTACGCCAAGGCGATGCTGGACGGAGCCGCCTGCAACTCATGCGGGCCGGGCGGGCCAGAGACTGCCCAGCGACTGGCGGCGTACCTGGGCGTCGACGCGGGAGACGTCGTGGTCAAACGAGCGATCGTGGCATGTCGTGGCACGCAGGACCGCATCGTGCTCAAGGAACGCGAGGGCTACCAGGGAGCTCCGAGCTGCCGCGTGTACTCCACCATGGGTCACTTGTCGGAGGGCTGCACGGACGGCTGCATTGGCTACGGCGACTGCGTGGGCGCGTGCCCGTACGGCGCCCTTTCTCTCAACAAGAACCACGTGGCGGTGGTCGATCCGGCCGTGTGCATTGGCTGCGGGCTGTGCACGACCATCTGCCCGCGCCAGCTGATCAGCCTTCAAGAGAAGAGCGACGTGGACGAGGTGTCGTTCGTTTTGTGCCACAACACGCTCATGGGCAAGCGCGCCAAGGACGCCTGCGCAAACACCTGCATTGGGTGTCGCCGCTGCGTTCGCGTGTGCCCGCATGACTGCATTACGGTAGAGAATAACGTGGCGCGCATAGACATATCGCGCTGCGTGGGCTGCAAGGCCTGCATGCACGTGTGCCCAGAGGGCGCCATCTACCCGCTTGCCTGGATTCCGCTCGACGAGCGCTAGGGTCGCTCGACGTTGGAAGGCGCCCCCTTGTCGCGGCGTGCGACAAGGGGGCGCCTTTGTCCTTTGACGTCGCGCTACGCGCAGGGGCGCGGCAAGACCATGGGCGATCTGCCCTCACGGGCAACGGGCAATCCGCCTCTGCGGGGCCCAGTGCCGCTCGATCGACGGCGCTACGACTGGCGGGTGCGACCGAGGTCGGTGTTGTCCTTCTTGCGGTCGCGGAGCGCGGGGACGGGACTCGGCTCGTCCTCTCGACGATAGTCCTCGCCCATCTGCAGCACGTGCTCGCGCACGACCACGTGGCTGGGAACGTCTTGCGTGCGACCGTTGACGTGCCCGTTCCAGGCAAAGAACTCGTGGTCCTTGGGAAGCCGTTCCACGCAGGTGTAGTCCTCGCGATCGATGGCGTAGCTCACCTGCTCCGCAAGGACTTCTCGCACGTATTCCTTGGTGGGCTTGAGCTCGAGCAGCTCGGGGAAGTCGCCTTCGCCCACAAGCTCGCTGTAGTGCATGCCCTCGTGCTTCTCTAGCAGCTCGGCTGCCTTGTGCAGGTGCATCACCTCCTGCTCGTAGTGGTCTGCCCACAGCTCGCGCACGTAGGGGTCGCCCTCGGTCGCGTGGAACGAGGCGTACAGGTAGCATTCCAAATACTCGTGGAGCAACAGCATCTGCAGCCAGCTGAGCGAGGGATCGAGCAGCGACCCGTACTGCGTGACGTGCTCCTCTTCGACCATGGCGATCTCTTGGTAGAGGTCGCGCCCATAGCCTTCGGGCAGCGTGTTGCCCACGTTCATGTAAAAGTTCATGGTCTGCTGCTCGCCGGCGGTCAGCGTCATGGCGCCCAGCGTGGTCAGCAGGTCCGTCTTCTTGCTGGTCCCCGGCCTAAACACGGTGTCGGAAGGAAAGCGGTGCTCGGCGATGGTCGGGCGTCCCGGCGTGATCTCCACCATGTCCAGGGTGAGCGCGTGGGCGGGCACGTCGCCGTCAAAGTCGAGGAGGTTGGCGTAGCGATACAGGTGGTCGAAGTCCTCCAGCAGCGCAAAGTCCATGGCGGCCTTTACGTAGGAGTCCGGCTCGCGCATGGCCAGGCATGCGGTGAGGTCCACGGCGAGCTGCTCGTATCCGATGGTCGTCTCGAGCGTGGACTCGTCACTCGGGCTCATCCAGTTGATGCGCTTTTGCTGCATCTGCTCCATGCGGCGGCAGAGCGCCAGGTCGCGGCGTAGGTCGTTGTCCTTGCAGTGGCGATGGAAGTTGTGGCCGAATATCGCCGCCTCCACCTCGATGCCGTTCATCAGGATGATGCGCTCCTTGGTGTACGGGTCGGTGTCGAGCTTGGAATACGGTTTGACCGCGAGTCCCTTCCAGTTGGGGACGAGGTCGAGCACGCTGGAGCTAAACTTGTCGTCAAACGGATTCATGCTTGCCTCCTTGCGTTGGTTTGTCATTGGTCGTGCCGGCACGTAGGGGCTATGTATCCATTGGCCGGACGGTTCAAACACCAGGCGACGGACACGCTGTCGTACCGGGTACGTTTTGGCGGGATCCGACCGTCGCGCCGCCGTACCAAACGCGCTTTGCATGGTCGATAAAAGCCCACCTCATGTTTTTTGCCACGCGCGCCGCCATGCGTTCTATACTGCTTTTGGTACGCAGCGAACTTAGGACTAAGAAGAAGGAGAAGCGCATGTCTGTAAGAGCGAGCTTGGCAATCGGCGTCTGCAAGGCAACGTATAAGGCCATGCGCCTGCTGGGCAGGACCGCGCGGTCGCTGCCGGGAATGATCGCCCTCAAGGTCGATCCAAAGATCATCGACAAACTGTCTGCGGGACACAAGAGCATCGTGATCAGCGGCACCAACGGAAAGACCACCACCACGCACATCGTGCAGCAGGCGGTCATCAACACCTACGGCACGGCTGCATACGACCCATCGTCCACCAATATGGCCCAGGGCATCGCGACCACCTTGTGCCTGGACAGCGACCTTAAGGGCAACCGCAAGAGCGACTGGGCGGTCATCGAGTCGGACGAGGGCGCGACCAAGATCCTGCTGCCGGCCGTGCACCCGCAGGTGCTGGTGGTGACCAACTTGTATCGCGACCAGGTGGATCGCTACAGCAGCTGGACCACCGCTCGCGACTACATCATCACCGCCGCGCGGTCTTGTCCCGACACGGTGCTGGTGCTGGACGCGGACTGCCAGGTGACGGCCTCCATTGCCGGTGCCGTCAACAACCGCGTGGTGTGGTTTGGCGTGGAATGCCCGGTCTACGAAGAGGGCATTGGCGACTTCGACCAATCCGTGGAGTGCGTCGACTGCGGTCACGAGCTTGTCTTTACGCATCGCACGTTCGCGCACCTTGGCACGTATCGCTGCCCCAACTGCGGCAGGCTGCATCACACGCCCGACATCGCCTGCACGAGCATCGCGAACCGGGAAGAAAAGAGCTGCACGCTTACGCTTCGCATTAACGGAAAGGAGCATGTGGTCGACGCCAACGTGCGCGCGGGCTACGACGTGTACAACGCCGTCGCCGCCGTGGCGGGCCTGTTGGCAACTGGCATGTCGCAAGAGGACGTGTTCAAGGCGCTGGCGCACTTTACGCATGCCGCGCATCGGTTCGAGATCTTTGACGTCAACGGCACGCGTACGCGCCTGTTGCTGATGAAGAACACGGCCGGCTGCAACCAGCTCATCAACATGCTGTGCTCGGAGGGCGAGGCGCCGCGGCACCTGGTGTGCCTGCTCGGTGCGGAAATCATGGACGGCCTTTCCACCGAATGGATCCAGGACGTGCAGTGGGAGCACATCGTCGGACCCGACACGCAGGTCATGGTGGGCGGTCCCAAACGTGACGACATGCGCGACCGCCTGCTGCGCGCGGGCGTGCGCGAGGCCAACCTTGCCATGTACAAGGACTACGGATCGCTGGTGCGCGACATCGCCGCGGTGGGGGAGCCCGTCACGGTCATCGCCAACTGCTCGCCCATCGAGGCGCTTCGTCTTGAGCTCGTCAAAGATTACCAGCCCATCGATTATTGGTCGGAGTAAGGTCGGCGCGATACCAAAGAAGGGACAAGCCATGGGATACGTACTGGTCACGGGGGCGACAGGCGGCATCGGATGCGAGCTGTGCGAACTCTGCGCGGCCGACGGTCACGACCTCGTGCTCGTGGCCCGCAACGAGCTGCAGCTCGCCGAGCTGGCCGAACGGTTGCGCGGCGTATATGGGGTCCAGGCCGAGGTGCTCCCGGCAGACTTGGCGCAAGACGGCGCGGCGGACGCGCTCTTTACGGCGACAAAGGATGCGGGCATCGTGATCGACGTGCTTGTCAACTGCGCGGGGTTTGGCGACCAAGGCGCGTTTTTGGATTCGAGTTGGGAACGCCAGGAACGCATGGTCCGTCTTAACGTGGTTGCGCTCATGCGCTTGTCGTACTTGTTTGGCAACGACATGCGCTCCCGTGGTTGCGGGCGCATCCTCAACGTCGCCTCGGTGGCGGCGTTTAGCGCGGGCCCGTACATGTCGACCTACTTTGCCAGCAAGGCGTTCGTGCTCAGCCACTCGCTCGCGCTGGGAGAGGAGCTGCGCGGGAGCGGCGTGACGGTCACGGCGCTTTGTCCGGGCGTGACGGGGACGGGCTTTTGGAACGTTGCCCACATGGAGGCTAACGGGCTCTTTTCGCTTATGGGAATGCGCTCGCCGCGTTCGGTCGCCAAGCTGGGCTACAAGGCGATGATGTCGGGACGTCCCCTGGCCCTGCATTCCGCGGGGACCCATGCGGCAAACGTGGCCGCACGCTTGGCGCCACGGCGTTTCTCCACGTGGCTCATGGGCCGCGTGCTCGCAAAGAGGTAGCGTGTTGGCCTGGTGTCGAGACAACCGCAATAACGCGGCAAAGGGGACGACCCATCGCCGCAGAGAAGAACCGTCCTTCTCGTTGCGGGGCATTTCGGTTCGCCTAAAGACCGTTCTGACCAGCGACTTCGTTCCCAACGCGTGAGGGGGCCTTTGGACGAGTACACTTTTTCGGAATCGGAATCTTCGTTCCCAACGCGTGAGGGAGTCTTGCATGGCAAACGCAAAGCGCTATTCGCTCGCATACGAGCTGCTGATGCTATCGGCCCAAGTCGCGGCGATAGCGCTGGGTGCCATCCTGGTCTTTTCGCTTGTGTTTGGCTTCATGCGCGTGACCGATCCCAGCATGGAGCCGCGATTCCAGGACGGCGACCTCGTGCTGTTCTTTCGGCTGGACAAGAACTACAGCGCACGGGACGTGGTGGTGTATGAGTACAAGGGTCTGCTTACCTCGGGCCGTGTGATCGCTGCGGGCGGTGACACGGTAAACATCGACTCAGAGGGGTTGCTGGTAAACGGCGCGTACCAGCAGGAGCAGGGCATCATAGACGAAACCACACAGGTCACCGGAGGCGTAACGTTTCCTCTTACCGTGCCAGAAGACGCGGTGTTTTTGCTGGGAGACAACCGCGACGAGGCGGTTGACTCGCGCATCGTGGGATGCGTGCCCGTGGATCACACGCTCGGGCAGGTGATTGGCCTGTTTCGTCCGTAGCGGTCCTAACGCTTGTTGGCCGCATGTCTGTGCCGTAACACCTTTGTGTAATCAATCGTGCGGATGCCCATGACATCTTGCCGATAGACCCTGCTTGTGGTATGAATAATCTATATGATTCTATCAATGTAGCATTAGCAAGTGGAAGGGGAAGGGCATGTTTATAGGACTGCGTAAGGGTTGGGCCATAGCGGCGGCGCTGGTCCTGGCAATCGTGGGTTTGGGAGCCACGCCCGCGCTTGCGGAAGGCGAACATACATATGCTCCAGGCGATGCAAAACTCACCAAGGTCATCGTTGCGCCGGCAGGTACCGATGCGTCAGAGGACGAGTACGTGTTCCACTTTGCGGGCGCTGGGACGGTCACCGAGAGCGGTGATGATCTTGTTTCCGATGGTGTTATGCAGGACGGTTCGACTCTTAAAAAAGACGACGAAGTGCCCAACATTCCCGAAGTCAAGCTAAACGGCGTGGAGCTCAATGAGGCTAACTATCTGTCCAACGGGCAGGTGGTTCAGGCGGTGGCCCAGAAGTCCATCTCAGAAATCCTTCAAGGTGTGACGTTTCCCCACGCAGGCATCTACACCTACGAGGTGACCGAGCAATCGGCCAATACGACGTTGACCGATGGCACCTACATCAATCCCTCCCAGGCCAAGTACAAGCTCCGCATTCGAGTCGGCAACACCAACACGGGGAACAGCTCTGCATTGGGCAACAGGGAGCTCGCGGTCGAGGACGTGACCGTAGACCAGATGAAGAATGACAACGGCGGCGACAAGACAGGCAAGGTCGACCCCACGTATCCGGTGGCGGATACAAAC
>JAGCBF010000098.1 GCA_017652285.1 Atopobiaceae bacterium
GACTCCAATGGTGGTGCCGGCTAGATGTCGCCTGTCTCTGGGGAAGAGGGGACTACGACAGACCTTCCCAAAAGCGAGTTTACGCGTGAAGGATGGACGTTTGACGGTTGGAACACCTCGGCGGATGGGTCAGGCGTAGGGTATGCCGACGAGCAAACGGACGTCTCCTTTTCTAACATGACGCTCTATGCCCAGTGGAAGCAAAACGAGCCAGAGGTCGTGATGCATACGGTGACGTTTAACGCCAACGCGGAGGACGCCACGGGTGAGACTGCCGCGCAGACCTCAGCCTCGGGTACGGAGGTGGCCCTGACGGCCAACGGCTTCTCTCGCGCGGGCTATGCCTTTGAGGAGTGGAACACCCAGGCAGACGGCAAGGGCACTCCGTATGGCGACGGCGCGATGTATGACTTCGCGGCAGATCTTGAGCTCTACGCCCAATGGACGAGCACGTCGCCCGCGGCGCACACGGTTGCGTTCGAATCCAACGGTGGTTCCGAGGTGGCCGATCAGACGGTGACTGACGGACAGAAGGCCAAAAAGCCAGAAGATCCCACATATGAGGGCCACACCTTTGACGGTTGGTTTGCCGACGAGGCGCTTACTCAGGCATATGATTTTGGCGCCAGCGTAACGAGCGACCTCACGCTCTATGCCAAATGGACGACAAAGACCAGCAAGGTAACGTTTAAGTCAAACGGCGGAACCAAGATCGATCCTCAGACCGTGGAATACGGCGGTGTTGTAGTGGAACCCGTCGAGCCCACGCGTACGGGATGGATATTCGACGGTTGGTATAAGGATGCCGAATGTACCGAAGAGTACGATTTTGCGTCAGAGGTCACCAGTAACCTCACGCTTCACGCAAAATGGACTGCCAAGAAGCTTACGGTCAAGTTCGAGACAAATGGCGGCTCGTCAGTAAAGAGCCAAAAGGTCACCTACAACAAGACGGTCGAGGAACCCGACGATCCCACCAAAGATGGGTATGACTTTGTGGGCTGGTTCAGCGACAAGGCGCTCAAGACGGAGTACTCCTTCGCCGCCAAGGTGACGAAGGACCTGACCCTGTATGCCAAGTGGGAGAAGAGCTCGTCGGAGCCTTCCGATCCCTCTGACCCCGAGACCGACGAGCTGACCATTACCTTCGACAAGAACGCGGACGACGCCACGGGCACCATGGCCCCGCAGACCGCAAAGAAGGGCGAGTCATTTGCGGTCAACGCCAACGCCTTTACGCGCAGCGGCTACTACTTTGCCTCTTGGAACACCAAGGCGGACGGAACCGGCACGTCGGTTCCCGACAAGGCCAAGGTCAAGCTCAATTCCAACGTCACGCTGTATGCCCAATGGCAGAGCGGCGAGGCTCCGGTGGCAACCGACGAGCTGACCATCACCTTCAACAAGAACGCGGACGACGCCACCGGCACCATGAACCCGCAGACCGCAAAGAAGGGCGAGTCCTTCCAGATAAACGCCAATGCCTTCACGCGTCCCGGCTACACGTTCTCTGCTTGGAACACGCAGCCTGACGGCAGCGGCACCAAGGTGCCAAACGGCGCAAAGGTCAAGCTGAACAGCAGCGTCAACCTCTATGCGCAGTGGGTCCAGGGCAGCAGCGGTGCCAGCGGCGTCGGTGGTACCACGACTTCGGGCGAGACGGGCGTCAGCGGCGTCAAGCTCACCTACAACCGGGGAGACGGCGCGCCTCAGGTGGCGGCTTCCAACATGAGCACCGTTGCCCAGTCAATTCTGAACACCGAGGAGCGCGCACAAGGCGTCACCCTTACCATCACCACGGCAGGCCTCGACTTCAACGCGCTGCCCGGCGACGACCAAACAAAGATCTCTGAGTTCACGACGCGTTATGGCCTGACCACCGGCGCGGTGTTCGACATCAGCTTGTCCAAGCAGGTTGGCTCAAACGCGCCGGTCGCCATCACGGATCTTGGCCAGACGCCGCTGCAGTTCACCGTGGCCGTCCCCGGCGACCTCCAGGCCACGGGTGGGTCCGCGCGCACGTTCTACCTCCTGCGGCTGCACGAAGGCGAGGTTAAGGCGCTTGCGGGCACGACGAGCGCCACCATCACGGCCAAGTCGGACAAGTTCTCCACATTTGTGATCGCGTATCGCAGCGGCAGCGCAACGAGCGCAAGCGGCAACCCGTTGTCTGCCGGCACCACGACCTCCGCCAACGGCATCAGGACGACTGCCGCCAACGGCACGACGGCCAGCAGGACTACCGGCGTGGCAACGGCAAGGACGGGCGATACCTCCGTAACGGGCATCGTCATCGGCATCGTCGCCGCGGTAGGCGTCGCCGCCGTGGTGATTGGCCTGAGGCAACGCAAGAAGTAACCCAATACCCAAGGCTCAAGTCGAGCATGGTTGTCGGGCGGCTCCGCTGTTTGTCGGCGAGCCGCCCGTTTGCCATCTCAGGCACATATCAGCATGCTGTGTCTGCCACTATTCGACGCTCATTTCGGGTATCATGTAAGTGTTTTGTCCCGAATGCGTCCGGAACTGACGGTCTTGGTGAGCCCTTGCCCCTCCTGGGGAATTATGATCGGGAATCGAGTCCACCGGACATGACCCCAGGAGGAGTTGCATGAAACCATATCTGTTGGATTCCTCGTCGGTTTTGCAAGAGCAGCAAACCAGCGAGGAGAACGGCCTGAGCCCACAGGAGTCGCAGAGCCGTTTGGCCAAGTACGGCCAAAACAAGCTGGACGAGGGCGAGAAGACTCCGATTTGGAAGCGCTTCTTTGCCCAGATGGCCGACCCCATGATCATAATGCTCATCGTCGCGGCCGTCGTGTCCGCGGCCGTAGGCGTCTACGAAGGTGGCAGCGAGGGATTTGCCGACGTGGGCATCATCCTGTTCGTGGTCATTCTTAACTCCGTGCTCGGCGTTGTTCAGGAGAGCAAGGCGGAGCAGGCGCTCGAGGCCTTGCAGGAAATGGCCGCGGCACAGAGCAAGGTCATTCGAGACGGGCGCATGGTCACCGTGCCTTCCTCCGAGCTCGTTCCGGGCGACGTGGTGGTGCTGGAGGCGGGCGATTCCGTGCCGGCAGACTGCCGCGTGCTCGAAAGCGCGAGCCTCAAGGTCGAGGAAGCCGCCCTTACAGGCGAGTCGTTGCCGGTAGAGAAGCACACCAAACCGCTGAGCATCGCGCAGGGCGAGGACGACGTGCCGCTTGGCGATCGCAAGAACATGTGCTACATGGGCTCCGTGGTGGTTTACGGCCGTGGCAAGGCCGTCGTGGTCGGTACCGGCATGGACACCGAGATGGGCAAGATCGCCGACGCGCTGGCGCAGGCCGAGGACGAGCAGACGCCGCTGCAGATCAAGCTTGCCGAGCTTTCGCGCATCCTTACCATCTTGGTCATTGCCATCTCCGCGATCATCATACTGCTCGGCGTGGTCAAGAACGGCTTTGGCTTCTTCAGCGACATCAGCTTGGTGCTCAACACCTTTATGGTGGCCGTTTCGCTTGCCGTAGCCGCCATCCCCGAGGGCCTCGCCGCCGTCGTCACCATCGTGCTTTCCATTGGCGTCACCAAGATGAGCAAGCACAACGCCATCATTCGCAAGCTCACCGCCGTGGAGACGCTGGGCTGCACGCAGCTCATATGCTCTGACAAGACCGGTACCCTGACCCAAAACAAGATGACCGTCGTCCGCCACGAGACCGAGGACCTTACCTCGCTGGTGCGTACGATGGCGCTCTGCTCCGACGCCAAGTGGGATGACGTGGCCAGCGCGGCCGTTGGCGAGCCCACCGAGGCTGCCCTTGTCGCGGACGCCGCCAAGCTTGGCTATACCACGGGAGACCTCGCGGCAAGCCGCCCGCGCATTGGCGAGGCACCGTTTGACTCCGGCCGCAAGATGATGTCGGTCGTCGTGCGCACGCGTTCGGGCAAGATCGTGCAGCATACCAAGGGTGCCCCGGACGAAATCCTCAAGCGCTGCACCTACGTCAAGCGCGAAAACGAAATCGTTCCCATGACCGACGAGATTCGTGCGGACATCCTTGCTCACAACAAGGAGATGGCCGACCAGGCGCTGCGCGTCATGGCCGCCGCTCGTCGCGAGTGGACGGACGCACCTGCCAGCTTTGATCCGGCCTTCCTAGAGCAAGACCTCACCTTCGTGGGCTTGTCGGGCATGATCGACCCAGTGCGTCCCGAGGTCAAGGACGCCATCGCAGAGGCCCATTCGGCTGGCATCCGCGTGGTCATGATCACGGGCGACCACATCGACACCGCCGTCGCCATCGCCCGGGAGCTTGGCATCATCGAGCGCCGCGAGCAGGCCATCACCGGCGCCGAGCTCGACCGCATTTCCGACGACGAGCTCGCAACCCGCATCGAGGAGTTTGGCGTGTACGCCCGCGTGCAGCCCGAGCACAAGGTGCGCATCGTGGACGCCTGGAAGAAGAAGGACAAGGTCGTCGCCATGACGGGCGACGGCGTCAACGACGCGCCGTCCATCAAGAAGGCCGACATCGGCGTGGGCATGGGCATCACGGGTACCGACGTCACCAAGAACGTGGCGGACATGGTCCTTGCCGACGACAACTTCGCCACCATCGTCGCTGCGGTCGAAGAGGGACGCAGGATCTACGACAACATCCGCAAGTGCATCCAGTTCCTGCTCTCGTCCAACCTTGCCGAGGTCATCTCCGTGTTCGTGGCTTCCATGATCGGCTTTACCATTCTTGAGCCTGCGCACCTCTTGTGGATCAACCTCATCACCGACTCCCTGCCGGCGCTTGCCATGAGCATGGAAGACGCCGAGCCTGGCATCATGAAGCGCCCGCCGCGTGATTCTCGCGAAGGCATCTTTGCCGGTGGCATGGGCCTGGACTGCTTCGTGCAGGGCGTCGTCATCGCCTTGCTTACGCTCGTGAGCTACTACATCGGCCTCACCTTTGAGTATCCCACCATCACCGTCGCGGAGCTCGTGGCGAATCCCGCCATGGGTCACGAGGGCATGACCATGGCATTTCTCACGCTTTCCATGGTGGAGATGTTCCATTCCTTCAACATGCGCAGCCGTCGCCAGTCGATCTTTAAGCTCAAGGGCCAGAACAAGTGGCTGTGGGGCGCATTCCTGGTGTCGCTCTTGCTCACGTTCCTGGTTATCGAGGTGCCGTTCTTGGCAGACATGTTTGGCTTCGCGGTGCTCGATCCCATCCACTATGGTGTGGCCATGGGCCTTGCCGTGCTCATCATCCCCATCATGGAGATCTACAAGGCGATCCTTCGCGCCGTAGGCAAGGAGTAGGCACCGTATGATCCCTACTTGTTCGTAGGGAACGCATGCGCTTTGACCTCAACTGCGCGCACGCTTCGAAAGGGCGTGCGCGCAGTGTTTTGAATGCAGGCACGTTGGCTCTGTGGAGTGCGATACAATCCAAATCGGCTTAATAAATGCGGCAAGGCATGGAGGGTCCACATGGCAAAGCGCAACAGCCGGGCAAAGCGCACCATACGGAGAAGGGCACAGGCCAAGGCCAGCAGCTTGCAGGGCGAGGCGCTGCCGCTGCTCGAGTCCCTAACCGAGCTTCCGGCATACGATGACCTTTGTCCGAGCGATGCGCAGCTCAAGGCGTATGAGGACTATGAGGCGGAGGTCCTGCGACGCGAAGGCGACAACGCCGAGCTCGACTTGGGCTGCGTTGTGCGCCTCGACCGAGGGTTTCCGGCGGTGCTCGTGAAGCACGACGTGTTTAGGGCGGAGTTTGCCGCGCGACTCACCAAGGGGGACTTCTCGCGCGTCGCAGTTGGGGACTGGGTGTGCGTCAGAAGCCCGCATGGGCACGAAATGGGGGTCATAGAGAAGATCCTTCCGCGCGAAAGCGACATTGCGCGCTGGAAGGGCGGTTCTCGCGGGGAACGACAGACCCTTGCGGCCAACGTGGACGTGGTCCTGGTCGTCCAGTCAATAGAGGAGTGGCGCATAACGTCGGGCCGCATCGCCCGCTCTGTCGTGGTGGCGCGCGATTGTGGCGCGCGAGCTGCCGTCGTGCTGACCAAGGCCGACCTGGCTGGCGCCGACCTGGTGGAGGCATCTGTCGCACACGTGCGAGAAGTGCTGGGTGACGACTGCCCTGTTTCGGTGGTCGCTTCCGCAGGCGTCGTCGCGGACGTCGAGCCTTTGGAGAGGGCGACGATGCGCGCGGGCGGTCGATGGGGTGTGGAGAGCGTACGCGCCTTGGTCCCAAAGGGACAGGTCGCGATCATGCTCGGCCCGTCGGGGGTCGGCAAGTCGACGCTGCTCAATGCGCTGCTCGGGCGCGAGGCGTTGCAGACGGGTGCGGTGCGCGAATCGGACGGCGTGGGGAGGCATACCACGGTCGCACGGCGTATGGTCGCCATTCCCGATGCGGGGATCATCGTGGACGAGCCTGGACTGCGCACGCTTCAGCTCGTCGGGCATGAGCGTGGCCTGGCAATGGTGTTTCCCGACATCGCGGAAGCCGCGAAGGCATGCAAGTTCCGCGACTGCACCCATACGCATGAGCCGGGATGCGAGGTGCTGGCACGCTTTGGGGACAAGTCGCCCAGCCCTCGGTTGGACACCTACCTTTCCCTTGCCAACGAGATGCGGCAAAGCGCTCAGACGCTTGACCCAGACATCGTGCTGTAATGGCGGCGGTTGCCGGGCGAGCTGTTCGTCACGTCGTTTTGCAAGCCTTTGCATATGGCTTGCGAAAACGCCCAAAAAGGACCCGACTTTCTCATCTGCGCAAAAATGGCCCCGTACGCATGCAGGCGTGCGGGGCCTTGTTTTCCTGCGAATATGCACGTTTTTGAGCAATTGCCGCGAACTATGCGCGCAATAGCTGCAAGACACGAATCAAAACTGCCGCTTGGAGCGCGGCTCCTGTCGCACCATTGTGCGTGAGGTCAGGCACCGTAGCCTGGCAATGCTGGGTTGCGGGGTGATGAGATGTCCAAGCGTGCAAGATTGGCTCTGTCGGGTATTTGCGCAGCATTGGCCATGCTGCTGTGCATGCTCTACACGGGGCACGTTCGCGCAGGGATGGAACAAGAGCGCTCGGACACGCTCAAACGCTACGGTGGCGAAATGGTTGCCTTGGTAGTCGCACGAAGGACGATAGAGCCAGGCGAAGTCCTTTCCCTTTCCGACTTAGAAGTGCGCGACTGGATCTCGTCACTCGCACCAGAAGGCGCGGTGCTTGACCTCGATGACGCCGTTGGTAAAGAGATCAGCGTTCCCTTGGCAAAGAACGCTCCCGTGACCGACCTCAACTTTAGGGACATGTCCCAGCTTTCCGACATTCCCTCTGGCCATGTCGCCGTGTCCGTACCCATTACCGAACGGCTGGGAGTACCCGCTGGAATCGAAGTGGGTTCGCGCGTCGTCGCGTACCGCGTCAAGGAGGGGACGTCGGACCTCATTTGCGGTGACGCTCTTGTTGTCGCCTCGCCTGGGACGGCTGCGACCTCGATGGCGCGCGGCACCTTGACCATAGCGGTCAAGGCGGACGAGGTGCCCCTGGTCCTCTCTGCCAGCACGTCAGGTGACTTGAGGCTCGTGGTGCCCGCGGATGACGTCAAGAGGATGTCAGACGTCCAAACAGGGTCCGCAAACGTGGAACCCGTAGACCAGCAGGGGCGCGCGGACGTGGAGAAGCCGCAGCAACCGGTGGAAGACGACGACATGGAGGAGAACTAGGATGTCTGACGTATGGATGGCACTGTGTTCCGAGGCGTATCGCGAGCGCGTGGAGGCGGCGCTCTGTACTGTGGTTGGCGATGCGCGGATTAGGTACGCGCCGTCCGCGCATGACCTGCGGACGTGGGTGCAGGAGTCCAAACGACCTGTCGGCGTGGTCATCGGCCCCTTGGAGGGGGCGATGTCGGCCGCAAACACCGCCGCCGCGATGGCGAAGGACGGTATGGCCGCAAGCGTCGTCCTCATGGTCTCGTCAGGTTCGGACGCCTTGCGGCAGCGCATGTTGCAGGCGGGCGTCAGCAGCGTCGTGGACTTGTCGACCGCGGAGCAAAAGAGCATGCCCGATCTTGATGAGCCTGCGCTTTCGGGCGATGACGTGCCGACCATGCTCTGGGCGCTTGCCCCAAAGCCCCTAGTCGATGTCGCACGGCTGCCTCGCGTCGAGCGAGCGTGGCATGCGGACGATGCCGTTACGCGCGAGGACGACCAGGAGGAGCAGACCAAGCTCATTGCCATGCCCGCCAACGCGTCGCTCGTGACGCGCGATTTGGTCAATGGACAGGCGAGCGCTCCCGTGCCAAGGGCGCCCAGGGAACGTGACAAGCCCGAAGATCCCGCCGCACCCATCATCGTGTTGGCGTCTGGCAGGGGAGGCGTGGGAAAGACGGCGCTCGTGGCAACCATGGCGGTGGCGGCGCACAAATGGGGGCTACGCGTCGCGATGTGTGACTTGGACTTGTGGTTCGGCAACCTCTACAGCTGCTTTGGCTTGTCCGGCCCCGCCGACCTTGCGCCGTCTTCCCCAGAAGAACTCCGCGACAGGGACTGGCTGAGTTGTGGCAAGCGCGTGGCAAACGGCTTGGACCTTTGGGGCCCGTGCGAGGTGCCGGAGTACGCGGAGACGGTGTATCCGCATGTCGCGGAGCTCTTGGGCCAGCTGTCACGCAGCTATGACGTGGTGCTTGTGGATACGTCGGTGAGCTTTACGGACGCGGTCGCGCAGTGCGTGCAGCAGTGCGACCGGCTCGTCCTTACGGTCGACACCCGCGAGGGCTCCGGAGCCGCCCAATCGCGACTTGCTGCCCTTGCCGTAAGGTTGGGCGTGGCGCGCACGCGAATCGTCAGGCTCGCAAACCGCTGCGGTGTCCGAGGACGGGGAGAGCCCCTCATCAATCGTGCGGACATTGGCCTGGAGACCGCACGTACCATCCGCGTGCTCGATGGGGGCAGCGAGGTGTCGGATTGCCTGGCGGAAGGAAGGGTCGAGGAGCTCTTTGACCTGGGATCGCGGTTTGCTGAGTCGGCTGCGCACGTGATGGCGCAGCTCCTGTCCGAGCTGGGACGCCTGCCCAACACTCCCGAGGCACGGCTTGCGCTGGAAACCAAGAGGGAACGGTCGCGTTGGGGCTTCGGACGCAAGAGGGAGGCGATGTAGATGGCAGTTCTGGAACGCGTCCGTGCGCACGAGCATGTCGCGCAGGAGTCGGTGCCTGTGCAAGCAAGGCTGCGCGACCTGCGGGAACAGCTCAAACGGGAGCTCATGAGCGTCTTGGGGCTGTCGGTGGTCGCCAAGCTCGCGGCGAGCGAGGACGTGGCATCGGCTCGGTCCGAAATCGCCATCGCATGCCAGTCCATCATGAACACCGGCGACTATCACGACGTCTCCCAAGAAGTCAGGGACGCCCTGATCCAGCAGGTCCTCGACGAGATCTGCGGCCTGGGTCCCATCCAGACCTTGCTTGACGACCCCTCCATAACGGAGGTCATGATAAACGGATGCGACGAGGTGTTTTACGAGCGTGCGGGAGAGATCCACCCCGCGGAGCGCCTGTTTGAGACTCCCGACCAGATCATGCTGGTCATAGACCGCATACTCGCGCCCCTTGGTCGTCGGCTCGACAAGGCGAGTCCCATCGTAAACGCGCGCCTCGCAAACGGAGACCGCGTAAACGCCGTGGCGGCACCCATCGCCATCGACGGCCCGGCGGTAACCATACGCAAGTTTTCCAATCGCATCACGTCTCTTGCCCACCTACAGGAGCTGGGCTCCGTTCCGGCATGGTACGCGCGTCTTTTGGCATGGGCCGTGAGGGCTCGCAAGGACATAGCGGTAGCGGGTGGCACCGGTTCGGGAAAGACCACGTTGCTCAACGCGCTGTCGTGCGAAATCGATGTGCGAGAGCGCATCATCACCATCGAGGACTCCGCGGAGCTGCGCTTTGACGCCCATCCCAACGTCGTTCGCCTGGAGGCACGTGACGCCTCTTTGGAAGGGACGGGCGAGGTCACGATTCGCGACTTGGTAAAGAACGCCCTGCGCATGCGTCCGGACCGCATTGTGGTGGGAGAAGTGCGTGGCGCGGAGGCCATAGACATGCTGCAGGCCATGAACACGGGGCACGACGGGTCATTGACGACGCTGCACGCGGGTTCGGCACAGGAGGCGGTGTCACGACTCGTGCTCATGGCTCGCTTTGGCATGGATCTTCCTACCGACATCATTGCCCAACAGATATCGACCGCCTTGGACTTCATCGTGATGTCTCGTCGCGTTGCGGATGGAAAGCGCTACCTCTCGTCGCTTTCGGCGGTCAAGCCCGATGCGCAAGGAGGGGTACAGCTTTGTGAGTGCGTGCTGTTTGACGAGGTCAACCGCACCTGGAAACTCGTGGAGGAGCCGGCGTTTGTGGAGGAGTGCGTGCGCGACGGGCGATTGACGCAAGAGGAGGTGACGGCATGGAGAGCGTTGTGTGCCTAGGGTGCGGTGTGCTCGTGGGGGTTGCGTGCTTTGTGGCCCTCGATGACCGTGGCATAGGCGGAAGGTCTTCCGCGGCTCGCTTCATCTTGCTTCGTCATGCCGCAAGAAGGGTCGTCGCGTTCTTGTCTGGAACCCATGCCGTCGACGTGGCGTTGCGATGGGATGGGTTCGCGAGCTTGACGCACGAGGTCGAGCTGCGGGCAGCGCGTCTTCCAAAGCCACTGTCGCATCGAGAGTCCGCTGCGGTGCTGCTCGCCGCCCAGGTCGCGGCCTGTCTGCTTGGGTGCCTGGTATCGCGATCGGTGGTCGGGGCTGTGGCGGCGGCGGTCGTCGTGGTCGTCGGCACGCAGGCAAGGGGCAATGCGGTTAGACGCGCCACGCGCATGGCGCTTGCCCATGGCATGCCGGGGGTGCTTCGCACGCTTGCCACTGCCTTGGGAACTGGCCATACGTTGGTGCAGGCGATGGAGTATGTGGGCGTGCACGAGCGCGGTCCGGTCGCAGAGCCCTTTGCGCGTGCGTCCCTGCGCCTGCGCTGCGGCATGTCGGTGGAAGCTGCCCTGCGTACGCTCGAGAAGGAGCTAAAGGCCCCTGGGGTCGACCTGCTGGTTACGGCGTTGGCCATATCGCAGCGCACGGGAAGCCCGCTGCGCGAGCTCTTTCAGCGCTCTGCCCTGTTGGTGGAGGAGCACGAGGAGCGCGAGCGCCTGCTTTCCGTAAAGACGGCGCAGGTGCGCCTGTCGGTCCGTATCGTGTGCTGCCTTCCTCCGCTCATGGTCTGCGTGCTCTGCCTGATCTCGCCCGACTTTCAACAGGGGTTGCTCAGCACGCCGGGCTTGGTGTGCGTTGTATTGGCCGCGGCGATGGACGGAGTCGCATTGCTGGTGATCAGGCGCATTCTGGAGGGGGTGGTCTAGATGATCACGGAGTCGCTTTGCCTGCTGATGGTCGGGTTGCTCGCATGCTGCGGGACATACGTCTTGCTGGGAGGAGGGCCGTACCGTCTTATACGCGCGGGGCCGGCTTCGATGATGAGCGCCGTCGCATCGCTTGGCGTCGTGCGGCAGGGACGGGAGCCGACGTCAAAAAAGGCGCGCCGGCGCCAGGCGCTACAGGCCATGCCGACGTTCTTGGACATACTGTCGCTTGGCTTGTCGGCGGGTCTTTCGTTTGACGCCTCCGTGGAGCTGTACTGCAAGCGCTACGACACGCTGCTTGCCGGACTGTTGTGGGACGCCATGCTGTCGTGGCGCATGGGCATGTGCAGCAGGGGAGAAGCGCTGCGCTCCGTGTCCGACGTGTTGGATGCCCCGTCAATCGAGCGCTTTGCCGCCACGGTCGAGGAGGCGCTTTCGTTTGGCACGCCTCTTTGTGCGGTGCTGGAGCGACAGGCGCAGCTCATACGGGACGAGCAGAAGGCCCAGGTGGAAGAGGAGATCGAGCGTGTGCCCGTAAAGATGCTCATACCCTTGGGCACGCTCATAGTCCCGGCAATGCTGCTGGCCATTTTGGGGCCCTTGCTGGGGCCTGCGCTGGGCACGGTTTAGGAACGAATCAACCAATGGATGGAAGGGAGTAGGCATGATAGTAGACGTACGTCGTCTTTTGCATGACGAACGAGGGCAGGCGACGACCGAATACGCAATTCTCGTCGGTGTGCTCGTGGTGATCGCCATCGTGGCCATCGTGGCGTTTCGTGGAAGGATCAGCGAGCTGTGGCAGGCGATAACCGATGGCATCAACTCGCTCTAGTCGGACGGTGCCGCTGGTCATTACGTTGCTGCTCAGCGTGGCTCTTGTGGTGGCGTGTTGCTGGGTGCTCGGAGGCGATCAGGCAGATGATGCGCCCGAGGAGGAGCAATCGTTCGAAAGCCTTGACGACGAGCTGCCGTTTATGGGGTACGAGGAGCAACAGGTCGGTGGCACGGAGGCAGCGACGACGACCTATAGGACCGACGATGACCTGCCGACCGTGGCCACTGACGTCATGGATCGCTATAGGTACGGCGAGGCGTGCCTGGTGCGGGGCTCGGGATACCTGGGGCTCCTGGCGCGGACGTGGTCATGCGTGATAGAAGGCCCTGGCTGGGTTGACCTGTGCGTCGTGCAGCAGGAAGACAAGGGATGCACGGTGCGCGTCACCCGAATCGTGCCAGGTGATCGGACGGAGATGCATGACACGTGACAAACGAGGCACGGCGGGACAGTCCACGCTCGAATACGCGCTCGTGCTGTTCGCCTTCCTTTCGCTGGTCGTCGCGTTTGCGGCCCTTTGGCGCATGGCTCGGCAAGGCGTGTTGCTCGAACGCTCCAAGACGTACGCGTCCCACAATTTCGAGAAGGGCTTGTCGATCGAACTCTTGCAAGACCTTACGGCGTCTTAGGTCGCGCGTGCTTGGGAGCGCAGGACAGTCCAGCGTGGAGGCGGCGGCCATGCTTCCGGCGATCATGCTCTTGCTGGCGCTGTTGGTGCAGCCGGTGTGCGTGTTCTTTACGCAAACGCTCATGCGCCATACGGCCGCGGAGTGCGTGCGGGTGCTGGCAACTTCTGGAGACCAGGCGGCGACGCGTGCCTATGCCCTGCGGAGGTTGCGTGCCGTACCGGACGCGAGCTTGTTCCATGTGGGAGGGCAAAGGGACTGGCAGGTGTTTGCGGAGCGTTCGGGGGATGGCAAGACGGGGCGGGTGCGCATAGTCGGGCACGTGCGCCCGCTGCCCCTGTTTGGCGTGGTGGTCGACCTGCTGGGACGTCGGGACGACGAGGGGATTGTGTTGGAGGTCGAGGTGGGGGAGCGGATAAGACCAATGTGGTTGGGAGGTACCTATGAGGATTGGGTCGCCAGCTTGTAGACGGACGTCTGGCGCGTGGGGCATTGGCATGTTTGTGAACGAGCACGGTTACACCTCCGTAGCGGTGGTGACGGCATTGCTGGTGAGCGTGACCTTGGTCTTGTGCGTCGCCTCCGTCGAGTGGACGACGTCTCGCTCTGCCGACGTGCAACAGGTTGCCGATGCCGCCGCCCTGGCGGGATCGAACACGGTGGCGCGGTTCTACACCATCGCGCAGGTGCTCGACGCCTGCGTCCTGAGCCTTGGGCTGGCGGGCATGACGGTCATGGGAACAGGCCTTGTCCTGTCTGCCGTGCCGGGGGCCCAGAGCGCCGCGGCGTCAACCGTCGACCAAGGCATGCGCATTCTGCAGGCCAGGAACTCCTTTGCGCGCAGCGCGGCTCTGGGCCTGTCGCACATAGAGAAGGTGCTGCCGGCGCTTATCGTTCTTAACTCAGAGGCGAGCATCAGGGCAAACGCCGGCGACGGGCTGCGCTATGTTGGGGCGGCGCTGCCGTTTCCCGTCGACTCCCAATCGGATTACACGTCACTTGCGAGCGAGGTGCAGGCAAGCGACGTGGCCGATCAGGCGAGCAGCTTGCAAGAGGCGAGCCATGCGTGCGAGGCGGCAAAGGCTCGTGCCGATGCCGCGCGCGAGCGTGCCTGGAAGGCGGACTGCGTGGATGAGCCCAGATGCATGCGGTCACGCGCAGCCTCCTTGGCCGGGCTTGACGCCCTGCAGAACCCCGACGCCACGACTCCTGCAGACTGGAGTTTTGGCATGGCGATACAAAGGGCGCGCGCATACTACGCAAGGCGATTGCAGATCGAGGCGCCCAAGGGGTCCGACATCGAGTCGGTCACGGACTCGTTGGCACGTGCCGCGTACTATCGATACGCCTTGGAAACCGTCAACGGCGCCTGGTATTACGAGGCTCAGGACGGGACGGTGGATATGAACGTGCCACATTTGGCCTGCACCAAACAGGAGGTGCGTTCCACAAGTCTGTATACGGACCCGTCGTGGCCCTGCACGGAGCAACCGATGGGAAAGACGCTGCATTCGATCTTGTCATGCCCCGGTGCAACGGGGCCATCCGTTGGGCAAGACGCCGTGGAGGCCCTTGATTCTGGCAGGGCTCTTCTGTGTGACGTGTGCCGAATGGACGTTGGCGACCTTGGCTCGGTCGCGTCCATCTCGACCATCGCCAACAACGGATACGAACACTATTGGCAGATAGTCGTGGATGCCGCGAAGGAGTATCAGGAGGCGCGAAACGAGCAGGCGGAGGCGGAGCGTCAACTGCACGAGATCGCGGAGCGGGGGAGCGGGGCGTTCGAGCGAGCGCTCGAGCAGCTGAGGGTGCCGCGTCCCCATGTCCAACCGGCGGGTTCGTGTGGCTGCGTTGGCGTGGCCATGCGAAAGGCCGGTACGACGACGCCCTCCAAGCTCACCTCCGCCTTGCTCAATGGCACGGAGCTGCCCAAAGGGGTTGCGGTCTCTGCGGCTGTGCTGGCTCCAGACGATGCGACGCGTCAGAACAACGTGCTCTCTCGGTTCTTTGACGGGCTGGCAGAGCGCATGCGGGTGAGCGGGGGCCTGCTAGATGCCATGGCCGGTCTTTGGGGCGACCTCTTGGTGTCGTATGGAGAGACCTATGAGGGGGTTGGAGATGCCGCTGGAGGCTTTTTGCAGCGGGTCGACGGCGTGTTTGGGGGAACGGCGGGAGCTTGGCTCAGGTCGAGGGTGGCAGAGCTCATGGACACCATAGGGCTTCAGCCGGCAGACATGCGCTTGCGAAAGCCCGTGCTCGTCAGCGCGTCCAAGGTGCTTGGGAAGGCGGGCATCGACCCGGAAGGAAAGATTTGGTCGTTGATCCAGGCGTTGCCGTCTGGTGGCTCTGGGCTTCAGATCGCGCGGGCTCTTGGCATGTGGGTCTGGGACCAGCGCGAAGGGGATGCCGTCACGGTAGCGGAACTGCCGCTGCCGGGTACGGGCGGCTCGATTCCCCTTACGGTGGACCTCTCTTCGTTTGGATTGGGTGATAGTCATGCGTAGCAGGATCGTGGGCCAAAAGGGGCAGATGGCAGTTGAGCTTGCCGTGCTCATTCCCGTTGTCATCGTCGTGTCGCTCGTCGTGTTCAACCTTGCGCGGTTCGTCTCGCTTTGCGCCGCCTTCGATCGGATCTCGTTGGACGCGGTCGTGTCGCAGGGCGTGTCGCCTGCTGGCAACCAAACGCAGATGGCAGCGGTCGACGCGGTGCACGAGTGCATCGTCGGCGCATTGGACGAGAGGGACCTCTGCGACGTGCGCGTGTCGTGCGAGCCCGCCTCCTTCTTGCGAGGCGGCACCACCATGAGCCTTTCTCCCGCACTCACAAGGTTTACGTGCGTGCTCGTGTATCGGCCATGGCCAGCCTCGTTTGTCATCGCGGGCGTGCCCTATGACTCCCCGTTGGCGTTGAGCCATGTGCGATCGCTCGTGATCGACCGATACACTCCGGGAGTGGTGATGTGAATGGCTGGGTATGTGTGGTGTAGGTCGTGCCGCGGGGACATGACCTCGCGGTTTAGAAGGCTCGAGCGCTTTGGAGAACGGCTTGTGGGATTGCTTGGGACGCAGCCTAGTGCGGAGCCGGTCATGCTCTGCCGATGCGAGTCCATCCATACGTTTGGCATGAAGTACGCCATCGACGTCGCGTTCGTGCGACGCGACGGATACGTGTTGTTGTCAAAGAGAAGCCTTGGGCCCTGTAGGCTGCTGACTGCCTACGGTTCGTATTACGTGCTGGAACGTCCCGCCTCGCAAGAGCCGTGGCCAACGGAGGGCGCTTTGGTCGAGCTGATGTGGACCGAGGACGAAAGGGAGTGACTCGTGTACGAGATGAAGACGTGTCCTAGCTGCGGGGCACAGATGTTTGCCGACATGGACGTGTGCTACGAGTGCCTTAACGGCTACTGCGAGGAGGGGGAGCGGGTGCCCGAGGAGGCGTATGAGGAAGTCGCTGTCCCGACGTCGAAAGATGACGGTGCGTGGTGCCTGCGTATCTCCACAAGCGTTTTGGACGTGACCGTGGGCATACCCAAGACGGGCATCGTGATCGGCAGGGGCTCGTCTTGCGACGTTGTCTTGCATGCCCAGGCGGTGTCCAGAAAGCATGTGAGCATCGAACCCATTGGGTCTGTGTTGGTAGTACGTGATCTGGGGGCAACGAACAGGGCTACCGTTAACGGAAGGGTCATAGACGAAGAGGCGACCCTGCGCAAGGGAGACGTGCTTGAGGTGTGTGGCACGAGCTTTGGCGTTGGTCGGACCAATCGGCTTGAGCACAAAGGCAGCGGCGGATCGTCGAAATAAAAAAGAGACGCAACCGCTGACGCGACCGCATCTCCCAAAACCATAAGGTTTTGCCATCTGCATCCAATAGTAGCCAAGTCAATGCGAATGTGCAAGAAGAATGGCAAAAAGGATTCATCCTCCTCGTTGCCATTCTTCTTCCTTTTTGGTGCCACGCGCGACCGCATTGGCCCACGGGTTGTGTGGCCGGTGATGTTCAATACCATGCCTCGACGAGCCTATGCAGGTACGTCACGGATGACCGGAACGAGTCGCTCGCCTTGAGGATGTCGCCCTGCGCCTCGAGTTCGCAGACAAGCGCACGCAACGCATGGCGGGCTTCTCTGCGGCAGCATTCGTCTGCGACCAGCTTGTTGAACGTGTACAACGTGGTGACCGCCTGTTGCATGCACGTGCTTTTTGCCTGCTTCGCACGTGCCCTTTTGGATATGCCCACATGCGCGACCTCCTGTGCCACGTGGTCGTCAAGGCTGTTTTTGGCGTCGCGGATCGCGAATCCGCTAAGAATGGGGTTGTTATGCGCGCAGGCATTGCGCATGCGCCGAACCGATTTGAACAGGTAGTGCTCCTGTCGCATGTCCTTGTTGTTCCATCGACGGGAGCAGAACAGGTAGAAGTCGGACAACGTACCAAAGGTTACGATTTCGACGAACTCCCGCACGGAAAGAGAGTCTTCGGAACTTTCGCGTGGTGCTGGACGATGGGCATCCCTTTTGTGCATGCCGAGCTCCATAACCCTTCGTTGGCGTTCTCGTGGGGAGAGGGACGCAAAGTAGTCGCGTGTGATGGCAAAGCCGTCCTCGTGCCTGGCCATGGCCTCTTGGACGACCTTGGTACGAACGGCATGCTCTATGTCGAGCGAGAGCATAAGGAACGCGTGCCGCACGTGCCGATCGAGCTGTGCCAGCGTGCGGAGATACGAGAAGTCCAGCCCGACGTATGTGCCGTCGCGAATGCCTCCTACCCTGCGTTCGAACAGTGTTCGGTATGCAGAGAGCTGTGTGAGCGTGTGCTCGTTAAGGAGCGTGTGCCGAGCGCACGTTCCCGCGACGCAGGGGAACGTGACACCTTGCTGTTTGAGGTAAAGTAGCTGGTCATCCACGTCGAGCCGTTGCGTGTTATCATACGAGTCCCCTTCGCGCATGAGGTCGGTCCCCATTGCGACTCCCTCCCGTGTTGTGATTGCATGCGAACAACCGTACCATACAGTTGTTCTAAAGTAAAGAGGGAATCTGGGAAAGCTGACCACAAAGCCCATCAAAAGAGGTCTTTGGATGGACGGTGGGCTCGCTACGCCAAGCCGTAATGGGCAAGTCCGTTGGCGACTCCGTCGTCGTCGATGTTTGTGGTCACGAACTCCGCTGCGGCCTTGAGCTCGTCGACGGCGTTGCCCATGGCGATGCCGTGTCCGGCCGCGACGAGCATGGACAGGTCGTTGATGCCGTCGCCAAAGGCGTAGGTGTTCTCCAGCGAAACGCCCAGTGCAGCGGCGACTCCTCTTACCGCGTCGCCCTTGTCGGCGCCGATGACGGTGACGTCGGCGCTGGGGTGCGGTCCATGCGGATTGACCAGGCATTCGTTGCCCAGGGCGTGCGCGGCGCGCTCGCGATGCGCGGCGTCGTCGAAGTAGATGTCGAAGTTGTAGGCATGGATGACGGTGGGATCTTCCAGGCGGGGGAGATGCCCCAGCTGGAGCACCGGCTCGGCGATCGGACGGTACTTCTCGTTGCCGCCATACCAGGCGTCACGTTCGCCAAAGAAGGCGTAGCCGGCGTCGACGCTATCCAACGCCGAGGTAAACCGGGTGATCTGGTCTGCCGTGAGCGGTGCGTCGACCAAGGCGTTGCTGCCCATAAAGGCCGTGCGTCCGTTGGAGCAGACAAACCCGTCGGCATAGTCGCCAAAGTTGGCCTCCACGTAGGCGCGCGCACGTCCGGTGCAAATGAACACCAGGTCGCCGTTGTCGCGCATGCGTGCAAGTGCCGCTGCGGCGCTGGCGGGCACGCTGGTTCCGGTTGCGAGGGTCCCGTCTATGTCGAAGAATGCGATGTTCATGTGTCCTCCCGTAATCGCTTGCCTGCCTTTGATTATGCACTAAGTGTAATGTGCGTGATGGACCTAGAACGGCGAAGTGTCCATTTGTAGAAGTTGATGTCTCTTAGGTGACGGACGCAAACCTTAAAGAAGTTTCTGGTAGCCTATCCGTTATTCCTACGTTCTAAGGAGAGAACACATGGATTTTTCCAGCAACAAGCGTCCCGAGCACATGGTTCGTATTACCACTCCTTAGCTTGCCCAGGAGTTTATCGACGAGGCGGTCGAGGCCGTACGCGAACAGGTTGGCGACGGCAAGGTATTGCTTGCGCTTTCGGGCGGCGTAGATTCCTCCGTGGTGGCTGCACTGCTGATCAAGGCCATTGGCCAGCAGCTCGTGTGCGTGCATGTGAACCATGGCCTCATGCGCAAGGGCGAGTCCGAGCAGGTAATCGACGTGTTCCAAAACCAGCTGAAGGCCAACTTGATCTACGTGGACGCCACCGATCGCTTTTTGGACAAGCTGGCGGGCGTCGCCGACCCGGAAGCGAAGCGCCACGTTATTGGCGAGGAGTTCATCGCGGTCTTTGCGGAGGAGGCGGCCAAGCTCGAGGGCATTGGCTTTTTGGGCCAGGGCACGATTTATCCCGACATCCTGGAGTCCGAGGCGGGCGTCAAGGCGCATCACAACGTGGGCGGTCTGCCGGAAGACCTTGCGTTCGAGCTTGTTGAGCCCGTAAAGCTGCTGTTTAAGGACGAGGTACGCGTGGTTGGTCGCGAGCTGGGCCTGCCAGACTCCATGGTGGACCGTCAGCCGTTCCCCGGCCCCGGTCTGGGCGTGCGCTGCCTTGGCGCCATTACCCGCGACCGCCTGGAGGCGCTGCGCGAGGCGGACGCCATCGTGCGCTACGAGATCGAGGCTGCCGGCTTGGACGTGTGGCAGTACTTTTGCGTGGTGCCCGACATGCGTGCCACGGGCGTGC
>JAGCBF010000099.1 GCA_017652285.1 Atopobiaceae bacterium
GCCCCTTTGCCCCGACGAGGCAAAGGTGCACTTCCCTTTGCTCTTGCTTTGCTAGTTTACGGACTGGATGTACTTGTTAACGATCTTGTCGTACGTGCCGTCAGCCTTGATGTTTGCCAGGCCGTCGTTGAACTTCTTCAGCAGCTCGGCATTGCTGTCCTTGTTTACCGCAAAGCCGTAGGGCGTCGCGAATTCGCTGCTGGCGTCGGCTTCGGCAATGATGCTGAAGTCCTTGCCCTCCTTGCCGTCGGTCGTTGCGTACTGGGAAATCGCATAGCTCATGACGGGCGTGTCCTCGAAGCAGGCCACGGAGTTGCCCGTGGTCACGTTTTCGTACATGGTGGGCGAATCGTCAAACGTGGTGATGTTGAGCTCGTACTCGTCCTTGATGCTGTTTGCCCAGTCGGCGCTCATGGTGCCGTTCTTCACGGCCACGTTTTGGCCCTTGAGGTCATCGAGCGAGGAGACGCCACTGTCCTTGGCGACGGCGCAGCACACGGTGGAGTCGTAGTAGGGCTCGGAGAAGTCAAAGACCTTTGCGCGCTCGGGGGTGATGCTCATGCCGGCGATGACGCCGTCCGCCTGGCCGGACTGCACGTTTTGCAGCGCGGCGTCGAAGCCCACGGGGTTGAGGTCGTAATCAAACTGCTGGTCCTTGGCAATGGCCTCGAGCAGCTCGATGTCGACGCCCACGTAGGTGCCGTCGGACTCGGCATACTCAAACGGAGCGAAGGCGGTGTCGGTGGCAATGACGTAGGTCTTGTCGGCGTCGCCGCCGGTAGACGCCTGGTTGGTAGTATCTGCGCTCTGGCCACCACAGGCGACCAGCGACGCGGCAAGAAGCGTGCCAGACAACAGCGCGCCAAATTGACGAAACTTCATAGTTTCCTCCTGGATTCAAATCCGAACATTGCCATTAGATAATACGTGGTACCCGTACGCGTCTTCGAAAATACAATAATGCTTAACCGATGGTTTACGTTTGGAACCAGTGAGCCACCCACACAGAGGCCCGCCGCCAACGTGGTGTTCGTTGTCACGTCGTTTGCGGTATGCTGTTACCAACTCTCCCCTTGTTTGATTGGAGCATGAGATGGATGCCAACTCACGCAACATTTTGGGCCTCATGAGCGAGATGAACGTGCGCTTCGTGGTGCCGGTGTACCAGCGTCCCTATTCTTGGGACGACACGCAGTGCGCCCAGCTGTGGGACGACATCCTGTCATGCGGCCGCAGGCGGCAGGGCACGCACTTTACGGGCTCGATCGTCACCATCCAGGACGGCCAGCTCTCCGACCAGGGCGTGGCGCCGCTGCTGCTCATCGACGGCCAGCAACGCATTACCACCATAACGCTTTTGCTCGTTGCCTTGGCGCGCTACGCGGGGCGCCATCCGCAGGAGCGCTTGTCGTTTACCAAGGCAGAGGTGCTGCAAAGCGGCTTTTTGACCAACCACTTCCGCGGCGGGGAGGACTTCTACAAGCTCACGCTCTCCAAGGGTGACCGCGACGCCTATCGCGCGCTGGTGGATGCCTTGGTCGCAGGCAGGGACGCCGAGCTCGACCCCCTGTCGCGCCTTGCCCAGAACCTCGAGTTCTTCGAGCGGCGCGTGGAGGCGCTCGACGACGTGAGCCTGGTCTGGACAGGCTTGCAGCGTCTTGAGGTCGTGTCCATATCGCTGACACAGGGGACCGATGACCCGCAGGTGATCTTTGAGTCGATGAACGCCACCGGCAAGGACCTGACCAACGCGGACCTCGTGCGAAACTTCGTGCTGATGAGCTACCCCATGGCCGAGCAGCAGAGCCTGTATCGCACCTACTGGGCGCCCATCGAGCAGATCCTGGCGACCGACACCATCGGCTTCGACGACGCCTTTGACGACTTTATCCGCAGCTACCTAAGCGTGGTGCACGCACCGACGTCCATGGCCAAGGTGGACGTGTACCAAGCCTTCAAGCGCTACGTGCTGTTCCACGGCTTCAACGAGAACGACCGCATGAAGAACCTGAGCCTCAAGCTCAAGCGCTTCGCCCGCTACTACGCCGCCGTCACGCGCGGCCAGGTGGACGACGAGCAGCTCGCGCAGGCGTTTGGCCGCATCGCGCAGCTGGACGCGCCGGTGGTCAACCCGCTGCTGATCTCTTTGTTTGACGGCTACGAGCACCACGAGTTCGACCGCGAGGCGTTCCTTCTCATGCTTCGCGCCATCGAGAGCTACCTGTTCCGAAGGTCCGTGTGCGACTGCGCGCAAAGCGTGCTCGCGCCGTTCTTCTCGTCGCTCATCGCGCGCATCGACGCGGTGCGCAGCGAGGAGGGACAGGTGGTCGACGCCTTCGTCGCCATGCTGCTCAACGAGGAGGGCACGCAGAGGCGCTTCCCCACCGACGCCGAATTTGCCCACGCTCTCGCCACGCGCGACACGCACAGCCTGGCCGGCGCGCTGTACCTGCTCGCGCGTATCGACGAGGAGCTGGAGCCCACGGACACGGTTGCGCTGGAGGCATACAACTGGTCGCTCGAGCACGTCATGCCGCAGCGGGCGCTGGAAGACGACGCCTGGCGCGCGGCATTGGGCGACGCTCCCGAGCGCACCTTTGAGGAGTGCATCAACAACCTGGGCAACCTCACGCTCACGCCGCACCCGTTTGACCTGCAAGAAGGCAGCTTCGAGCAAAAGCAAAGACGCATCGCCGAGTCCCCGCTGGCGCTGGCAAACGACATCCTGGCCGCCACGGAATGGACGCCCGCACAAATAAAGGAACGCGCGGAGCGCCTGGTGGAGCGCGCGCTTGCCGTGTGGGTTCGTCCCGAACTGCCCGAGGGCGCCGGCGCGGCGTTTAGGCTTTCCGCCCGCGCGGCGGCCACGCACAAGGTCACGTTCGCCGAGCTCTTTGCCGCTGGTCTGGTGCAGATGGACGACGCGCTTGTAAGCGTGAGCCCGCTGCATCCCGGGCGAGCGACCGTTACCTCCACGGGCAAGATCATGCTGGCCAACGGCGAGATGTTCGAGGACCCCGCCGAGGCCTACACGAGGTTCCTGTCTTCTGTGGGCGCGGCCAACACGGATCAGGACGGCTGGATGTACTGGCGCCGCGGCGACGGCGGTCCCCTGCTGGACGACCTGCGCGCCGAGCTGGCGTAGCATTGCCGCCGATGGGGCGACGGGCATTCCGCTTGCCTCATCGCATGACCTGACGGACTACCGGGAGGTGTGCGTAATATGGACGTGTTCGACCATCTTTTCAGTGCCATAGCGATCATACTGGCGCTGGTGGTAAGCCTCGTGGCCCTGCCCGTAGCGTTGCCCATCGTCGGCGTGGTACTGCTGGTGCGCTGGCTTATCCGCCGTTCGCGCGGAGACAACGCCCTGCCTGCGGGCAGTGCCAAGACGTACGCCTATTTGGACGAGGAGAAGGCCACGCCGGAGTCGGTTGCCAAGGTCGTGCTCCCCTTTGAGGAGGATGGCGTGCTGGGGCCGTACGCACGCGGCGTGCTGGGCGCCCTTAACAAGGCCGAGCTGCGACGCAAGGGCATCTACGCCGTGCTGGAAGAGGAGTTTGAGCGGTCTACCCTAACATGGGACAAGTTCTCGGTACCGGTCGACCAAGCCTTGGACCGCATCGTGCACAAGGCGGCGCAGCTCGCCAACCTTATTCAGGCGTTTGACTCCAAGGAGTACCAGCGCCTGAGTCGTCTGGAGCAGGCCGGCGCCCTCAAGAGCGGCAGCACGGACGTCGAGCAGCTACGCGTCATGAACTCCAGCCTCAACGAGATGGACAAGCTGCAGGAGGACAACGACCAGCTGCTTCTTGAGCTCGACAAGCTCCAAGCCGAGCTTACGCGCCTTGCCACTTCCGGCTACGACAGCAAGACCGACGCCATCATCGACGAGATCCGCAAGCTCACCGACGACACCCACTTCTACGCGCGCTAGTGGCCACGAGCTTAAACGAGCGCCACAAGCGGCCATTGTGTGCAAATTGTGTACCTCTCAAATAAGAAGTTGACCCATTGAGTACGGGGAACTATAGTAATGCTTCGCGCTGAGGCGCACCACATATTGCGGGGTGGAGCAGTTTGGTAGCTCGCCGGGCTCATAACCCGGAGGTCGTAGGTTCAAATCCTGCCCCCGCGACCAAATTTTCGCAGGTCAGCTCACTAATTAGACGAGCTGGCCTGTTTTCGTATGCCCCCTTCGAGCCTCCTGCCGTGACTATGAGACGGTTCTCGTGAGGGAGCAACTGAAAACGAGTTTTCCCGGGTTATGCTCCCCGCCGACGCTCCTAACGCAGGCCCTGGCTATTGTCGCTCGCGCCCGGTACGACACAGAGGGGCAGCGTCGTGAGGTATCCGGGTCCCTTTCGGCCGATTTCCCGCGAAAGTCCGTTTGGCGAGGGACGATTCCTCACAAACTGCATTTGGCGAGGGAAATTCCCGCGTTTTCGCGTTTGGCGAGGCTCGCCAAACGGACTTTTGCAGGAAAAAGCCTCGCCAGATTCACTTTTGCAGGAACCTCGGCTCGCCAGATGGACTTTCGCAGGACTTCCGGCCGCGGGACGCTCGCCAAACGGACTTTCGCAGGAATTCCGGCCGCGGGACGCTCGCCAAACGGACTCTTAGGTGACGGTAGGTCCGTCCCCCGTCACCCCTGCGCGGCCGGTGGGCGCCTGCGCGCGGGCGGCCGCGTGCCGCTATGAGCGTCGGACAGTTCATGTCCACCCCGCTAGTTAC
>JAGCBF010000100.1 GCA_017652285.1 Atopobiaceae bacterium
AGTGGCCGAAAGGGGCCTAGCCCCAATCGGCCATTTTTAAGTGCGCGCCGATGTCTGACGGCCCAATACCTTTACAGTTTGGTTATCTGTCTGCGATGGCAGGGAACGGCATTGTACAATTGCGAGTCACGTAATTCCCGTCTTATGGGGGAGAAGAGCAATGGATGCAATTTTGCCGTTGGAAGTACCGTCCGACGAAGACGTGCTGTCGACCTATGGCATCGAAGCCTGCGAGGGTGGCGTTTGCGCGGCCGAGGGCATAAAGGCTGCCGGTGTCTGCGCAAACCTGCGCGGCGACCCAACGCGTCGCGATTTGGCGCTCGTGTCTGCTGACGACACGTGCGTATGTGCGGGCGTGTTTACGCAAAACCGCTTTTGTGCCGCGCCGGTGCAGGTGTCCAAGGAGCGTGCCGCAACGGGAAGGGCGCGTGCCGTCGTGCTCAATTCGGGCAACGCGAACGCGTCGACTGGTGCGCCGGGCGTGGAGGTCGCCAAACAGGTCGCGCGCTTGGTGGCCACCGAACTCGGTTGTGCGGAAGAAGAGGTGCTCGTCGCATCGACGGGCGTTATCGGCGTGCCGCTGGCGCTCGACGGCTTCGTCGCGGGGGTGCCCACGGCCGCCCGTGCCCTGGCCCATTCCACCAAGGCGGCGCATGACGCGGCGCGCGCGGTCATGACCACCGACACCGTACCCAAGGAAAGCTCGTTCGCGTTCCAGGTTCCCGCTGGTGACGGGGGCGTGGCAACCGTTCATGTGGGCGGGTTCGTAAAGGGTTCGGGCATGATCCAACCCAACATGGCGACCATGCTCTGCGTGCTTTCCACCGATTGCGCCATTGCGCCCGAGGCAGCCCAGGCGGCACTGAGCGAGGCGGCGAACCAGACGTTCAACAAGGTGACCGTCGACTCCGACACCTCGACCAACGACACGTGCGTCCTGTTGGCGTCGGGTGCCGCCAACAACGAGCTCGTCGAGAAGGGCACCGATGCCTACCTCGCGTTTGCGGCGGCGATACGTGCCGTGTGCGAGGAGCTTGCGCGCAAGATCGCCGCGGATGGCGAGGGGGCAACCAAGCTCGTGACGGTCGACGTGCTGGGTGCCGCGACCGACAAGGACGCGGACACGGTGGCCCGCTCGATCGCCAACTCGCCGCTGGTGAAGACGGCCATCTTTGGCCATGACGCCAACTGGGGCCGTGTCGCTGCCGCCGCAGGCAAGTGCGGCGTCGACTTCGACCAGTACGGCGTCGACATCGACCTGCTCGGCGTGCCGGTGCTGCGCAAGGGGCTGCCGGTACCCATGGACGAGGACGACATGCTGCGTCGCTTTGAGGGGCCGGAGGTCAGGATCGCCATCGACCTGGGCGTTGGGGACGCCCACGCGCGCGTGTGGACCTGCGACCTTACGTACGAGTACGTTACCATTAACGGAGACTATCGCACCTAAGGCATGGCACAGCAAACGATCGGAACCATGCGTCGGGGTGCGCGACCGTTCGCGCACCCGGAGGAGGACGAAATGAAAAAAGAGGACCGCAAGCGTCGTGCGGCAGCACTCGAGAAGGCAAACGTGCTGGTTGAGGCCATGCCTTGGATCCATAGAATGAGTGGCCACACGGTCGTGGTCAAGTACGGCGGTGCGGCCATGGAAGACCCCGCGCTGTGCAAGGAGGTCTTGGCCGACATCGAGCTTCTCAAGCTCATGGGAATGCGCGTGGTTTTGGTGCACGGCGGCGGAAAGGCGATCAACCAGCTGCTTGGCAAGCTGGACATTCCCGTGCAGTTTAAGGACGGTCTGCGGGTGACCGACGACGCCACCATGGAAACGGTGGCCGAGGTGCTTATCGGCAAGGTCAACCAAGAGCTGGTGTGGCTGCTCAACGAATATGGCAACAACGCGGTGGGCATATCCGGCGCGGATGGCAAGACCTTGGTGTGCCGACAAGTCGATCCGGGCCTGGGGCATGTGGGCGAGGTGCACAAGGTGAATACGGGGCTTATCGAATCCGTGCTTGCCGACGGCTACATACCCGTCATCGCAAGCGTGGGCTGTGGTCCGGATGGCTTGTACAACATCAACGCGGACATTGCGGCGAGCAAGGTGGCGCAGGCGCTTGGCGCGCACACGCTTGCCTATCTTACCGACGTCGACGGCCTGTATGGGGACATCGACGACGAGGAGAGCCTGATTTCGCAGCTCAATCGCGAGGAGGCCCGCTCGATCTTGGAAAGCGGCACGCTAACCACGGGTATGATACCCAAGATTCGATCCATCGTGGAGGCTCTTGACGCCGGCGTGCATGACGTGCGCATCATGAACGGGACCTTCCCGCACGCATTGCTGCTCGAATGCTTTACCGACGCCGGTATTGGCACCGTGTTTTATCAGGAGTAAGGAGACGCCATGTCATTTGACAAAGAGGTCGTAGCGCTTGACGAACAATACGTGATACATACCTATGGGCGCCTGCCCGTTGAGTTCGTGTCTGGTCGAGGTGCGGTGCTGGTCGATGCGGCGGGCAACGAGTACCTGGACTTTCTTGCTGGGATCGGTTCCGTGAGCTTGGGGCATGCGCATCCGGCACTGGTAAAGGCCTTGACGGAGCAAGCTGCGAAGGTGTGGCAGGTGGGCAACTACTACCACGAACAGAATCGCGGCGAGCTGGCCAAGCATCTAAGCGAGCTGCTTTCGGCGACGACGGACGAACGCGGCGTCGTTACGGGCACCACCGGCACGATCTGGAAGACGTTCTTCGCCAACACGGGTGCCGAGGCAAACGAGGGTGCCTTCAAGCTGGCGCGTCGTTGGGGCGAGAGGAACCTGAGCGGTGCCACGGGCATCGTCACTGCTCGCAAGAGCTTCCACGGGCGCACGCTCGCGACGCTTTCTGCGACCGGTCAGGACGTGTTCCACCATAGCTTTAGGCCGCTGCCGGCGGGCTTTTGCTCCGTGCCGCTCAACGACATCGACGCGCTGGTCGCGGTAATCGACGACCCTCCCGCGGAATGCGGGCCGGTGTGCGCGGTCATGTTGGAGTGCATACAGGGCGAGGGAGGCGTGTGGCCGGCGGACCTCGACTACCTGCGTGCCGTGTCCGCGCTGTGCCACGAGCGCAACCTGGTGCTGGTGGTGGACGAGGTGCAGACCGGCTTCTTCCGCACCGGGGCGCCGTTCTCGTACCAGCGTGCGGGCATCGAGCCGGATGTGGTGTCCATGGCAAAGGGCATTGCGGGCGGCTTCCCCACGGGAGCCGTCGCCGCGCGCAGCGAGGTCGCCGACTTGCTGGTTCCCGGCGACCATGGCTCGACCTTTGGAGGAAACCCGCTGGCCGCTGCCGCCGGACGCGCGTGCGTGGAGACGTTGGTCGCAGAGGACATGGGCGCTCATGTGCGCGAGGTGGGCGATTACCTGGCCGACCGCCTGTTGGCGTTGCCGCACGTGGTCGAGGTCCGTGGCGCGGGCCTGATGCGCGGCGCACAGTTTGACGTGCCCATTGCCACGGCGCTGGTCGACGACGGCCTCGCCCTTGCCGGCAAGGGTGGCTATGGCTTGGTGCTCAACCACATCGGTGACTCGATCCTGCGCTTCCTGCCTCCGCTGGTCGTCACACGCGAGCAGGTCGACACCATGATCGAGGCGTTGGAAGGATTGATCGCCGTAAGAGCGTGAGTTGCCACGCAACGCTAAATCGACGTTACAAAACTGAACGCACGCCCCAGTTTTATGGCTAGATTCAGTTCATGTGATATAGTTTCCCCATTCCGTAGCCTTCGAGGGGGTTTGCCATGCTTACGCAAGAGCTGCTCGACGAGTTTTTGGAGCTAAAAGAACGTTACGACGCAGTCGTGCTTGCCCACTACTATGTGGAGTCGGATGCACAGGACCTCGCGGACTACGTGGGGGACTCGTACTTCCTTGCAAAAAAGGCGTCTAGCCTGGATTGCAAGACGTTGGTATTCGCCGGCGTCGAATTCATGGCCGAAAGCGCCAAGCTGCTGTCGCCGCAAAAGCGCGTGCTGATGCCAGAGCCGTCCGCGGACTGCCCCATGGCGCACATGCTACGCAAGCAGACCATCGACGAGGCGCGGGAGGCTTATGGCGACGACTTGGCGGTGGTGTGCTACGTCAACTCGACCAACGAGATGAAGGCATGGTCCGACGTGTGCGTGACCTCGTCAAACGCCAAGCGCATCGTGGAGCGCCTGCCCGAGCACAACATCCTCTTTGTGCCGGACGTCCATTTGGGGCACTACATCAAGGAGCAGGTCCCCAGCAAAAACGTCATGCTCAACGACGGCTTTTGTCCCACGCACGAGGCGATCGAGGTGCGCGAGGTGGAGGAGCTGCTGCACGAGCATCCCCACGCGGTGGTATGCGCGCACCCGGAATGCGCCACGTGGGTATTGGACAAGGCCGCCTACATTGGGTCGACGTCGGGCATCATCGACCGCTGCGTTACCGGTACGGAGGACGAGTACATCATCTGTACCGTGTACGGCGTCTTGCACGAGATAAAAAAGCAGGTCGCGGCCGCAGGAGATGCAGATCGAAAGCGCTTCTACTTCCCGCGCACGACGCCGATTTGTCCCAACATGGCGCGCGTGACGGGCGAAAAGGTAGTCGCGTGCTTGCGCGACCAGTCCGGGGAGGTATTTGTGGACGAGCGCTTTGCCCAAGGTGCAAGGCGTGCGCTCGAGCGCATGCTGGAGCTCGCGCAATAGTCGCTGTGTGACAAAGGTCCCCTCTGCCCTCGCGGCAGAGGGGACGGTTTATGTATGTACATCGGGAAGGAACGCACATGAGAAAGCTCCAATGCGATGTGGTCGTTGTGGGCTGCGGCATCGCCGGCCTCTATGCAGCGCTCAAGTTGCCACGCGGATGCGACGTGATCCTCATCGCCAAGGGCGACATAGAGACCTGCGACTCCATGCTGGCGCAGGGCGGCATCGCCGTCATGCGCAACGAAGAGGACTTCGACCTGTACGTGGAGGACACCCTAAAGGCGGGACATTACGAGAACCGTCGCGAGAGCGTGGACATCATGATCCGCAATTCGCGCGACTGCGTGAATGACCTCATCTCGTACGGCGCGCGCTTTGACCGCGACCCCCAAGGCAACTTGCTGTACACGCGCGAGGGGGCCCATTCCAGGGCGCGCATCCTGTTCCACGAAGACATAACGGGCCGCGAGATAACCGAGACGCTGCTGCTTCAGGCTCGTGCGTCCCACAACATCAGGATATACGAGAACACCGAGATGGTGGATCTTCTCGACGAGGTCGGTCCAGACGAAAAGCGGGTGTGCACGGGCGTGTCCTGCGTTCAGCGCAGGGGCGAAAAGCTGGAGATCTATTCTCGGTTCACCATCTTGGCGACGGGCGGCATCGGCGGCACCTACGAGCGTTCGACGAACTATCCCATCCTTACGGGCGACGGCTGCCGCATCGCGGCAGAGCATGGCGTGCTCCTGGAGCACATGGACTACGTGCAGATCCATCCCACCACGCTGTATAGGGACACACCGGGCAGATCCTTCCTCATCACCGAGTCCGCCCGCGGCGAGGGCGCCGTGCTTCTCAACTCCAAGTACGAGCGCTTTACCGACGAGCTGCAGCCGCGCGACGTGGTTACCAAGGCGATAATGGACGAGATGGAACGCGAGGGTTCCAAGCACGTGTGGCTTTCGTTCGAAAACGTCATGCCCGAAATCATCCTGTCGCACTTTAGGCACATCTACGAGTACTGCCTTTCCAAGGGCTTCGACATAACCAAGGAGCCGATTCCCGTCGTGCCCGCGCAGCATTACTTTATGGGCGGTATTCACGTGGACAGCAATTCGGAGACCACCATGCCCCGTCTGTTCGCGGTGGGGGAGACCTCGTGCACGGGCGTGCATGGTCGCAACCGTCTGGCGTCCAACAGCCTGCTCGAATGCCTGGTGTTCGCGCGTCGCGCAGCCGAGAAGATCACGGCCGACCACACGCGCGAGCAGCGTCCGCGGGTGGACCCCTCGACGCTCAGCGTGGTCATGGAGAAGCACATTCGCGCCTCGTTGGAAGAGGACATGCCAGCCGGCGACATCTCCACCGACTCCGTGATCCCGGATCGCCGTCAGGCGCGCGTGGAGCTGCTGTGCAAGGAGGACGGCATCATTGCGGGCATGGCGATATTCGTGCGCACGTTTGAGCTGCTCGATCCCACGACCACCGTCACCCCGCTCGTGCGCGACGGCGACAAGATCCGCAAGGGGCAAATGCTCGCGACCATAGAGGGCGACGTGCGGACGCTGTTGTCCGGCGAGCGCACGGCGCTCAACTACCTGCAGCATATGAGTGGCGTGGCCACCTACACCCGGCAGATGGCAGACATCCTGGCGGATGCCGGATCGACCGCGCGCCTGGTCGACACGCGCAAGACGACCCCTGGCATGCGCATCTTTGACAAGATGGCGGTGCGCATTGGCGGGGGCGGCAACCATCGGCACAACCTGTCCGATGCCGTGCTGCTCAAAGACAACCACATCGAGGCGGCCGGTGGCGTACGCGAGGCCGTGCTCGCCTCGCGCGAGCGCTGCTCCTTTATGGCAAAGATCGAGGTCGAGTGCGAGACGTTGGACATGGTACGCGATGCTGTGGAGGTTGGCGCAGACGTGATCATGCTCGACAACATGAGCCACGCGACCATGCAGGAGGCGATCGACATCATCGACGGCCGTGCCGCCACAGAGATTTCGGGCAACGTGACGCGCGAGAACGTCGAGTTCCTTGCAGACCTCAAGGTCGACTACATATCTTCTGGTGCGCTCACGCACTCCGCAGGCATACTAGACATGAGCATGAAGAACCTGCAGGTGCTTGGCTAGCGCAAACGCGACGACAAATCAGACGGGGGCGAAGGGAAGGCCACATCCCTTCGCCCCCGTCTGCATGGTTCGTGCGTACTAGCTGCGGTCCGGCACCTTGAGCATGATGACGAACCCAATCACAAACAGGATGGCGATGGAGAGCACGCCCAGTGACGGGTTGTGCGTAAGGAAGGTAAAGATCGACACTAGGCCCGTGCCCAGCACGGCAGCGTACTTGCCAAAGATGTCGAAGAAGCCAAAGTACTCGTTGGCGTGGTCCTTGGGACAGAGCTTTCCGAACTCCGAGCGGCTCAGCGCCTGAATGCCGCCTTGGAACAGGCCGACGCAGATGGCGAGGATCCAAAACTCCGTTGCCGTGCGAAGGAAGAACGCGGCAAAGAGCGTGATGAAGAAGTAGCCCACGATGCCGACGAGCAGCATCTTCTTCGTGCCGACCTTGCGCCCGAGCTTGCCGTACAGGATTGAGGAGGGCCAAGCCACGAATTGCGTGACCAACAGCGCGAGCACCAGCTGCGTTCCCTCGATGCCCAGGTTGGACCCGTAGCTCGTTGACATCTTGATAACCGTGTGCACGCCGTCGATGTAGAAGAAGTACGAGAGTATGAAGTAGCGCATGCTCTTGTAGTTCCAAATGTTTCGCAGCGTGTTGCCGATGCCCCTGATGGCATTGAGGATGGCATGCGGCTGGCGCGGCTTAAAGCTCTTTTGCTCCACGTTCTTGAGCAGCGGAATGGAGAAGGCCACCCACCATGCCGCCGTAATGACAAACGCGATGAGCATGGCGGTCTGCAGGGTCATGTTGAGCTTGTCGGCATTGAGCACGATGAGCAGGCAGGCGATGAACGGTATGCACGACCCGACGTAGCCCCAAGCAAAGCCCTGGCTCGACACCTCGTCCATGCGCTCGTCGGTCGTCGCGTCGACCAGGAGCGCGTCATAGAACACGAACGACGCGTTGAGCGCCACGGACGAAACGACGTAAATGAGCAGGAACGCAAACCAGTGCGACGGAAAGCCCATTGCAACGGTCGCAACCGCACCCGTGCCCACGCATCCCATGATGAACTTCTTGCGCATGCCCTCCATGTCTGCCACGGAGCCAAGGATGGGCATGAGAAGGGCGATGATGAGCGACGCGATGGTTTCGGCGGCGCCCCATGCGCCGACCGCGACGTCTTGCACCGAGGGATCGGCCGCGGCGAGGCTGTTGAAGTAAATGGGAATAACGCTGGTTGCGAGCAGCACGAGAGCGGAATTGCCCACGTCGTACAAAATCCAGCTCTTCTCCGCTTTGGTAAAGGTCGTTCGTGCCATCGTCGTCATCTCCTTATAGTACGCCTGCCCTCTTATCGTACTCGAATGGAAAAGTTGCGATTGTTACTGCTCGGCGAACTGCGCTATGCTGTTAGTGATTCGGTCTACATTAAGGAGATTGTCCCATGCCTGCCATGCTAACCCACGACTTCTTTGGCCAGGATGCCTACGGCATCGCCTCGCGGACGGTCCATGTCTTTACGCCCGACGAGCGCGCGGCCTTCTTGTTGGGCAACCAGGGTCCCGACCCGCTGTTCTACCTCATGCTCATGCCGCCGCTGCACGAGTTCGAGGAGCTGGGCGGCAACATGCACAAAGACCCTCCCACGTCCCTGTTCGTGCGCCTGCGCCAGGCCGTCGACGCGTTGCCAGAGGTCGACAAGGCCATCGGGCGGGCGTATCTGGCGGGCTTTACCTGCCATTATCTGCTGGACCGCGCGATTCATCCGCTCGTCTTTTGGTGGGAGCGCGGCATCTGCCATGCGGGCGTCGCGGACCTGGACGTTACCGATCACAGCATCGTGCACGCAGAAATCGAGCGCGACCTGGACGAGATGGTGCTCTTTACCAAGCGAAACCAGACCATAGAGACGTACCGTCCGTACAGGGAGGTGCTGCGCGGCAGTGACAACATGCTGCGGGTTGTCGGCGACGTCTACTTCGACGCCATCGTGGGGGATCTGGCAGCGGGGGAGCCGACCGCGGCTCACGTGTTCCCCTTGGCGGTGTCGTGCTTTCGCGTGGCGCAGCGCATGTTCTATTCTCCCAAGGGAGCCAAGGCCAGCCTGTTCGAGCGCATCGAGGTGCCGGTGCGCCACATTCGCTACTCCCTGGTCAAGGCGATGTCGCATCGCGTGCGGGCAGAGCTCACCAGCAGCTTTGACAATCGCGACCATCGCGCGTGGAAAAACCCGTTTACGGGAGAGACGACCACCGCGTCGTTTTGGGAGCTCTACAACAACGCACTCGACGAAGTGTCGGCGGCGCTCGACATCGTGTTCGAGGACGGTTTTGACGCGGAGGGGGCGTTCACGCTTACGCGCGGCATCAACTTTAGCGGCGCGTGCGTGGAGTGAGCGCGACAGGGGTACAGTAGTTAAGCGGAGCGGCGCGCGCAGGAGGGCGCGGAACGGCGACGTCATCGCAAAGGGGCATGTTGCATGTGGGAATTGTCCGCCTTTTGTCCCCACGTGCGTAGTCTCGGTTAAAAGATGTTAAATATGGTAAGAGCTTTAGGGAGAGGAGACATATGAGCGACTATCTCGAGCGCATCGAGAGTCCTGCCGATGTGCGCCGTCTGTCCCTTCCCGAGTTGGAAGGCCTTGCCGCGCAAGCCAGGCGCGCCTTGGTGGATTCCACCTTGGTGACGGGCGGCCACCTAGGTCCCAACTTGGGGTTTGTGGAGGCGACCATTGCGCTGCATCACGTGTTCGACCTTTCCCAAGACAAGCTTGTCTTCGATGTGTCACATCAGTGCTACACCCACAAGATGCTTACCGGACGCAAGCGTGCCTACCTGGACGCGGCGCACTACGGGGAGTTCACGGGCTTCACCAACCCCGACGAAAGCGCCTACGACCTCTTTAGGGCGGGCCATACGTCGCAGGCGGTGAGCTTGGCGTGCGGCCTTGCCAAGGCACGTGACCTCCTTGGCCAGCACCATAACGTTATCGCGGTGCTGGGAGACGGCTCGCTCAGCGGGGGCGAGGCCTTCGAGGGCCTGGATAATGCCGTCGAGCTGGGGTCGAACCTCATCGTGGTCTTTAACGACAACGGCATGTCCATCGCGCCCAATTCCGGTGGCGTGTACCGCAACCTTGCGAAGCTCAGGCAGACCAAGGGAACGTGCGAAGACAACTTCTTCCGCACACTGGGGCTGGACTATCGCTACGTGGACGAGGGCAACGACGTCGGTGCGCTGGTGGCGGCCTTCTTGGAGGTCAAGGACCTGGACCATCCCGTGGTCGTGCACATCCATACCGTAAAGGGCAAGGGGTTTGCGTGGGCGGAGCAGCATCCCGAGGCGGCCCACTCGATTCCGCCCGCGTTCGATCCCGCGCGTGCAGGCGTCGAGCCGGCGGACGCTCCCAAGACCTACCAGCAGATCACGCGCGACTACCTTAGGCGCAAGATGGCGGCAGACAAGAGCGTCGTGGTGGTCAACGCCGGTGCCCCTTCGGGGGTCGGTCTGACGCCGGAATTCAGGGAATGGTGCGGCGACCAGTTTGTTGACACGGGCATTACGGAGCAGCACGCCACGGCATTCAGCGCCGGACTGGCGCGCGGAGGCGCGAAGCCGGTGTTTATGGTCATGGCGACGTTTGCCCAGCGCGCGTTTGACCAGTTCGTGCAGGAGCTTGGCCTTAACCGCAGCCCCGCGACCGTGCTGGTGTTTGGCGCGGGCTTCTACGACATCGACGCGACGCACGCCGGAACGCTCGACATCGTCATGACCAGCAATATTCCGGGCATTACGTGTCTGGCGCCGGCAACGGAGCAGGAGTACCTGGACATGCTCGACTGGTCGATCGACCAGCGGGAGCGTCCCGTGGTCATTCGCGTGCCCGAGAAGGTCTTGTCGGGAGGCGAGGGGGCGTTCGATCGCGAGCGTCCCGGCGGATGGCACATGGAGCGCCTGGGGTCGTGTATCGCCTTTTTGAGCCTGGGCAGCACGGTGGAGCTCGCACGTCGGGCAGCATGTCTTTTGGAGGAGCGCGAGGGCATAAGCGCTACGCTCGTGGAGGCACTCAACTATTCCAGCTTTGACGAGCCGCTCCTCGACTCGCTTTTGCGCGACCATTCGCTGGTGGTCACGCTGGAGGCGGGCATCCTGTGCGGCGGCTTTGGCGAAAAGGTGGCACGCTATTACGGAAAGACGCACATGCGCGTGTCGTGTTACGGCGGCAAGAAGGAGTTCTTGGATCGCGTGCCCACCGACGAGTTCTTCAAGATCTATCACTTTACGCCAGAAGACATCGTGGCAGATATCGAGGCGTTGCTGCGGAAGCGCTAGCAGTCGATGTCGGCGCACGTAAGCGAGGCCACGCGTCACGTGATGCAGGCCAACAAGAGCAAGAACACCAAGCCCGAGCTGCGGGTACGCAAGGCATTGCGCGACGCGGGACTGCCGGGATATCGTCTGCATTGGAAGAAGTGCCCAGGACGGCCGGACATTTGCTATCCGGGTCGCAAGATCGCCATATTCGTAAACGGTTGCTTTTGGCATCGGTGCCCGCACTGCAACCTGTCCGAGCCCAAAAGCAACGTCGAGTTTTGGCAGGCCAAGTTCGCGCGCAATCGTGCACGGGACGCGCGCAACCACGCCGAGCTCATGGATGCGGGCTGGACGGTGCTGGTGGTGTGGGAATGCGCGCTCAAGAAGAGGCGCTTCGACGCCACCATGTCGCAATTGGTGCGCCAGATCGAGCTGGCATCGGTGGGCATGTGGCCGCAAGGGCATATGTGCGAGGTGGGTTACCTGCCCGCATGGCAGCATCGCGTGCTGTGGAAACGTCGGCACCGCTAACGGAATGTCGAAGAGGGCAAACTCCTATGATTCAAGATAGATGTATTATCTAACTTGGAATGCTGATTTCGACACGAGGGGGCATATATGCTACGCATTGCGATTTGCTGCGGCGGGGGCTTCTCTTCGAGCACGATGGCCGCGCACCTTAACAAGCAGCTCAAAGAGAAGCACTTGGAAGACGAGGTCTTTTTGGAGTTCATTCCGTTTGGCAACCTATATGGAGAGCAGTCCGCGTTCGTAAACGGTAACGTCAAGCGCGACCGCCAGAGCGAGGTGGACGTAGCCCTGCTGTGCCCGCACCTGGAGTACCCCGCGCGCGAGGCGGTACAGAAGGGCCTGCTGCGCATTCCCGTGTTCATCCTACCCATGCGCATGTATGGCCTGGTAGACATCGAGAACTTTATCGAGGAGGCAGAGGACGTGCTCGAGCTGTGGAACAACGGGGCACAAAACGTGATCACGTTCCCCGACGAGCCACGTTCCATGACGGCGCCGCGCGTGGTGTCGCACCGTCGTTGGGTCGCACAGCATAAGTAGGGGCTGGGGCGGCATGTGGCGGCAGGTCTTTGCCTGTCGCCCTATTCGCCTTCCAGCACTTCCTCGTAATACTCTTCGCCGTCGTCAAGACACACGAGAGCGATGCGGCCCCAGTTCGCGCCACCGGCGGCGCCGCAGTCGATGGCCCAGCGATCGGCGACTCCGCCCGTTGCGTCCGTGGCGCCAAGGTGCATGACCTGACAGTTGCCCTCTTCGTCGCGCGCCGGACGGTCGAACACGTCGGCCAGATCCTCCACGTACGGAACGGGCGTGTGCCCGGCGATGACGATGGGGCCGTTGCCCAGCTCGTCCACGAAGCCCGTTGGCTGGCCCCAAAACTCGTCGCGAATCCAAAGCACGTCCTCGGTGTTTTGGTAGCGCAGCAGCGCGTCCATGGTCACGTCCGTCCAACGGCTGCGCGCCGAGAAGTTCAGCGGCCGCAGCCCTGCGTGCACCAGCAGATAGGTTCTTTCGGCCACCGTGATGTGGCCGTACAGCGGCAGGCTGTCGACCCAGTCGACCAAATCGAAGCGCTCGTCGCCATCCACGTCCAGCAGGCCTTGTTGGGTCGTGCCACCACCGTTCATCGTCCACTGAAAGAGCAGTGCCTCGTTTTCTGGATTCTTAAAGCAGTCGAGCATCATGGCCTCGTGATTGCCCAATATCACATGAGCGTTGGCAAGGCCACGGCAGGTTCGCATTACCGCCACGGGATCCGGCCCGCGGTCGACCATGTCCCCCAGCACCCAGATCTCGTCTTCTTCGCCGGGCGACACGCGCTCGAGCAAGCGCTCGAGTGTGCGATGATGCCCATGAACATCCGAGAACACATACGTAGCCATCAATATTCCTCCTGTAGAAGACTCTACCCAAACTAACGCCCACGGGCAAGAACCTTGCTCCATATTGGATACGTGAGTTAATCTAAAACCACCTAACAAATAGGAGCCGCGGGTCCGACTGAGGAGCGAATGTGGCATGAGTGAGTTACGCGAATCGTTTTATGCATGGGTTATGCAACAGACCATAGCCGGCCACGACGCGCAGGTGCTTGACGAAGACCACCTGGTCTTTGGCACCGAGGCCAGGCAGGCCCATGTGATCTTTTTGACGCACGACGAGCAGCCTTTGGTCGAGCTGCGCGTGGGGAGTCTCGGCGTCTGTGAGGCGCCGTTTCTTACCCACTTCGTCCTAAAGGACCGGTGGCGCCCACGCGAGCTCTTTAGGGACATGGCGCATGCGTTCGAGGCCGAGTCGAGGCATGCGGTCCAGCGCATCGTTTTGTGTGGCGAACGCGAGCCGGCCGTGGAAGAGCTGCTCGCAAACCTTCGGACGTGTGAGGACCAGCTTCCCCTAAGGTGCGAGTTTGTGCACTTGTCCCCCCTCGACGCATTGACGGACGTCCGGCCGGCCTCTGCCATCATACTGACGCCAGGTGCGCACGAGTTCCAGCAAGAGCTGTTTCGTACGCATCGTCACGCCGTCACGTTTTGCCTTCCGGATTGGGTGTTCGCGTCGCGCGACGCGTTTGCCATGGTGCGCCTGCTGCTCGAGGCGCTTGGCGAGCCGGAGCCGCGTCCTTTGCAGAGCGGCCCTGTCGTGCCGGAACGGCCGTTGCCGCGCGCGGGACGCGTGCTCGTGCTCAACGTGATGTACCGCGACCGCAGCGTGCGCATGGGATATCGCATGTATGACGATTATCGCGCCACCATACGCGGTGCCGTGACAAAGCCGCGCGTCACCATGCGCGACATTGACGACTTGTTCGACACGCTGCTCGTCAAGGGCGTCTCCAAGGACTCGATCGACGCCATGGCAATCATGGTGCCGGGCGTCGTCAACTTTTGCTCGATGAACCTTCCGAGCTTGGGCGTGCGAGACAACGAGGTCGCAGAGAAGCTCGAGCGCGCATACGGCATCCCCGTGTTCGTTGACAACAACACCAACGCCGCGGCGATGGGCTGCTATTATCTGGACGCCGAACACGAGAGCCTGACGCTGTACCGGCACCAGTTGGGGCACAAGAACGGAGGCCAGGGCACCGTGCTGGACGGCCGGCTCGTGGTGGGGCGCAACGGCCTGGCGGGGGAGCCCAAGTTCTACCAGCGTCACTTTAAGTACAACAGTTACGAGCATGGATACGCGCAGGCGGTCTGGAGCGAGCGCGGTTTGCAGGAGATAGCGCAAAACGTCCTGCTGGCCACCATCGGCACGGTTTCCCCAGAAGTCGCCTACCTGGCCATAGGCGCCGTTAACGACGCGTGCGGCATCGCTCGCACGCTAGAGCGCAAGCTGCCCAAGTACTGCATCCCGGACCTCGAAATCGTCCACGACTATCGCGAGCGCATGTACCTGGGCGAGGTCGCGCTGTGCCTTGGCCGCATAGGTGAGTCAAGGCACCTGTCCCTCTGACTCTTGTCTATACTTGCAAAGAGACGCTACAACGGAGGTCGGCACGATGGGGACATACCTCAATCCTGGCAACAGCGGGTTCCAAAGGATCGTAAACGGCGAGTACGTCGACAAGACGCGCATGATCGCGCTTTTGAACAAGGCCGTCGACACGACGAAGAACCTCGTCTGCGTGAGTCGACCGCGCCGATTCGGCAAGTCGTTTGCCGCTCAGATGCTCTGTGCCTATTACGACAAAACATGTGATTCTCACGAGCTGTTTGCCAGATACGACATCGCAGAGGATCCGACC
>JAGCBF010000101.1 GCA_017652285.1 Atopobiaceae bacterium
GTCATGGCCCGGCACCCCGTCACCCCACCCAAATATCTTCAATCCCCTTCGGTCCCCCAGCGGGCAAGCCTAGCACACCGTCACGAGCCCCTCCCACATCCCACTCCCGGTGACGGCGGAGGGACTGCCCGTCCCACCCGTGTCCCTCCGTGTAGAACGGCAAATTGCTGAGCTAACACGTGGCACATTAAACAATGTGACCTTGTGAGGTGCCGGGGCGCCCGCCCGGGCAGGCCATGCGGTTTTCAAGGTTCAGGCCGCGGCGAGTCTCCCTCTCGGCCGCGGGAGCCGCCCGATCGTGCCGAGCACCGCGTCCCGCGAGGCGCCGGCGTCGGCTCAGGGCAAGGGTAAGGTAGGCGGGTGGATTGGGTTCCACCCGCCCCCTATCAAACCGTACGTGCGCTACTAACGCATACGGCTTTCCTCCTCTTTGCAGATGAACTGTTCCACAGGCTAGCGTGCATAGGCATACCCAAAGAAGGCCGACGTCCTTTGGTCGGACCTCCACTTGCGTCTCCTCTTGTGCGAGGAGAGGAACTCGTCCTTGGTGAGAGCGGGGTCGCGCAGCAGGTCCGCCATGTACTGCCCGCTGACCAGTCCCATGTCCTTGAGGAAGAAGGCGTTGCCGTACTTGACGGTCAGCATCTTGGCGTCGCGCAGCTTGGCGTGCCGCCTTCCCCTGTTGGCGAAGTTCACCCTCAGCCTCTGCCTCACGTAGGCGTCGAGCTGCTGGTACGTCCTCTTGGCCCGCCCGTGGAAGCGCATGCCGCGGCGGCGGCACTCCTCCCACACGGCCCTGACCGCCCTGTTGGCGGCGAGGAAGTAGTTGAACTTCCCCCTGAGGACGGGGTTGAGCGCGGCCGCCCACTGCTCGAAGGACTTGGAGTGGGTCTTCTTGGTCATCGCCTTCAGCTCGGACTTGAACTTGGAGAGGCTGGCGTCGGATGGGGCGACGAAGTAGCGACCCTCGCCGCCCTGGTGGCGGAACGTGAAGCCGAGGTAGTCGAAGTCGCCGTCGTGGGTGTCCACGACGTAGGTCTTCCCCTGCGCCAGCTCCAGCCCGAGGTCGGCCAGCACCTCGCCCACCACGACTATGGCGCGCTCCAGCTCCGACTCGTCGCGGCACATGACTATGCTGTCGTCGGCGTAGCGCACGAACCTCAGCCCCGCCTTGTGCAGCTCCCAGTCGAGCTCGTTGAGGTAGACGTTGGCGAGCAGGGGCGAGATGACCCCGCCCTGCATCGTCCCGGACGGCGTCTCGTACTTGACGCCGTCCTCCATGCACCCCGCCTTGAGGCTCCTCCACACCAGGTCAAGCACGGTGCCGTCCGAGACGTACTTGCCGAGCACCCTCATGAGCCGCTTGTGCGGGATGTTGTCGAAGTAGCCCCTGATGTCGAAGTCGTAGACGTAGCGGCGGCCCGTCTCGAGGTTCCACACGACCTTCTTCAGCGCGTCCTCCACGCCCATGCCGGGACGGAACCCGCACGAGTCGCGGTGGAAGACGTCGTCCTCGAAGAACGGCTGCATCCGCATGGCCAGCGCCTGCTGGACGATGCGGTCGCGTATGGTGGGGATGCCGAGCGGCCTCCTCCTCCCGTTCTTCTTCGGTATGTACACGCGCCTCACCGGCGAGGGCTTGTAGGCCTTCGTCCTGAGGTCTTCGAGCAGCCCGGCGATGTTCTCGTCCAGCCTCTCCTCGAAGGCCTCTATGGTCACCCGGTCCACTCCGCCCGCGCCGCGGTTCGCCCTCACCTTGTCCCACGCCTCCCTGAGAATGCGCTCGTTCAGGATCTGGCCGTACACGCTGAACAGCTTGTGTCTCAATGGTTCGTTCATCCGCTTGATACCCTTCTCCTCGGCACGCGCGTCCCCTTCCGTTGCTGCGGCATGGCCGCTACGTTCGGGTTTGCATCGCGCGCCCTACAGTTACTCGGGTCGCGAGAAGCCGCACCCCTTCCGTCCGCCGAGTTTCCCCGGCATCCCCCGTACTATGGGCGCGTCCGACTCCTGCGCACCGCCCCCGCAACTTCGCACACGCTTATATGCGGGGTGCCATCGAGATGCGCAGGCCTCACGGGGTCATCTACACCCCCTCTCGTCGGCATGCTCCGTGCTTCCACGCCCTGCGTCCGACCACGCCGCCACAGACTCGGCAATGGTCGCATAGGGCTTCCCCGTCCTTCGGCCGGGTCGCCGCCGCAAGGCGCCACGTGCGCATTGATGGATTCGGGCCTGCCGACTCGCGTCCGCCCCTTCCCCACGCCCAAGGTGCCACTTTGCTGGCACGCCCTCGCGGTGGCGCAGTGGGCCTAGCTCTCCGCGTGGCTGTGGCCTTCGCGGGCAGGGGCCTCTCACCCCTGCTGAGGATTCTCGCTTTCGCGTTCCCACGTCCAGTTCTACCTTCCTCGGTAACTTTGACATTCCGCTATTCACGAACTATCAGTGAGTGTGACTGCCCGTCACACCGATGGGGACACACCTCTTCGAGGCATGTCCCCATCGCCCTGCAAGATTAGTGGTAAATTCGCGCGCCGAATCTTAAAAAAGGCCAGTTGGGCAAAAACGCCAAATCGTGGTTTTACCACTAGCTAAAATAGCTAGTGGTAAA
>JAGCBF010000102.1 GCA_017652285.1 Atopobiaceae bacterium
CAATTCCTCAAAGATAAGGTGCGACTCAAAAGGAAGAGCTGGACTTTGTGGCAATATTTGAGTTTCAATTCCTCAAAGATAAGGTGCGACAAGTGCGAATTGAGCACATTATACACGAAGCTGTCGCCTTTTGAACCCCCTATGCAAATATCCTAAAACGTTATCGCCCAAACAAGGCAAAATGTGCGTCGATGATTTCGCGAAACCGCAGGTCACGGGTCTGCGGCATCCTCTGGAAATCATCGACGCACTTTTTGGGCCAAAAACGGGCCAAAACGACCCTTTTTCGTCCTCCAAGGCAGTACCCTCAAGCCATCTACCTGCGCAAACGTGCCAAAATCATCGACGCACTTTTTTCGAGAGTCCGGCTATCACACGAGTCCCATCACAAGCTCTTATCACGGCAACTACCCACGCCCGTGCCAAACGCCGCCCGCTGGCGACGCCATGCACGTCACCGATACGCATGCCAAACCATTCCCTACAAGATATAAGGTTTAATCACAAGCCCAGCAAAAGCGAGGTTCTTATCATGTTTGGCATGGACGAGCTCCTCTCAAAGAAGAACCAGGAACGCGCGCTCGCCTCCTTTCAGCAGAAGAAGGACGGCGCTGGGCCCGACGGCCTGCGCGTGTCGGAGCTGGACGAGTACTGGAAGGCCAACCACGAGCTCATCCTTGGCCAGATTCGCGAGGGAACGTATCGCCCGGGCATCGTTAAATGCTTTGAGGTTTCCGGTCGCAGTGGCAAGCAGCGCGAGATCGCGAACATCAACGTCGCGGACCGGTTTGTGGAAAAGCTCGTGCAACTCAAGCTGCGACGCTACATGGAGCCAATGTTTCTTGCCCACAGCTTTGCTTATCAGGAGGGAAAGGGCGCCGTCGACGCCGCGATGCTCGTGCGCGACTACGCACTTGCCGGGGACGTTTACCTGTGCGAACTGGACATAAAGGACTTCTTCCCGTCGATCCACCTTGGGCGCCTGCGCAAGATCATGCGGGAGCACCTGGACGAGAAGGTCGTGTCGCTCATCTGGTCGTTTCTTACACGCGAGGTCGAGCGCGAGGGCAAGATAACCCACATTGAGCGCGGACTTTTGCAGGGAAGCTCGATGAGCCCCGTGCTGTCCAACCTGTACCTGCATGCGTTCGACGTGCACATGGAGGAGGCGGGGCTCAGGTGGCTGCGCTTCTCCGACAACATTTACGTGTGCTGCAAGACCACGGACGAGGCAGCGGGCGTCTTCCAAAGCTTGCGCGACGAGTTGGGCCAAGTGCACCAGCTGGCGCTTAACAAAAAGAAGAGCGGCACGTACAAGCTGCTGGGACGGCGAATCCTTGGCTACGACCTCGTTGACGCGGGCGACGGCAAGATCGAGGTGCGCAAGCATACGTACAAGGCCACGCGGGTGCAAAGCCAGTGGACGACCACAGTGGTGCGCAAGAACGGTGGCGCGTATCACATCGTGCAGGACGGTGTGATCAACCGCAAGGACTACAGCCTGCTGTTTGAAAACGAGGAGCAGAAGCACCACATTCCCGTTGGGGTCACGGACCAGCTCAACATCTACGGCAACGTAACGGTGTCCGCCCCCGCGCTCAAGACGATTGCCCAGGCGGGCATGCGGATCGCCTACCTGGACGAGTATGGTGGGCTCATGGGGACGTTCGTACCCATTGCTCATGGCAAGGCGGCGGATGTGTTCCTTAAGCAGTGCCTGCTGTACAACGATGCCTCGCGGCGCTTGGACATGGCGCGCAGGTTCGAGATCGCGGGCATCCACAACATGCGCGAGAACCTGCGGTACTACTTGCGAAGGGGCAAAGACGAGCTGGCGGAGGGCGTGTCGCAGTTGAGCGCGTACGTGCAGAAGGCTAACGAGTGCAAGACCGTGGACGACCTGTTGCTGGTGGAGGCGCAGGCGCGCAAGTGCTATTACGAGGGCTTTGGCCGGGTGGTGTCGGGTACGGGCTTTGAGTTTGAGCGACGTAGCAAGCGGCCTCCGCGCGACGCGTGCAACGCGCTCATAAGCTTTGGCAACACCGTGCTGTACAACCTTATGCTGCAAATAATATGGAAGACGTCGCTCGACCCAAAGATCGGGGTGGTGCACGCGACCAACCGCCGCAACTACAGCCTTAACCTCGACTTTGCGGACTTGTTCAAGCCAGTCGTGGTGGACAGGGTCATCTTTTCTGTGGTCAACAGGCGCGAGCTCAAGCCGGACGTGCACTTTGTTACGACGGACGCGGGAGGCGTGCTGCTCAACGCCGATGGCAAGCGGATCTTTTTGGAGCGGCTGGATAAGAAGTTTGATTCACGGGCGGCAAAGAAAGGCACGCCGACGTCCTATCGGCGGCTTATGGCGGAGGAGGTCGCCGCGTTCCAGCGGCTCGTCCGCGATGGGGAGCCGTATAAGCCGTTTAAGTATTATTAGCGGGCGGGCGATTGGGGCGACCGTGTTTGTGATCTTGTCGTACGACGTGGGGGCCAAGCGCGTCAAGCGCGCGCTCAAGATATGCCGGAAGTACCTGCACCACGTGCACAGGTCCGTGTTTGAGGGCGAGATTACCGAGGGCAAGCTCAAGGCGCTCAAGCGCGAGCTGGGCCAGATCATCGACGTGCGCCACGACGCCGTCTGCGTATACCGCGTCGCCGCGCCTAAGTTCGTGTTCAAGGATCAGATCGGCGTTGTGGAGGACTTCGGCGAGGTCATTTAACTATGCTCGGTGGCTGTGCTGGTCAGTCGTAAATCCAACCGAATTGTAATGTTTTGCCGAAAGGGACCGAGTCCCAATCGGTCATCAATTCCTCAAAGATAAGGTGCGACTCAAGGCCAACAACGACCTGACCAAGGCCGAGGCTAACCGTTTCAATTCCTCAAAGATAAGGTGCGACGTC
>JAGCBF010000103.1 GCA_017652285.1 Atopobiaceae bacterium
CTACGCCGCGCTCCTCGACTGGTGGGTCGCCCCCATGGATGAGCAGGCCTACGCCCCGTACCTGCCGGTGTACGCGGCGGTGGTGGAGGCGCGCGCGGCGTTCACCAAGTCGTACGAGGATGCCATCGGCTCCGGTGCCATCGCAGAGAAGACCACGCAGGCCGCACGTGCGGAGCTCGTGCTTCCCGCGGAGCAATACGGCCTCCTGACGGGGGAGCTGGGCTGCGACCTTGCGGAGCCGTTCGTGTGCTCGGAGGTCATCGTCGCTCAGGGCGACGAGCTCTCCTGCTCGGCGGTGCCCGCGCAAGGCGATAAGTGCGAGCGCTGCTGGAACTGGCGCGAGGTGGGTGACGACCACCTTTGCCACCGTTGCCATGATGCCGTGGAGGCATATCAGGAATAAACAGAAAAGAGCCCTTTCGCACCATGCGGAAGGGCTCCCTAGGGTGTATGAGGCAGGAACGTGTGAACATACGATCAGGGGAATACGCCAAAAAGGGCGTGCGCATTGCCATGTTTTGGTTCTTGGTCATGATTGTGGTCACAGTTGACCAGGCTACAAAGGCTGCGGCCATCGAGGTGCTCGAGCATGGGCCGCTTACCGTGATACCGGGCGTCATAGACTTTGTCCTCGTAAGGAACACGGGCGCGGCCTTCTCCTTTGGGGAGGGGGCAGGCGTCGTGTTCATCCTCATCGCGATCGCCTTCTTGGTCGGGGCGGTCATAGCCGTCGTAAACAGCGATGACATGCCGTTTGGCATGGTCGCCTCGATCGCCTTCGTCGCCGGCGGCGGCGTGGGCAATATGGTCGATCGCATCCTCATGGGCTCCGTGACCGACTTTATAAAGACGACGTTCATGGACTTTCCCGTGTTCAACGTGGCCGACATATGCGTGACGCTCGGAGTCGTCGCGTGCATGGTGTTCCTCATTACCAGCAAGCCCGCGGAGGAGTCCGAGGCCACGGCGGCGGTTGACAAGAGCGAGGCGTAGGAGCGCATGTGGCCTGGCGACGCAGCGACCAGCGAACTGGTCAACGGAATGGTGGATCCGCGGGCTGACGGCATGCGGCTCGATGCCTATGTCGCCACGTTGCCTGGTTGTCCCAGTCGCTCCGCCTGCGTTCGGCTCATAGAAGACGGCGTGGTCACCATAAACGGGACGGTGGCCAACAGCAAATCCGAGCGCGTGATGCTCGGGGATCGCGTACAGGTCGAGTTGCCGCCGCAAGAGCCCGCGGACGGGGAGCTTGTCCCCAACTACGACATCGACCTGGACATTCGTTACGAGGACGAATACCTGCTCGTGCTGTCCAAGCAGGCTGGGCTGGTGTGCCATCCGAGCCCGGGGCACGCTCATGACACGTTGGCGAACGCGTTGGTCGCCCACTGCGGATACGAGCATTTGGGATTGCTCCAGGGAGAGGACCGTGCCGGCATAGTCCATCGGCTCGACAGGGACACCTCGGGACTCATGCTGGCCGCGAAGGACGACCAGACACAGCAGGCGCTACAGGACCTTATCCGCCTGCGCGTGCTGGACCGCCGCTACATCACGTTGGTGCAAGGGTACGTGGCCTTTGACGAAGGCAACGTCACGACGGGCATCGCACGCTCGTCGCGAGACCGGCTGCGCATGGCGGTTACGGACGATCCGGCCGCGCGCGAGGCCATCACCACCTTTACGGTGCTCGATCGCTTTGAGGCGGGGCCGCGCGACGAAGGCTACACGCTGCTCGAATGCCACCTGTTCACCGGTCGAACGCACCAGATCCGCGTGCACATGCGCCATATTGGTCATCCCGTGGTGGGGGACCCGCTGTATGGGGTGGGTGCGAAGCGCGCAAAGGCGCGTGACCTGGGGCTCGAGCGGCAATTCCTGCACTCGTGGAGCATCGACTTCGAGCATCCGTGCACGCATGCGCACATCACCTGCAAAGACGTCCTGCCAGAGGACCTGCGCGCGACGCTTGCGGCCATCGAGGGGCGCTCCATGGGCCGCACGCAGGCAGGCGAGACGATATGCCCCCACCTTTGGGGCGCGCCGTCATGCGTTGTAAACGTGTGAGGGCCACGAAAGGCGCCTGGCGGGCGTGACGCGCTATACTGTAGTTGGAGGTGTGCATATGGAATTCAACGCAGGTGGGCTCACGCCCATAGTGGTAACGAATCTGATTATTTGGGTGGCCTTCACCCTGGCCTATCTGTACCAAGTGATCTATATGGTCTGGGTACTCATCAAGGGCATGGTAACGCTGCCGCCGGCCAAGAAGAACCATTCCTACGCCTTTGTCATCGCGGCGCACAACGAGGAGCCCGTCATCGGCAACTTGGTCAAATCGATTCTCTCGCAAAACTACGATGGCAGAATTGACTGCTTCGTCGTTGCCGACAACTGCACGGACACGACGGCAGAGCTCGCAGAGAAGGCCGGTGCCATAGCGTGGAGGCGCGACGACCTCGTGCGCAAGGGCAAGAGCTGGGCGCTCGATTATGCCTTTGGCCGTATTTTGGACGAATACGGCGACACGTACGAGGGCTTCTTCGTCATGGACGCCGACAACATTCTCTCGCCGGATTACGTGCGCGTCATGAACGACGCGTTTGACGAAGGGTATCTGGTGTGCACGAGCTACCGCAACTCGAAGAACTTCGATTCGAGCTGGGTCAGTTCGGCCTACGCCACGTGGTTCCTGCGCGAGGCGCGATTCCTCAACAACGCGCGCATGATGCTCGGGACGAGCTGTGCCATATCTGGGTCTGGCTGGCTCGTATCGGCAGCAATCGTGCGCGGCATGCATGGATGGCGCTTCCATACGCTTACGGAAGACATTCAGTTCTCCACGTTCTGCTGTGCCCATGGCATACAGATCGGCTACGCCCCGGCAGAGTTCTTTGACGAGCAACCCGTGACGTTTAAGGCGTCGTGGACCCAGCGCATGCGATGGACCAAGGGGTTTTATCAGGTGTTCTTCTCGTACTGCAAGAACCTTCTTCACGGCATGTTCGTGCGCCATCGGTTTGCGTCCTACGACATGCTGATGACGGTGGCACCGGGCATGTTGCTGTCGCTCATCTCGATGCTCCTCAACAGCGTCTACCTCATTTTGGGCTCGTTGAGTCATGGCTATTTGGCCACGCCGGACGAGGTGCGCATGTGCCTGGGCTCGCTGCTCATGACCTTTGTGTCCATGTACGCGATGTTCTTTGTCATTGGCCTTTTGACCACGGTCGTAGAGCGCAAGCACATATACGCGCGCAAGCGGTGGCGCGTGGTAACGAACTTGTTCACGTTCCCCCTGTTCATGTTTACGTACATACCCATGGCGGTCATCGCGCTGTTCAAAAAAGTGGAGTGGATACCGACAAAGCATGATATCGCCGTCAATTTCGATGAAGTCGTAAACCACTCGTAGGATTATGGTGTTACAATGCTTGCAATTAAATAAAGGCAAGCGTTAACAAAACCTCGGCGAAAGGACTCTCGTTATGGCCATGTTCTTTGAGGGAGAATCCCACACCTTTAGCGAATACCTTCTTGTGCCCGGCTACTCTTCTTCTAAGAACATCCCCCAAAACGTCACGTTGAGAACGCCCTTGGTCAAGTTCCGCAAGGGCGAGCAGAGTCCCATCACGCTCAACATTCCCATGGTCTCGGCAATCATGCAGTCGGTGTCCGGCCCCAAGCTGGCGGTCGCGCTTGCGCAGCAAGGCGGGCTCTCGTTTATCTATGGCTCGCAGACGCCGGAGGACGAAGCCGCCATGGTTCGCGAGGTCAAGGCGTCCAAGGCCGGTTTCGTCGTGTCCGCCGTCAACCTCATTCCCAGCATGACGCTTGGCGAGGTCATGGAGCTCAAGGAGCGCACGGGCTTTTCGACCATGCCGGTTACGGACGACGGCACCTGCCATGGCAAGCTGCTGGGCATCGTTACCAGCCGCGACTGGCGTCCCAGCCGCGATCCGCTGGACAAGCGCGTCGCCGACTTCATGACCCCGTTGGAGAAGCTCGTGGTCGCGCCCGACACGGCCGATCTGCACGACTGCAACGACATCATTTGGGAGCACAAGCTCAATGCGCTGCCCATCGTCGACGCCGAAGGCAAGCTGGTGTCAATCGTCTTTCGCAAGGACTACGATTCGCACAAAGAGAATCCGGACGAGCTGCTTGACCAGCACAAGCGCTACATGGTGGGCGCGGGCATCAACACGCGCGACTTCGCGGACCGCGTGCCGCTGTTGGTGGACGCTGGCGCAGACGTGTTGTGCATCGACTCCTCGGAGGGCTACTCCGAGTGGCAGAAGCTTACCATCGACTGGATTCGCGAGCGCTATGGCGACAAGGTAAAGGTCGGAGCTGGCAACATCGTGGACGCGGAAGGATTCCGCTACCTGGCGGACTGTGGTGCCGACTTTGTCAAGGTCGGCATCGGCGGCGGTTCCATCTGCATCACGCGTGAGCAAAAGGGCATTGGTCGTGGTCAGGCCTCGGCTGTTATCGACGTCTGCCGCGCGCGCGACGAGTACTTTGAGGAGACCGGCGTGTACGTGCCGGTATGCTCGGACGGTGGCATCGTGTACGACTACCACATGACGCTTGCCTTGGCCATGGGCGCCGACTTCCTCATGCTGGGTCGTTACTTCGCACGCTTTGACGAAAGCCCCACGCGCAGGCTCAACGTCAACGGCAACTACGTCAAGGAGTACTGGGGCGAGGGTTCGGCCCGCGCGCGCAACTGGCAGCGCTACGACCTTGGTGGCAAAAAGGGCCTGACCTTTGTGGAGGGCGTCGACTCCTATGTCCCGTATGCGGGCCCGCTCAAGGACGGCGTCGAAGGCTCGCTGACCAAGGTGCGCCATACCATGTGCAACTGTGGCGCACTCGATCTTGCCGAGCTGCGCGACAAGGCAAAGATCACGCTGGTGTCTGCCACGTCGCTGGTCGAAGGCGGCGCGCATGACGTCATTCTTAAGGACAATACCGAGGCGAACTTTAGGTAGGCCTCGTGGTCGTCGTACGAAAAGGGCACGCCATTTCGGCGTGCCCTTTTTTTTGCGAGGATAGGCGCGTACGACGAGTGCGTTTACGCCATCTGCTGGGCCTGGACGGCGGTGATGGCCACGACGCCCACGATGTCGTCGGCAGAGCATCCGCGGCTCAGGTCGTTGACCGGCGCGGCGATGCCCTGAAGCACGGGGCCATACGCCTCGGCCTTGGCAAAGCGCTGTACGAGCTTGTAGCCAATGTTGCCCGCGGCGAGGTCCGGGAACACCAGCACGTTGGCGGCGCCGGGAACCTTGGACTCGGGTGCCTTGAGCTTGCCCACGCTTTCCTCCAGCGCGGCGTCGAGCTGCAAGTCGCCGTCCAGGATGAGCTCGGGGGCCTTCTCCTTGGCAAGGCGCGTGGCCTCCTGCACCTTAGTGGCGGTGTCGCCGCCGGCGGATCCCATGGTGGAGTAGGACAGCATGGCGACCTTGGGCTCGGTGCCGATAAGGGACTTCCACGTGGCGGCGCTGGCGATGGCGATCTCGGACAGCTGCTCGGCATCCGGGGCGATGTTAAGTCCGCAGTCGGCAAACAGCAGGGTGCCGTTCTCACCGTACTCGGTGGGGGTGCACATGATGAAGAACGAGCTCACGAGCTTGGTGCCAGGAGCGGTCTTGAGGATTTGCAGCGCGGGGCGCAGGGTGTTTGCGGTGGAGTGGCAGGCACCAGACACGAGGCCGTCGGCGTCTCCCATCTTGACCATCATGGTGCCAAAGTAGGTGGCGTCGTCCATCTGTGCCATGGCCTGCTCAAGGGTAACGCCCTTGGCCTTGCGCAGCTCATAGAAGGCGTTGGCATACTCGTCGTGCTTGTCGGCCGTCTTGGGGTCGATCACGGTGGCGCCGGGCACGTCGATCGTGGCGGGGTCGCCGATGATCACGAGGTCGGCGATGTCTTCCGCTATGATCTTTTGTGCCGCCTCTATGGTGCGGGGGTCTTCTCCTTCGGGAAGGACGATGGTCTTCTTGTCTGCCTTAGCCGATGCCTTCATGGTGTCCAAGAATGCGCTCATGGGGAATCCTTTCGCTAGCTGTTGGATGTTTTGATGTAACTAGGCCTATATTATATGCCACGTGATAGAATCTGATTGGTTGCGGGCCTCGAGTTGTGGATGCCCGGTAAAAAGCTCAAACGCGGCTATGGTAAGAGCGGTGCTTTTAGAGAGAGTGAGTATGCCATGAGCATCACCAAGGGTATTTCCCAGGACTTTGCCCCCAGTAGGTACGACGCGATCGTCGTAGGCGCCGGCTATGCCGGCTCAGTATGCGCGCGTATGCTCGCCGAAGGCTGCAACATGCGCATCGCCGTGCTCGAGCGCCGCGATCACATTGCGGGCAACGCCTACGACTACGAGGACGAGGCAGGCGTGCTGGTTCACAAGTACGGTCCGCACATCTACCACACGTTTGACGAGCGCGTCCATCAGTTCCTTACGCGCTTTACGGAGTTTACGGACTACCAGCACAAGGTGCTCGCAAACATCAACGGCACGCTCATGCCGGTGCCGTTTAACCACAAGTCGCTGGTCCTTGCCTTTGGGGCCGAGAAGGGCGAGCGCCTGTATTCCAAGCTCGTGATGACCTTTGGAGAAAACAAAAAGGTCCCCATCATGGAGCTGCGTGCCAAGAACGACCCGGAGCTTGCCGAGGTCGCGGACTATGTGTACGAAAACGTGTTTTTGCATTACACCATGAAGCAGTGGGGCAAGACGCCTGACCAGATCGATCCTGCAGTCATGGGACGCGTGCCGGTATTTGTGGGCGACGACGACCGCTACTTCCCGCAGGCGCCGTACCAAGGCATGCCTGCGCAGAGCTACACCGCGCTGTTCGAGCGGATGCTGGACCACGACCTCATCGAGGTGTTTCTCGACGTGGACGCACGTGACCTGCTTACGATTGACGACACCAACGTCATGGTGTGCGGCCAGCCCTATGGTGGCGAGATCATCTACACCGGCGCGCTCGACGAGCTGTTTGGCCTTGATTTGGGCGCTTTGCCGTATCGCACGCTCGACATGCAGTTCGAGACGCTCGACATGGATCAGTTCCAGCCGGTCGGCACGGTCAACTACACGGTGAGCGAGGACTTTACGCGCATTACCGAGTTCAAGAACATGACCGGTCAGGTGGTTCCCGGTAAGACCACCATCATGCGCGAGTACTCGCATGCATACGAGCCGGGGAGTGGCCAGACGCCCTACTACGTAATCAACGAGCCGCAGAACATCAAGCTGTACGAGCAGTATCGCGAGCGCGTGTCGGGTCTGCCCAACTTCCATGTGGTGGGACGTTTGGCAGAGTATCGCTATTACGATATGGACGGCGTCGTCGCCTCTGCGCTTGACCTTTCTGACGAAATCATTAACCAGCGCTAGGGGAGTGCTCGCCCATGGGCAAGACCATAACCTTTGGCATACCGTGCTATAACTCTGCGGAATACATGGATCACTGCATCTCTTCCATAGTGGAGGGATGCGGTGCGGCCGCAGATGTTCAGGTCGTCGTGGTGGACGACGGTTCGACCAAGGACAACACGCTCGAAAAGGCCACGGAGTGGCACGAGCGCTATCCCGACATCGTGCAGGTAGTCCACCAAGAGAACGGCGGTCATGGTCGTGCGGTCATGACGGCCATCGAGCATGCCGAGGGTGCGTACTTTAAGGTTGTGGACTCAGACGATTGGGTGGACAAAGACGCGCTGATGGCGCTGCTAGAGCAGCTGAGGTCGTTTGTCACGTTTAAGGTGGACGTGGACCTCGTCGTGACCAACTATGTGTTCGAGCACGTCGAGGATGGCAAGCAACGTACGGTCGAGTATGGCTTTGCGCTGCCCAAGCGCAAGGTGATTGGCTGGCATCAGATCGGCCACTTCAACATGACGCAGTACATGCTCATGCACGCGCTGTGCTATCGCACGGAGGTGCTGCGTTCCTGCGGACTTGAGCTTCCCGCGCACACCTTCTATGTGGACAACATATACGCCTACGTGCCCTTGCCGCACTGCAAGACGCTGTTCTATTTGGACGTGGACCTGTACCGTTACTTTATTGGACGAGACGATCAGTCCGTAAACCTCGACATGCAGATCGCCCGCATAGACCAGCAGCTTACGGTAACGCGCATCATGATGCGGGCGTATCACCTGTACGAGGACGTTCCGCAGAAGCGCCTGCGCAGCTATATGATCGGGCACTTTACGCTTATGATGTCGGTGTGCTCGGTCATTTCGAAGATGTCCGACGCGCCAGACGCCCGCAAGAACCTCGATGACTTTTGGCACGAGCTCATGCGTTACGACATGCGCATGTACAGTCGCGCGCGCCATGGGATCGTGGGCACCTTTACCAACTTTCGCGGGCCAGTGGGCGAGCGCGTGACCATTGGCATATACCATGCCGCCCAGTGGCTCATGAAGTTCAACTAGGTCGCGGTTTTGGCCACTTGGCCGCCCGCGGTTTTGGCCGATTGGGGCTAGGCCCCTTTCGGCCATTTTTGTCGCCCGCGTCAGCGCCCTAGCTCTTCCAGGACGCGCGCAACGGGCAGGCCCACCACGTTGTCGTAATCGCCGTCCAGACGCTCCACAAAGCGTCCTGCACCGCCTTGGATGCCGTACGCGCCCGCCTTGTCCATGGGCTCGCCAGTCGCGACATAGGCGTTTATCTCGTCGGTCGAAAGCGTGCGAAACGTGACGGCCGTGGTCTCCACAAACGTGCGCGTCGTGCACGTGCCGTCGGCCGTGGCCCGCACAAGGCAGACCCCTGTGGACACATGATGCGTCTTGCCCGAAAGCTCCGCAAGCATGCGTCGCGCGTCCTGCTGGTCGATTGGCTTGCCGAGGACGTCGTCTCCCGTCCAAACGATGGTGTCGGCCGCCAACAGCGTCTCTCCTGCGCCTAGAGGCCCATGAGCGGCAAGTGACGCCTGCGCCTTTTGCGTGGCCAAGCGCCCGACGAGCTCGCACGGCGACTCGCTGGGCATACGGGTCTCGTCGATGTCGGCCGGCTCTATGGTTAGGCTGAATCCCGCCGCCGCAAGCAGCTCTTGTCGACGGGGCGAGGCGGATGCAAGAATCACGATACTACCTTCCAAACGAAAAAGGGGAGCCGCAAAAGCGACTCCCCATGGCTGGCGCGTTGCGCGCAAACCAATAATAGTTACTCGGCCTCGATGGCGGAGACGGGGCAGTTGTCGATTGCCTCCTGGACGTCGTCCTCATAGTCGGACGCGTCATCTACGAGAACCTCGGCGATGCCGTCGTCGTTGATCTCGAACACGTCAGCGCACGTCGACTCGCAGAGACCGCAACCGATGCACTCCTCGTTAACGGTAACCTTCATGATGGTTCCTCTCTTTCGTGCCGGGCACATGCCCAAGCTCCTTTGGATTGCGGGCTTTCGCCCTGTTGCAAGGAGGCGGGCTCCCTTCCCACCAACTTACGTACTATCCCTTTGTACACCCTTACACGGATTTGCGCTACCCCTTTTTTAGTAATTCGGCAAATGCGCTATTTTTCCAAACATACCCGTTGACCTGCGGTTAGATAAGGTTAACTACACGGCAGAGAAGGGCTGCCACGCAGCGCTTCGGACCTCAAGACAAACGCCCTGCGCAGCCCCTACTGTTGCTTTCTTAACGACAGGATGCAACGCACGTCGCCCAGCTCGTCGTCCACGTAGTCCGCGTCGACGATCACGTCGAGCAGCCTGCCGTTGTCTCCTCGGATCTTGAGCGCTGCGGTGGTGCTCTCCTTGGTTTCCGCGCAATGCTGTGCGACGTTCCAGAGCGTCCGGTCGCTCGCAGGCACCATGCGCTTGTAGAACATGTTGGCGTTGAGCTCACGCAACAGCTGCTCCTTGCTTATGCCTAGGTCCTTCTCGAGGCCATGGGCGGTGACGTCAAAGGAATAGACGCCATGGTTGTACAACAAAAAGAGGATGGTGCGGGAGGTGAAGCGCGAAAGCAGCTGCATGTGTCTTTGGATGTTGGTGATCTCCGTGACGTCCCGGGCCGACCCGTAGTAGCGCACGCTGTCTTCGTCCTCGTTGAGGAAGTAGAAATGAATGAGGAAGCGTGCGGCGGACCCATCGATCTTCTTAAAGGTAAAGACGCCGCTTCCTCCGTTGAGCCTGTCGTCGTATGCCTTTCTGAGCGTTTGGAACAGCTCGGGGACCTCGTGTTTTGGCATGGTGTTTTGGATCCCCAGCAGCTTTTCGCTAAAGTCCGGCACGTTGACTGCGCGATAGAACATTTGGTTAAAGCGAACGATGTCGACGTCCTTGCCATGGACGGAATAGATCGCGGCGGGACCGATGATGTGGTTGAGCATGGAGTCCGTGTAGACGGTGTCGTTGAGGAACTCGCGAATCCTGAACTCGTCGTTTGCAGTAAAGACGAATCCGTCCGGGTCTACCATGTCATCGCTTGCGAAGAGTCCCTCGAAGTCCGCGATGCTCATGGGCTTGTAGAAGTAGTAGCCTTGGATGTAGCGAATGCCGAGCCCCAAGAGGTAGTCGCGTTGCTCCTTGGTCTCCACGCCCTCGACGATGATCGGCATGGCCATTGTCTTTGCCATGTTGACGACCGACTCGATGATGTGCATGCCTTTTCGCTCGTTGTTCTTGTCCATGTGCATGAAGAACGCGTCAAGCTTGATGACGTCGACGTTAAGCTCGCGGAGCATGTTGAGGGACGAAAAGCCGCTGCCAAAGTCGTCCATGAGGACGACGAAGCCCAGGTCGCGCAACCGCTGCACCGTGGAGCGCACCTTGTCCGAGCCTTCGCTGTAGGCGGATTCCGTGATCTCGAGCTTGATGGCTTGTTTGGGAAGCTGGTACGTGGTGACGAGCTCTTCGAAGAACGCGGGAACGTCCATGGTAAAGATGTCGACCGGGCTGATGTTGACCGAAATGGGGATAAGGGGCAGTCCCTTGTCCAGCGCGTCTCGGCTCCACCTGCATACCTGTTCCCAGACGTACCTATCGAGGTCGGGGATGAAGCCGTGCCGCTCCAAGGTGGGGATAAAGGATAGGGGCGGGACCACGCGGCCGTCGGGCTTGATCCAGCGGGCGAGGGCTTCCGCGCCTACGATACGGCCGTTTTCGGAGCGACATTGCGGCTGAAGAAAGAACGTGATCTCTCCGTTGGCGAGTGCGTTCTTGAACTCAGAAAGAACGCTGTAGTCCTCCTCCGCCTTGCTCACCATGGCTTGCGAGAAGAACCTCACGCGCGACTCTTGGTCGGTCTTGGCCTCTTGGCAGGCAAGCGAGGCCTGGTCATACAGGGTGAATGCGGATACGCTGCCTCGGGAGTAGCTGGCGCCGATGGCGGGAAGGAATCCGATGGATGCCCCGTGCCGCGTTACGGCCTCGTGGACGCGCTCGAACAGCTCGTCGGCGTCAAAGCGGTCGGCTGGAACAAGGAGCGCGAAGTCGTCGCCGCCAAAGTACCCCGCGACGCCGTCGTGCGCGTCCGCGATCTTGCCGATCGTGTGTCCGACGGCGGACAACACGTCGTCGCCCGCCTCGCGGCCGTACCATTCGTTGAAGAGCTTAAAGTGCTGCAGGTCTATGGCAAAGACCAGCCAGTTTATCGTAACGTTGGCAAGGTTTTGCTCGCAGGCGGAGTAGAAGGCCTTCTCGTAGCGCAGTCCGGTCAAGGCGTTGAGATATTCGGTGCGTCGGTATCCTACACGCGCCTCCCAGTCGGTGGGGCTTATCTTGCGGTACTCGAACTCCTCGACGTCGTCGATAAAGACGTAGAAGAAGCAATCGCCATCGTCGTTGTGCACAAGGTGCCCAAAGTCCTCGACGTACTTGATCGTGCCCTGCTTCGTGCGGATGCGGTAATGGACGTAGTCATGCCGCTCACCGCAGCCAAACGTTTGCGCATATATCTCGTCCTCGACGCGGTCGAGGTCTTCGGGCAGTATCATGCCGCGAAAGCTCCCGTTCGTTAACTCAAGGAGTTCCTCTGTGCTCGCGCACCCATAGATGGCCAAGACGTTTTCGTCGGCAAAGCAGATTTCCTCGGAGCCTGTGGCATGATAGACGAAAAAGCCACCTGGCACGTTGGTAGGCAAATGGTCATAAGCAAAGGGTTGCATGCTCTCCACCTTTAGTTATGTTTTGTATATGTGCGGCCTTTACGCATTATAGAGGTAATGCGCGCATCGTAAACGATAACATCGGAGAAGGGTCGTTTTTTTGGTAGGATGCCCGGACCTGTCCGCCTTGGCCATGGTAGTGGCAAAATGTGGCCGAAAGGGGCCTAGCCCCAATCGGCCAAAACCGGGCATATTACCCGTTACGTGTTAGCAAGCAGACGGTCTCGACGTGGTACGTCTGGGGGAAGAGGTCGACGGGCGTGATGCGCGTGGGAGAGAAGACGCCGCGCTTGGCAAAGCGGGCGAGGTCGCGGGCGAGCGTCGCAGGGTCACAGCTGACGTAGGCTATGGCGCGCGCGGGTTGTGCGCAGAGCTTGTCCACCACGTCTTCGGCCAGGCCGGCGCGCGGGGGGTCGACCACGATGACGTCCGCGTCCACGTCGGGGAACTCGCGGCCCGCATCGCCGCCGATGGGCTCCGCGTTGGGAAGGTTGGCGGCGTCCAGGTTGCGGCGCAGGTCGCGTACGGCGGGGCCGTAGGATTCCACGGCCGACACCCAGCCCGAGCGCTCTGCGAGCGGCAGCGTAAAGGTGCCCGCTCCGCAGTACAGGTCCATGGCCTCGTCGGACTCCGTGGGCTCGAGGCCCTCCAGCACGAGCTCGACGAGCCGCTCTGCTCCGGTGGTGTTGACTTGGAAAAACGACGGGGCCGACAGCATCATCGTGCCGCCCGCTACGCGCTCGCGCCAATGCCCTCGTCCGGCCAGGACCTCCACGCCAGACACCTTGCGTGCCTTGGTCGGGCCCTTGGAAAGCACGCGGACCACCGACGTCGCCTTGGTCGCGTCCTTTATCACCTTGGCGGCTTGGGCGCGGGGGAAGGGGCCCGTGCCGGTCCACAGTGCCACCTCCACGTCTTTGGTGCGGCTCGACGCGCGGATGCCAACCCGTTCGAGCTCGACGTCACTAGATCCGGCGAGGTAGCCGAGTGCGCCCGACACGGACTTGACGAGCTTCTTGTGGCGGGTGTCCATCAACGGGCAGGCATCGACCTTGATCACCGCCGGCGTCTTGCCCGTCTTGCGCGCGCCTTGCTCGGTGGCGTGCATGCCCAGGATCGCGCGACGGCCTTCTCGTTTGAAGGCGAGCTCGATCTTGTTGCGGTATCCCCAGGGCTTGCCCGGTGCCTCGCAGGGGTCGACGAGCTCTTCTGTGCGATCCGGGTCCATGTGGCCGATGCGGACAAGCGCGTCGACAACGTTTGCGCGTTTGGCCGTTAGCTGCGCGTCGTACGACACGGCCGCCCAAGGGCAGCCGCCGCACACGTTGGCATACGGGCAGGCGGGAGCCACGCGAGCGGGGGATGGCGCCACGATGTTTTGGACTACCGCCTTGGCAAAGGTCTTCTCGTCCTGCACGATGCGCGCGTCGACCACATCTCCCGCGACGGCGCCGGCCACGAATACGGTCTTGCCGTCGTCGGCATGCGCGATGGCGTCGGTGCCGTAGGTCATGCGCTCGATGCGTAACTGCACGGTTGGAGCGTTGTGTGTGGCTATAGTCGCATCCATTAGCGCATCCCGCGCGGGCGTGGGGGCTGCTGGGGTGTGCGCAAAGAGTCTGCGCCCGTGCTTATTGCGCTGCGCATTTCGTAGGCATGGGCGATGCCGCGCAGCACGAAGTCGCTCTCGCCGGCATAGGTTTGGATGCGCACGTCGGCGTAATCGAATATGCGGCCGCAGACGGAGGGATCGACGGTCACGTCGCTGATGTTGCTTAGGTCGCACACCTGATCCTTGATGTCGATGATGCCGGTGCGCGCGTACAGGCGCCTGTCGGTAACGACGACGTCGGTGTCGAGGTTGGCGATGATGCGTGGAATGCGCGTGACAAGTGCGACGACGACCGACACGCCCAGGATGATGAGGCCGATCTGCATCTTGTCGAAGAAGCGCCAGGCGATGACGCAGGCGACGATGCCAACAAGCAGTATGGGCAGCGCTCCAAGCACCACTGGAATCCAGGATTCCTTGGCATGGAACACCTCTTGCTCATCGGGGCTGTCGAATTCCCTGCTGTTCTTGCGTCTTGCCATGACAATGCTCCTCTCGTGATGTCCGGGCGTGATGCGCCACGACAAGGGTCCGCGCTTGATCGGTACGGCGTGGCCGTTCTCTTGTGCCGCGTGTCGCTCGGGCAAAAATGTATTACTCTGATGTTACAACAACTCGGACGGGGAGGGTACATGGACGCTCTGGGCAGGGGAGAAAAGGCGCGGCAAAGCTTTTTGCGTGGATACAACTGCGCGCAGTCCGTGGTGCTTGCCTTTGACGACGTGCTGCGGGGGCATGGCCTGGACCCTCGGACGGTCGCCCGGATGGCGTCTCCGTTTGGTGGCGGCATGGGTCGCATGCGCGAGGTGTGCGGCACGGTGTCGGGCATGCTCTTGGTGCTTGGACTCGTGGAAGGCTACGACGAGGCCAAGGAGTATGCGGCGAAAAAGGAGCTGTATGCATCCGTGCAGCGGCTGGCGGGCGCGTTTAGGGACCAGAACGGCTCGATCGTCTGCCGCGAGCTGCTTGGTCTGGCGGACGGTCCCGATGTCCCCGTGCCCGAAAAGCGCACGGAGTCGTATTACCGCAAGCGGCCGTGCGCCGAGCTGTGCGCATGCTCGGCGCAGATACTGGCCGAGTACCTGGACGACGGCGATGCGTCGGTTGACATGAGCACCTGATAGTTGCGGAAAACGTGCGATAGTGAGGGCGAACGAGGATTAAAGGGGCCCTCCGGATGCGGTCCGGAGGGCCCCTTGGCCTTACTCGTCGCGGAAGAGGGCACGGATGCCGGCGCCGAAGTGGCTGAAGGCGCGTTGGAAGCGGCCCTTGCGTACAGGCTTCGCCACGGGCTTTGCCTGCTCCTGCGCATGTTCCTGTGCGCGCTCCTGCGTCCGTTCCTGCACGCGCTCCTGCACGCGCTCGTGCGCACGCAAGAAGAGCGACGGCACGGGGTCTTGCAGCGACTCGGTGGTCGCTTCCTCAAAGGCGTCGGCTGGCTCGATGTCCGAAAGCGGGGCCTTCTCTACCTCGGGCGAGCCCTCGTCGGCTTCGGAGACCACCAGCTCTTCCACTGGCGTGCCGTGTAGCACCTCTGGAATGGGCGGCACCACGCTGGACTCAGGAACCAGTGGCACGTCCATGTTCTCGCGCGCCTTGCGGGCGCGGTCGTAGGCAAGCACGATGAGCGACTGCTGGCTGTCCACGCGCGGCGCGTCTGGCTGGACGTCGAGCTTCTCCCACGTGCCCTCGGAGTTGAGCTGACGCGCCTTGACGTTGTCGGCCAGCTGGATGTTCATGTATTGCATGACCAGCGCGCGGCAGGTCGGGTCGAGCACGGGGTAGGCGATCTCCACGCGATGCTCGGTGTTGCGCGTCATCATGTCCGCAGACGACAGATACACCGTGTCCACGTCTGCGCCAAACGCGTATACGCGCGCGTGCTCGAGGAAGCGTCCCACGATTTGGCGAATGACCAGGCCATCGCCGGACCCGTCCACGTCCACGATGCAGGTTATGCCGCGAATGACCAGTATGACCTTGACGCCGGCACGGACTGCCTCGACGATCTTGTCGATGACGTCGCGGTCCGTCAGCGAGTTCATCTTCATGAAGAGCTGGGCGGGCTGGCCGGCGCGGGCGCGTTCGATCTCGCGGTTCATGCCGCGCACGATGAGCGGCTTGAGGCCCTCTGGCGCCACGCCGAGGTAGCGATACGTGCCGCGCAGGTTGCCCAGGCTCAGGTTGCGGAAGAACACGTTGCCGTCCTCCGCTATGCCCTCGTGCGCCGTGAGCAGCATGAAGTCGGAGTACAGCTTGGCGGTCTTCTCGTTGAAGTTGCCGGTGCCCAGACAGGTGAGCCGCTTGATGCTGCCGTGCTCGTGGTAGGTGACCTGGCAAATCTTGGAGTGGCACTTGAAGCCCTCCGACCCATAGATTACGGTGCATCCGGCCGCCTCCAGGCGCTCCGCCCACTCGATGTTGTTCGCCTCGTCGAACCGGGCGCGCAGCTCCATGAGCACGGTGACGTCCTTGCCGTTCTCTGCCGCTTGGATAAGGCTTTCGCACAGATGCGACTGCTTGGCCACGCGGTAGAGCGTGATCTTTATGGAGATGCAGTCGTCGTCCTGGCTCGCCTCGCGCAGCAGGTTGAGCAGCGGGCTCATGGACTCGTACGGATAGAACAGCAGGATGTCGTGGTCCTCCACCTGCTCGCGTATGGGACGAGTGAGGTCTGCCATGGGGCTGGCCTGCGGCTCGACCGGCTCGTTGGTGAGCTCGCGGTGGTGCTTCTCGGGAATGCGGCCCTCGAGGCCGTAGACGTAGGACAAGTCAAGCGGAACGTTGCGCACGAACACGCGGTCGTTGGAAAGCCCGAGCTCTTCTCGGATAAAGTGCTTGAGCGACTCGTCGAACTCGCCCTGGATCTCCAGGCGTACGGGCTGCAGGCGCAGGCGCTTCTTGAGCACCTTCTTCATGTGCTGGCGATAGTCCTCTTCCTCGCCCACGCCCTCGCCGTCCGGGTCGACGTCGGCGTTGCGCGTTACCCGGATGATGGCTGTGCTGGTGGAGTGATACAGGCCAAAGCAGCTGTCGATCTGCGAGGCGATGATGTCTTCCAGCAAGATGAAACGGAACTTGCTCGGGCGGCTGGGCAGCTGGATCACGCGCGGCAGACGATGGGGTATCTCGATGATGCCCAGCACGCCGGTCTCGTCCTGGCCGTCGAGCGCGCTGACCACATAGAGCGAGCCGTTGCGCAGGTTGGGGAAGGGGTGGCGCGGGTCGACCATGAGCGGGCTCAGGATGGGGGAGAGGTTCTTCCTAAAGTAGCTCGCGACGACCTCCGCGTCCTCTTCGGTCATGGTCTGGCGCGTAACGCGGGTGAGCCCGTGGTTGCGCAGCAGCGCCTCGAGCTCAAGCTCTGCCTCCTCTTGGCGCTTGACCAGCGGAGGGAGCATCTTGAAGATGACGTCGAGCTGTTGGGAAGGCGTCAGGCCGCTGCGGTTGTCCACCGGCTCGTGCTTGAGCGAGGCGAGGTCGGACAGGCCGCCGATGCGGATCATGAACCATTCGTTGAGGTTTGAGCCAAAGATCTCCACGAACTTGAGGCGCTCGAACAGCGGCACGGACTCGTCGAAGGCCTCGTCCAGCACGCGGTTGTTAAAGCGCAGCCAGCTGACCTCTCGGTTTTGCGTGTAGGAGGTGTCCACGCCGCCGCCGTTGCGATGCGTGCCCGCGCCCAGGCGGTCCATGGTCTCCTTTACGGCCTTGCGTGCCTTCTTCGAGGCCTCGTGCGCATAGGCGCTGGTCGTGGCCGAGTACTTGTCTACCTGCTCGCCCTTGGGGGTGAGCTTTTCCTTGCGAGCGGCCTCGATTTCCGCCAGCTCGCGACTCTTTTGGTCGCGCTTGTCCTTCTTCGCCATTGCGATCCTTCCCGTGTGCGTTGGCCTGCAACCTCCCATTATTACGCGAATCCGCGTGGACGAAAAGGGTCAATCCAGATGCTCATCGTCGACGAGTCTCCGAAGCGCGTCAAGCGCGTTTGGTTGGCGTGACTGCTGCGACGAGCATGGCATCGTTTATTATGGTCGTGAAGACGACGAAATCGACTTGCAGCCAGACTTCCAACGAAGTCAAGACTTATGGAACGTGACAAAGTAGAGTCGACTTATCGAGTCTCTTATCATACGAATTCCGCTGCCAACCTTTTGCTTCGACATCATCGATGACGAGAGGTGCGGGGCCATCAACAAGACGCTGTTCGAGTGCGCCTCCGTTGTTTTGGCAAAGCTACGTGGTGAGGAGTATACCGAACTCTTTTTGGGTATAAAGAAAGGGTATGCCGGCATATGAATGAGGTGGTTATGAACGACAATCGTCGTGGTGTGCTGATTGCCGTCGTGTCCATGGTGGCGATTCTGGTGGTAGGGCTCGTGGGATACAACGTGCTTGCAGGGGGACGCGCGCCGTCTGCGTCGGCGGCGATGGAGGAGAAGGTCGATGCGGGCGAGACAAGCGGCGCGGCGTCTGGCGCGCAGGCCAGTGAGCAGGATTCAGGTCAGGGCACCGCAGCGCAGGACACGCAGAAGGACGCGCAGGACGTGCCCATGCTCGCGGACTACGACGCCACGGTATATACCGATGCGAACGAGGTGATGACCCTGACCCAAATTGCGGACGGCAAGCCGCTGGTCATGAACTTTTGGGCTACGTGGTGCCCGTACTGCGTGCAGGAAATGCCCGACTTCCAGCAGCTGTACGAGGAGTACGGCGACCGTGTGTCGTTTGCGTTTATCGACGCGACCGACGGCTCGAGGGAGACGCTCGACGCCGCCAGATCGTGGCTGGCAGACAACGGCCTGACCGACCTGCCCGCATACTACGACCTGGACTTGAATGCGACTGCGATGTTCGCCGCCCGAGCGCTGCCCACGACGGTGGTCGTATCGGCGGACGGACGAATCCTTGGCGTGAGGTCGGGGATGATCGATCCGAGCCAGATGCGCGCCACGCTCGATTCGCTGGTGTAGCATGGACGCGCTCGTCACGTTTTTTGAGGGAATCGTCACGTTCGTATCGCCGTGCCTGTTGCCCATGCTCCCACTCTACCTGGCGTACTTTGCCGGCGGGGCTCGGTCGGACGACGCGGACGATACGCGCCACACCTTGGTGTGCGCCCTGGGCTTCGTGCTGGGCTTTGGCCTGCTCTTTACCCTTATGGGGGCGTTCGCCGGCTTTGTGGGCGGATTGCTCGTGCGGAACCAACGCCTGCTGGACGTGGCATGCGGCCTGGTGATGGTCGTGCTGGGGCTCAACTACCTGGGCGTCCTGCGCATATCGGCGCTCAATCGCACGCAGCGGCTGGACACCTCCGTCATGCCGCGCACCTTTGGAACCTCGGTGCTGTTTGGCATGGTGTTTGCCATCGGCTGGTCCCCTTGCGTGGGGACGTTCTTGGCGTCCGCGCTTAGCATGGCGGCGTCCTCTGCGAGCGCGGTGGCCGGCGTGGGGCTGTTGGCGTGCTATTCGCTGGGGCTCGGCCTGCCGTTCGTGGCCTGCGCGCTTCTTGTCAACCAGCTCGAAGGTGCGTTTGCGTGGATCAAGCAGCACTACGAGCTGGTCAATCGCGCAAGCGGCTTGCTGCTGGTCGTCATGGGCGTGCTCATGGCCACGGGCCTCTTTGGCAGCTGGTTGCGGATGCTTGCCGGCTAAGGCACCGCTCGCGCACCGCTCCCTTGGATAGGGGCCTGTGTCAGAAAGCTTCATAGGTTTTGAGCACGTGTCCTTCTCTGCTGCTCGAAAGCTGGCAAGGCCTGGGCTTGGACGGCAAGTTTACTGCCGCGCGTGCGGCTTTGCGAGAAGTGCCGCCCCATGCAATAATGGCTACAAGCTCGAAACACGGCGCGCGGCTTCGGAGGCGAAGAGTTGCGGATTGGAGGCGTCATGCAGGCGAGGCTCAACGTTCACAACGAAATAGGTCGGCTGCGGCAGGTCATGCTGCATCGGCCGGGAGACGAGCTGCTCAACCTCTCGCCGTCCAATCTGGAGCCGCTGCTCTTTGACGACATTCCCTTTTTGCAGACGGCTCAGGCGGAGCACGACGCCTTTGCCAAGATGCTGCGCGCAGAGGGGGTGCACGTCATCTACCTTGAGGACCTGCTGACCCAGACGCTCGCGGGCTCAGCGTGGCTGCGAAGGCAGTTTAGGGAAGACTTTTTGCGCGAAAGCGGCGTCGCCGGGGCGCGTACGCTGGCTGCCGTTCGCGAGCGTCTGGACGATATAGAGGACACGCGCGCGTTTGTCGACAAGGTGATATGCGGCGTGCGTCGCGACGAACTCGACTTGGGTACGGCGGGGCCGCTGGAGCTTGCCGACTTGGTGGGAACGGCGCAGAGCGGCAACCCCGACCTGGTGGTCGATCCCATGCCCAACCTCTACTTTACGCGCGACAACTTTACCGTGGTGGGCAACGGCGTGAACCTCAACAGCATGTACAGCGTCACGCGTCGTCGCGAGACGCTGTTGGGCTACTACGTATTTACCTATCATCCGCTCTACAAGGATACGCCGATATGGTACGCGCGCAACAGCCCGCACCGGCTGGAGGGTGGCGACTTCCTCAATCTGTCGGCGCGCGCGGTGGCGATCGGCGTCTATCAGCGCACGGTTTCATCCGCGATCGACCTATATGCCAAAAACGTGTTCTGGAGCGGAGAAAAGCACCCGCAAATCGA
>JAGCBF010000104.1 GCA_017652285.1 Atopobiaceae bacterium
AGCAGGACGTTGACAAGACCTTCCACTACACCGTGACCGAGGTCGCCTCCGACTCCTCGCAGGGCGGCTACACCTACGACAAGAGCGAGTTCGACGTGGCCGTGGCGGTCTCCATCGATCCGGCCGACGCCGCCAAGCTCGTCGCCACCCAAACCATAACGCGTACCAAGGACACCGAGGGCAAGGGCGTTGCGGCTGGCGACGCATCCGTCGACGCCATCGCGTTCCACAACGCCTACGACGCCGCGGGCGAGGCCGAGCTCGCGGTGCGCAAGAGCTTTGGCGCGCACGCATGGCCTGCCGGTCGGACCTTCGACTTCGAGCTCTTGTCACGTGATGACCGTTCGCCGCTGCCCAAGCGCACGAGCATTACGGGCGTGGGTCAGGACGATTCCGAGCAGAGCTTTGGCACCATTGCCTACACCCTTGCGGACCTTACCAAGACCACCGAGGACGGCGCGCGCTGCGACGACTTTGTATACGTCGTGCGCGAGGTCGTGCCTGACGACGCCGCGGGCATTACCTACGACACCACCGACCACGTCGTGACGGTGCACGTGGAAGACGCCGGCGACGGCACGCTTGCCACGAGCTACGACTTTGGCGACGACGGCGCGTGGGCGACGCACAATGACGTGGCGACGCTCACCATAACCAACGGCCGTGCTGTGGCCTACCACTTCGAAAACGTGGACGAGCGAGACAACGAGCGCCTGGGCGGTGCGAAGCTCACGCTGGTGGGCAAGTTCATTCGCCTGGACGGCACGGTCTACGACGGCGAGATCCTGGTGATGCACGACGGCAAGAGCTACGAGACCATCGACGGCTTCCTCATCCCAGGCGAGACGTACACGCTCGTCGACACGCTGACGCCGCCCGGCTATGCCTACTTCGACCCCGTGACCGTTATGGTCAACGAGGACGGCGAGCTTGTGGTCACCGAGGGCGGCGGCGTGGTCTCGACCGACGGCCATACGCTAACGGTGGCCGAGAAGCCCACGACGCTTGCGGTGGAAAAGACCGACCTCGAGGGCGAGGCCATCGCGACGTCCGAAGCGCAGTTTAGCGTGACGCCGGTCGGCAAGGCGGTGTTCGCGGGCGTCGACGATCCCAGCCAGCCCATAACGGCCTCCGCGTCCGAGCTGGCAGAGGCGCTTTCGTGCCACCTGGTCGTGTCGAAGCTCCGCGATGCCGACGGCAAGCTCGCGACCACGCTGCCGAGCGGCGCGAGCGTGTACGAGCTGCGCGAGACGGAGGCGCCACGGGGATACCAGGGCCAGCCCGATCCCATCTACTTCGTCCTCGACGAGTACGGCACGGTGCACCTGGTAACGCGCACCGCCGCGGGCTACCGCATCGACGACGCGGGTTATGCGTCGATCGCGCAGCGGACTGGCGACACGTCCTTGTCTGTGGCCGACCCGGCGAACCTGCTGCGCCTCGAAAAGCTCGCTGCCGACACCAAGCAGGAGCTGAGCGGCGTGACGTATCGCATCGAGGGCGAGTTTGCCGACGACTCGACGTCCGTCGTACTCACCGACGAGGACGGCGAGAGCATGTCGCTCGACCGCATGCTCGTCAACGGCAACACCTACACGATCCTGGAGGTCAAGGCACCCGCACGCTACAAGCGCGACAAGCAGGCGCGCGCCTTTAGCTTGGACGGCGTCGGCACCATAGCGTTTGACGGCGACGCGGGCGGCTACACGGTGGAGCGCGTCTACGACGAGTCGCTGGGCCAGTGGGTCAGCGTGATTCGCCAAGAGGACGAGCCCGTAGAGATGAAGCATCCGACTCCTGCGATCGAGCCCGTGTTCGATCCCAGCCTCGTGCCGGAGGACAAGCCCGGCACCGACCCCGCGCAGGGTGACGACGACGGTACCTCCGATGACAAGGGCGAGGACGGTGACGATACGCACGCGTCCGCGGGCGATTCCGCGAACCGGACCGACGGCGACGGCCAGACCTCGACCCGGCAGCAGGTCGTGTCGCAGTCCACGTCGGCGCCCGTGGCCGGGGCGACCACGACCACCACAGTCCGTTCTGCCACGCAGCAGAAGGAACTTGCGACCACGGCCGACGCGACGGACGGACGCATGGGCGTCGCCATCGCCGCAGTCGGTGCCGGCGCCATCGCCATGGGCGTGTGGTGCCAGCGCCCAAGGCGCCGCAAAGAGCGTCGCTAGCACGTTTTCCGACCAAGTTGGCCGATTGGGGCTAGGCCCCTTTCGGCCAACCAGTTCGGCAAAAGTGGCCGATTGGGGCTAGGCCCCTTTCGGCCACTTTTTGGTCAGGCCTTCATGCGTGCCGACAGCTGCGGCTATGAGCGTCGGCGGGGAGCATGTCCTCGAGAAGTGCTCATCATCTACAAGATATGGCTGATGAATCCGCAGGTAGATGTTCAAATCCGCGGAATTACGCTAAACTATGTTATCCCGGCTCGATGGGGAGTGCCCCTTTGGCACCTTTGGAGGAACAGGATGCTACAACTTGCGTACTATGCGGGACTCTTTGCGACGTCCATGGTGCTCACGTTGGTGTACGTTGCGAAGTGGCGCAAGCAGTACGAGGTCCACATGAGCGTCATCTTTGCGCTTATCCCCGTCGTAAACCTTGCGTACCTGCTCATGTATGTGTCTGGTGATCCTCAAAACGCCATGGCGATTATCAAGATCGCGTACTTTGGCGGCTGTTTCTTGCCGTGGATCGTGACGATGTGCGAGCTCAACCTGTGCAAGATCGAGATCCCACGCGCCGTGCGCTTAGGCACGCTGATCTTGAGCACGATAGTGTTTTGTTCGGTGCTGACCGTAGGATACTCCGACGTGTTTTACGCGGACTACTTCGTCGAGCAGGTAGGAGAGGCGCTGGTGCATCGCAAGACGTACGGCCCCCTGCACCTGCTGCAATATGTATGCATCATTTTTTATATGGTGACGGACGTGTGGGCCATCGTCTACAGCTATAAAAAGAGAAGACAGGTGTCGCGTGCCGTGCTGTTGCTGTTGTCCGTTCCTGCGGTCTTCTCTATGCTGGGCTACATTGCGGGCCATGCGTTCATGGCGACTGGCATCGAGCTCACGCCCTTGTCGTATGTGATCGCGCAGATTGTTTATTTGGGCATCGTCCGTCGCATGGGGTATTACAACGTAAGCAAGATGGTCGTGGAGTCCATGGTCCAGTCGGGCGAAACGGGCTTTGTGACGGTCGACCGCAGTGGCCGCTACCTGGGGAGCAACGATACGGCCAGGCGGATACTGCCCGAGCTGGACGGGCTCATGGTGGACCAGCCCATCGACGAGGTCGAGGCGTTGCGCGAAACGGTGGCCGCTTGGCTCGCCCGGTTCGTTTCCGACGAGTCGGCGGGCAGGCTGCTGTTCGCGCGGACCGGCGCGGACGGCGACGAGCGGATCTACGCCGTGCGCGTGGGCCACCTGTACGACGGCGAGGTGCGGTGCGGGTATCAAATGTTCATTCAGGACGACACCGCCAACCAGCGCTACATTCGCCTGCTGGACCGCTACAACGCCGACCTGCATGCCGACGTGGAGGCAAAGACCGAGCGCATCGTCGCCATGCACGACCAGCTGATCTTGGGCATGGCGGCCATGGTGGAAAGCCGCGACAACTCGACGGGCGGACACATCCGCCGCACGAGCGAGGGCGTGCGGATTCTGGTCGAGCAGATTCGCGCGGATGCGGCGCGTGGCGAAGACATGTGCAGCGAGCTGCGTCTTTCGGACGAGTTCTGCCGCAACCTTATCAAGGCGGCGCCCATGCACGACCTGGGCAAGATCGCCGTCGACGACGCGGTGCTGCGCAAGCCCGGCCGCTTTACGCCAGAGGAGTTCGACAAGATGAAGGCGCACGCGTCGGAGGGCGCGCGCATCGTGCACGAGATCCTGCGCGACACCGACGACGAGGAGTTTCGCCGCGTTGCGGAGAATATGGCGCACTACCACCACGAGCGCGTGGACGGGTCGGGCTACCCGGAGGGGCTTGCGGGCGACGCCATTCCGCTGGAGGCGCGCATCATGGCTATCGCGGACGTGTACGACGCGCTCGTGAGCAAGCGTGTGTACAAGGAATCGTTCTCGTTCGAGAAGGCGGACCGTATCATCCTCGAGGGCATGGGCACCCAGTTTGACGCACGCCTGGAGCATGTGTATCGCGCCGCGCGACCCAGACTCGAGGCCTACTACACCGCCGAGTCGCAGGAGCAATAAGTGGCCGATTGGGGCTAGGCCCCTTTCGGCCACCCGGCGCAGTCGGGCCGCCGACGCGGGTGGTCAGGCCGGCCAGCTCGGCCAAAAAATGGCCGATTGGGGCAAAAATGGCCGATTGGGGCTAGGCCCCTTTCGGCCACCCGAAAGGAGCAGCACATGCACATACGTCATGCCGAACCCAGCGAGCTCGATCACATCATGGGCATCTACGCCCACGCGCGCGCGTTTATGGCGGCGCATGGCAACGAGCGCCAGTGGGGGCCCACCAACTGGCCGCCGCGCGATCTTGTCGCCCAAGACATCGCAACTCGCAAGAGCTACGTGTGCGTAACGGACGATGACAAGATCGCGGCGGTGTTCTTCTACGACTTTGGCGCGGGCATCGACCCGTGCTACGACACGATTTACGACGGCTCGTGGCTGGACGACGGTCCTTACGGCGTAGTGCATCGCATTGCCTCGGCGGGTATCGAGCGCGGTGCGGGGACGACGTGCCTGGAGTGGGCCCTGTCGCAATGCGGCCATTTGCGCATAGACACCCACGGCAACAACTACGTGTTCCAAAACCTGTTGCGCAAGCTGGGGTTTAGCCAGCGCGGCGTCATCTATGTGGAAGAGGACGACGACCCGCGCCTGGCGTTCGAGAAGCTCGCGCACCTGTGACTTTGGCCGATTGGGGCTAGGCCCCTTTCGGCCAGACGGGGGGACGGACCTACCGTCACCTAAAAGTCCGTCTGGCGAGCGCCCCCGGCGGGAATTCCCGCAAAAGTCCGTCTGGCGAGCGCGCCGAGGCTGTCGTTCCTGAGAAAATCAATCTGGCGAGGCGCGATTCCTGCCAAAATCAATCTGGCGAGGGTTTTTCCCGCAAAAGTCAATCTGGCGAGCCTCGCCAAATGAGAAAACCTAGGAATTTCCCTCGCCAAACGCACTTTGTTAGGAATTCCCCCTCGCGAAACGCGATTTGTGAGGAATTGCCCCTCGCGAAACGGACTTTCGCAGGAAACCGCCGAAAGGGACCCGGGCCCCTCGGGACGCTGCCCTCTCTGTCGCGCTGGGCGCGAGCGGCGTGGGCCAGAGCCTGCGTTATGAGCGTCGGTGGAGAGGATTTTGTCAGAAAAATATACACATTGAAATATTCATGCTACGTGCAGAGAAGGGCAATGCAGGCATGGTGGGCGTAGCTTGAGCGGGCTGAAGAGGAACGAGCCGTAAATGCGCGGTAAATGAACGACGGGAATGAAGGATGGCCCGACGTTTGTGGGGGTTTGTGGGGTGCGTGCTGCGCTTATGTCCTTTGGGGTGACGGCGTGCAAATGGTGTATCCTTTAAGGGTTACGCATTACGCATCGCAAGGAGTGTTCATGGGAGACAAACTAGAGCAGCTCATCGCGGCCTACGAGGAGCTGGAAAAAAAGATGGTCGACCCCGCTGTGGTGAGCGACCCAAAGGAGTACGCCCGCATTGCCAAGGAGCATGCGAGCCAGGCCGAGCTCGTGGCCAAGGCGCGCGAGTACCTTACCGCGCAGGAGGACATCGAGGTCGCAAAGGAAATGCTGCGCGAGGAGTCCGACCCGGACGAGAAGGCCATGCTGCAGGAAGACATCGCGGCAAACGAGGCCAAGCTTCCCGACCTGGAAAACGAGATCAAGATCATGCTGATCCCCGGCGACCCCAACGACGAGAAGGACACGATCGTAGAGATTCGCGGCGCGGCTGGCGGCGACGAGGCAGCCATCTTTGCGGGCGACCTGTTTAAGATGTACGAGCGCTTTGCCACGAGCCATGGCTGGAAGATCGAGGTCTTTAGCTCGAGTCCCAGCGAGGCGGGCGGCTTCAAGACCATCGAGTTTAAGGTCACGGGCGACAAGGTCTACTCCGTGATGAAGTACGAAAGTGGCGTTCACCGCGTGCAGCGCGTGCCCAAGACCGAGTCGCAGGGACGCATCCAAACGTCTACGGCCACGGTGGTCGTGCTGCCCGAGGCGGAGGACATCGACATCCAGATCGCGGCCGAGGACCTGCGCATCGACACCTACTGCGCGAGCGGTCCCGGAGGCCAGGGCGTCAACACCACGTATTCTGCCGTGCGCATTACGCACTTGCCCACCAACACCGTGGTGCAATCGCAGGACCAGCGCTCGCAGATCCAGAACCGCGAGGTCTGCATGCAAATGTTGCGTGCCCGTCTGTACGAGATGGAGCTGGAAAAGCAGCAGGCGGAGCAGGGCGCCACGCGTCTGAGCCAGATCGGCCATGGCAACCGGTCCGAGAAGATCCGCACGTACAACCAGCCGCAGGACCGCGTTACGGACCATCGCATTGGCTTTAACGGCACCTACAACGGCGTGCTGCTGGGCGACACGCTGCAGAGCGTCATCGACGCCTTGGCCGCCGCCGAGCGCGCCGCGAAGCTCGCAGAGGCGGTGTGATGTCTGCCGACGTCTGGACGGTAAAGCGAATCCTGACCTGGACCACGGGCTACCTGGAACGCAAGGGCGACGAGCATCCGCGCTTATCGGCGGAGTGGCTGCTGTGCAACGCCACCGGCCTGACGCGCGTGGAATTGTACGTTAACTTTGACAAGCCCTTGTCGCCTGACGAGCTGGACCTTATGCGCGAGGGCGTGCGACGTCGCGGCGCGGGCGAGCCGTTGCAGTACGTAACGGGAGAGATGCCGTTTAGGCACATCGTGCTGCGCTGTGACAAGGGCGTGCTGATTCCGCGGCCCGAAACCGAGGTGCTGGTGGATGCCGCGCTGGAGGCGTTGGACGCGCGTGGCGACGAGGCGCCGCTGGCATTGGAGATCGGCACCGGTACGGGTTGCATCGCGCTGTCGCTGGCGTCGGAGCGCGAGGGCGTGCGCGTGATTGCGACCGACCTTTCGCCGTATGCGGTACGGCTTGCCACGCGCAACCGCGATGCGCTCGACTTGGCCGGCGTGGTGGACGTGGTCGAGTGCGACTTGGCCTCAGGCGTTCCCGAAGCGCTGATGGGGCGCTTTGACCTGCTGGTCTCCAACCCGCCCTACATTCCCAGCGAGGTGCTGGCGTACGACGTCCCGGCCGAGGTCAAGGACTACGAGCCGGGTCTGGCGCTCGATGGTGGCGACGATGGGCTGGACGTGTTTAGGCGGATTTTGGAGCTGGCTCCGCATGCGCTGACTGCGGGTGGGGCGCTGTGCGTGGAATTGTTCGAAGACAACGTGGGCGATGCCGCGGAGCTCGTGCGCGAACAGCCCGGCTGGTCTTTTGTGGAGGTGCGCGAGGACCTTACGCATCGTCCCCGCGTGCTCGTGGCTGTCCGCGCGTAAGGCGCGTTGAGTGCGGCGGAGGATGGGGCTTTTGTTTTGTCCGATGCGTTTGGCCGCCCGCGAACGGCCCCTTTTTGGTCAACGCATGGGACAAAATGGCCGAAAGGGGCCAAAAATGGCCGAAAGGGGCCTGTCCCCAATCGTCCATTCGCAGGCGGCCATTCGATAAATGGAGGCGCGCATGGGAACGATTGTAGCGGTAGACCAAAACAAACCGCAGGTAGACGTGCTGGAACGAGCGGCACGCGTGTTGCGCGACGGCGGCGTGCTGGTGATGCCCACGGACTCGGTGTACGGCATTGGGTGCGCGGCGGTGGCGGACAACCCCGGCCACAGACGGATCTTCTCGATCAAGCGACGAGACCTGTCGCAGACGTTGCCGTGGTTGATCGCCGACCCGTCTGATTTGCTGGTATATGGGCGTGACGTGCCCGCATGGATGGAGCGGCTGGCCCGTGAGCTGTGGCCCGGGGCGCTAACGCTGGTCGTTGACGCAAGCGACGCGGTGTCGGCGGAGTACCGTGCGGCAAACGGCACCATTGCGCTGCGCGTGCCGGACTCCAACTTGGTTCGTGCGTTGGCGCGCGAGGTGGGACCGCTGGCCACCACCAGTGCCAACACGCATGGAGAGGCGGCCGCGACGAGTGGTGCCGGCGTGGAGGATCGCATTGTGCAGGCCGCCGACCTCACGTTGGATGCGGGCCCTGCGCCGCTGGCGGTGGCAAGCACCATCGTGGGCTGCGAGGACGGCGAGCTGCGGGTGTTTCGCGCAGGTGCAGTTCCGGTGTCGTGTATAGTGGATGTTGCGAAAACTACATGAGGCGTCTATCTAAGGAGAGCCCATGATCCAGGACATCGAACCGCACAGGTTGGTAAACGATTATGTGTCCAGCGCAAGACCCGCGGCGGGCGACCTTGTCTTTTACGTGCGTGGGCAAGAGGTCGCGGTGCGCTATGAGGGCGAGCATGACCTTTCGGTGCCGCGGGTGGGCGACGCGTGCGTGCCTGTTGACGGCTTGACCTACCTGTTCTCTTTGGACGAGCAGTCCTGCTGGCTCGCACCAAAGGTCGGTACCGACGAGCCTCCGGCGGGCTACGAGCTGGTGAGTAATCGCACGCTACGCATGGAGCGGCGGGGTTCTCGCGAGTTTATGTATGCCGTGTACACGGCCGTTCACCTGGCCGAATGGTATGCGACCAACCGGTATTGCGGTGTGTGCGGGCACGTGCTGAACCATCATGCCACCATGCGCGCCATGCAGTGTTTGACCTGCAGAAACGTGGTGTTTCCCCGGTTGAATCCGGCGGTTATCGTGTGCGTGTGCGACCCGGAGCGCAACAAGATCGTGCTCACGCGCTATGCGGCGGGGCGTTATGCCCCCATCGACGCGCTGGTGGCGGGCTTTGTCGAAATCGGCGAGACCATCGAGGACTGCGTACGGCGCGAGGTGCGCGAAGAGCTTGGCCTGTCGGTCAAGAACATTCGCTACTACAAGTCGCAGCCGTGGGGCGTGGCGGGCGACATCCTGAGCGGCTATTGGTGCGACGTGGACGGCGACCCCACGATTCGGCGCGACGAGTCGGAGCTGGGACGCGCCGTGTGGGCGGGTCCGGACGAGATACCCGGCCAGCCGGACGACCTGTCGCTCACCAACGAGATGATGTGCCTGTGGCGCGACCAGCATCGGTAAGAGTGGCCGATTGGGGCTAGGCCCCTTTCGGCCAATTGGGGCCAAAAGCGCCCAAAAGGGCCAAAAGTGGCCGAAAGGGGCCTAGCCCCAATCGGCCAAAGGAAGGAGCGAACCATGATCGTAGATGCTTCGAGCTCGGCTCTTGTCGTACGGCGGCGAGGAGAAACGCTGCGCATTGAGCCGTGGGGCGCAGACGCCCTGCGCGTGCGAACGACCAAGTACACGCAGTTTACGGGCAATGACTGGGCGCTGAGCGAGCGGCCGGAGCCGTGCGAGGCAAAGGTCGTGCACACCGTGGCCGAGCCCAAGGGAGAAGACCTGCTGGTAGGCGACGTGTGGACCATCACGAACGGTCGCGTTGCCTGCGCGGTCAACGGTGCGGGGGTCTTGTCGTTCTTCCGCGACGGCAAGCTGATCCTGCGCGAGCACTTTCGCAACTACGACGGGACGATCAGCCGCCAAAGCCATTGTCTAAAGATGGAAGGCCGTACCTACAAGGCGCATGTGGGCGGCGACTGGCGAATCCAGGTGCGCTTTGAGGCCAACGCCGGCGAAAAGATCTTTGGCATGGGCCAGTACCAGCAGTCTCAGACCGACCTCAAGGGCTGCGTGCTGGACCTCGAGCAACGAAACTCGCAGGTCAGCGTGCCGTTTTACGTGTCGAGCCTGGGATATGGCTTTTTGTGGAACAACCCAGCCGTCGGTCGCGTGACCTTTGGAGAAAACATTACGGAATGGATCACGGAATGCTCCAAAGAGCTTGACTACTGGATCTGTGTGGGCGACGAGCCGCGCGACCTGTTGCGCGCGTACACGTCCGTAAGTGGCCGCGCGCCGGAGTTTCCGCAGGACCTCATGGGTCTGTGGCAGTGCAAGCTGCGGTATCGCACCCAGGAGGAAGTGCTCACCGTCGCACGCGAGTGCAAGCGCCGCAACGTGCCCATAGACGTCATCGTCATCGACTTCTTCCATTGGCCGCGTCAGGGCGACTGGTGCTTTGATTCCACGTATTGGCCCGATCCCAAGGCCATGTGCGACGAGCTGCATGCCATGGGCATAAAGGTGTGCGTAAGCGTGTGGCCCAGCGTGGACAAGAAGTCGCAGAACTTTGAGGAGATGTACGAGCGCGGGTTCCTTATCCAAACCGAGCGCGGCGCGATCCAGACCTACGAGTACCAGGGCGATTGCCTGGAGATTGACTGCACCAACCCAGAGGCCCGCGCGTTTTTGTGGGACAAGCTCAAGGCCAACTACGCGAGCCTGGGCATCGACATGTTTTGGCTGGACAACGCCGAGCCAGACTTTGGCGTGTACGACTTCGACAACTATCGCTACCAGCTGGGTCCGGCGCTGGCGTGCTCCAACATCTACCCGCAGTGGTACAGCCGCGCGGTGTACGACGCCCAGGTGGCAGAGGGCTGGCAGGCACCTGTCAACCTGCTGCGATCCGGCTGGGCGGGAAGCCAGCGCTACGGCAACGTTGTGTGGAGCGGCGACGTGCCAGGCACCTTTGAGGCACTGCGCGACCAGCTGCAATGCGGCATCAACATGGGGTTGGCCGGCATCCCCTGGTGGACCACCGACGTGGGCGGCTTTATGGCCGACGACTGGCATGACCCCGACTTTGTCGAGCTGCTGATTCGCTGGTTCCAGTTTGGCACGTTTACGTCCGTGCTGCGTCTGCACGGCAACCGCGGGCCCTATAACATCCCCGCGCTGGACGACCGCGAGTTTGGCGGCGGTTATCTGTTTACCGGCCAGCCTACGGAGCTGTGGCAATATGGCGACGAGGCAGAACGGATCATGCGCTCCTATCTTGCCATGCGAGAAGAGCTCCGGCCGTACATCGCGTCGCTCTACGCACAGGCAAGCGAGGACGGCAGCCCGCTGCTGCGCTCTCTTTTCTACGAGTTTGCGGACGACGAGCGGGCGTGGGAGACCTACGACGAGTTTATGTTTGGTCCGCGCTACCTTGTGGCGCCGGTGCTTGAGCTGGGCGCACGCGAGCGCGAGGTGTATGTGCCTGCCGGTACGTGGCGCGACGTGCGGGACGGCTCTGAGGTCACGGGGCCCACGACGCTGACCGCCGCTGCTCCGCTGGATTCCATTCCCGTGTACGAGCGCCTGTAGCACGTAACGCCATTAAAGGGACATCCAAGGGGCATCCCGCTTGCGCCGTAAAGGCACGGGATGCCCCTTTGTCGTGCTCGTGCTCTTTTGTTGCAAGGAAGTGTTAACACGATAAAGCCGTCCAAGGCGTATATACTACCGTTTGTGGGAAAACCCTTCGAAAGGTGAATGTATGGAATTCAAGTACCTCTCTGATCCCGAGCTTACCAGCGCGATTTCTGACGAGCTCACGCGCCAGCGCAACTCCATCGAGCTCATTGCGTCGGAAAACTTCGTAAGCCTGGCCGTTATGGAGGCCGTGGGATCTCCGCTTACCAACAAGTACGCCGAGGGCCTGCCCGGAAAGCGCTACTACGGCGGTTGCTGGGCGGTTGACGTGGTGGAAGACATCGCACGCGAGCGCGCGAAGAAGCTGTTTAACGTCGGCTTCGCCAACGTGCAGCCCCACTCCGGCGCGCAGGCAAACTACGCGGCGACCAGCGTGTTTGCCCGTCCGGGCGACACCATTGTTGGTATGGACCTTTCCAACGGCGGCCACCTTACCCACGGCTCGCCGGCCAACTATTCCGGCAAGCTCTTCAACGTGGTCAGCTACGGCCTCAACCCAGAGACCGAGCGCATCGACTACGACGACGTCGCCGCCAAGGTCGAGGAGTTCAAGCCCAAGCTGGTCATCGCCGGCGCCTCCGCGTATCCGCGCGTCATCGACTTTGAGCGCTTTGCCCAGATCGCGCACGACAACGGTGCCGCGCTCATGGTGGACATGGCCCACATCGCCGGTCTTGTCGCCACGGGTGCGCATCCCAGCCCCATTCCGTACGCGGACGTGGTGACCACCACCACGCACAAGACCCTGCGCGGCACCCGCGGCGGCCTTATCCTTTGGAACGACGAGGAGCTTACGCGCAAGATGAACTCCGCCGTGTTCCCCGGCAGCCAGGGCGGTCCGCTCGAGCACGTCATCGCGGGCAAGGCCGTTGCCTTTGGCGAGGCGCTGCGTCCGGAATTTGCCGACTACATCCAGGGCGTGTGCGTTAACGCCAAGGCGCTCGGACGTGGCATGGAGGCCAAGGGCCTGCGCATGGTGACCGGTGGCACGGACAACCACCTGCTGCTGGTCGACCTTACCGCGGCGGCAGACGGAGAGGTCACCGGCAAGATGGCGGAGCACGCCTTGGACGAGGTGGGCATCACCGTCAACAAGAACACCATCCCCGGCGAGAAGCGCAGCCCGTTTGTGACGTCGGGCATCCGCGTGGGCTCCGCCGCCATGACGACTCGCGGCTTTGGCGAGGCCGAGGCGGAGCGCATCGGCGAGCTCATTGGCGAGACCGTGAACAACCTGGACGACGACGCAAAGCTCGCTGCCGTCAAGGCCGAGGTCGCCGAGCTCTTGTCTGCACATCCGCTGTATCCCGAGCTGGGATAGACGCACGACAAACGCGACAAAGCTGGGGAGCGCCTCTTGTCTCCTGCGTGGGGCAAGAGGCGCTCCCCCTTTGCCCTCCTGTGAGCATCCGTGTGCCGAACGACCATGCACGCCTACCAAAATAGTGTTGCAACGCACATAAACTGTGGACTTATGCTAGACCATGGCTATGCGAAACTTCGGATAACGGAGGGACTCGAATATGAGCGCACCAATCCAGAACTACCTCCTCACCAATGACGACCTGTATCTCCTTGCAAAGGGCGAGTGGTTCCGCAGCTATGAGAAGCTCGGCGCCCACCCCTGCACGAAGGACGGGGAAGACGGCTACTTCTTTGCCGTTTGGGCACCAGACGTGCGTGCCGTTCACGTAACGGGCGATTTCAACGACTGGGACCCCAACGCCACGTCGCTTATGCGCACGCCGGTCGGCGGCGTGTGGTATGCCTTCGTGCCCGGCGTGCAGGAAGGCCAGCTGTACAAGTACGTCATCGAGACCCGTGCGGGCGACGTCATGTACAAGGCGGACCCGTATGCGTTCCAGGCCGAGCTCATCCCCGGCACCGCGTCGTGCACGGCCGAGATCGACTCGTACGAGTGGGGCGACGACGAGTGGATGAAGCAGCGCGAGCAGAGCGACCACATGAAGCGCCCGCTCAACATCTTTGAGATTCACCTGGGCTCGTGGAAGCGCCACAAGGACGGCAAGACCGCCTTTGGCACCGAGCCGAGCGATCCCGACGAGGCGACGGGCTCCTGGTACAGCTACGACGACCTTTCCGTCGAGCTCGTGGAGTACGTCAAGGAGATGGGCTATTCTCACATCGAGATCATGCCCGTTATGGAGCATCCGTTTGACGGTAGCTGGGGCTACCAGGTCACCGGCTATTACGCGCCGTCGAGCCGCTACGGGACGCCCAAGCAGTTCAAGCACTTTATGGACGCCTGCCACCAGGCTGGCATCGGCGTGATCCTGGACTGGGTGCCGGGCGGCTTCTGCCCGGACGAGCACGGCTTGGTGCACTTTAACGGGAGCAAGCTGTACGAAAAGGAAGTCCATCCCAACTGGGGAACCTACAAGTTCGACTTTACCCGCGGCGAGGTTCACACCTTCCTGATTTCCAACCTGCTGTACTGGATCGGCGAGTACCACGCCGACGGCATCCGCATGGACGGCGTCACCTCCATGCTGTACCTCAACTTTGGCATCGACGACCCCGGCATGAAGAAGTTCAACGACGACGGCTCCGAGCACGACTATCCGTCCATCGGCTTCGTGCGCAAGTGCAACAAGATCGTGGGCAGCTATCATCCCGACGTAATGATGATCGCCGAGGAGTCCACGGCGTGGCCGCTCGTCACCCGTCCGCCCGAGGTCGGCGGCCTGGGCTTCAACTACAAGTGGGACATGGGCTGGATGAACGACACCCTGCGCTATTGCCAGACGGACTTCCCGTATCGTCCGGGCAACCACAGCCTGCTGACCTTCTCCATCATGTACGCGTTTAACGAGAACTTCGTGCTGCCCTTGTCGCATGACGAGGTCGTGCATGGCAAGTGTTCGCTCATCACGCGTCAGCCGGGTGACTTTTGGCGTCAGATGGCCGGCCTGCGCGCGCTGGCGTTCTACCAGTACACGCATCCTGGCGGACAGCTCAACTTTATGGGCAACGAGATCGGCCAGTTTATTGAGTGGCGCTACTACGAGGGCATCGAGTACTTTATGGCCGAGGAGTTCGAGGCTCACGGCAAGCACCAAAAGTTCATTGCCGCGCTCAACAAGTTCTACAAGCAAGAGCCCGCCATGTGGGAGAAGGGCTATGTGTCGGAGGGCTTTGAGTGGATCGACGCGAACAACTCCAACCAGTGCGTCATAAGCTTCGTGCGCCATGGCGACGACCCCAAGAACGACCTGCTGATCGTCATCAACTACGAGGTCAACCCGTACGAGGAGTACAGGATCGGCGTGCCGCAGGCCGGTTATTGGCGCGAGGTCTTTAACTCCGACCGCGAGGAGTTTGGCGGCTCTGGCGTCACCAACGACGACGTGCGCTTTGAGTCCGAAGAGAAGCCCTGGAACCTGCGCGACAACTCCATCAAGGTGCGCGTGCCGCCGCTGGGTGGTGCCGTGTTCAAGTACGACGGCCCGCTGCCGCCCAAGCCCAAGAAGACCACGGTCCTGGAGAAGCGCGCCGCCGCAAAGGCCGCTGCCAAAAAGGGCGCGACGAAGGCTGCCGTAAAGAAGGAGGCCGAGGCCGTAAAGAAGGCCGTCAAGGCTACGGCAAAGAAGGTCAAGGAAGAGCTGACGGAGGAAGAGAAGAAGGCTCGCCGCTCCGCCGCCGCAAAGAAGGCCGCTGCCACCCGCAAGGCAAACGCCGCAAAGAAGGCTGCCGAGAAGGCGCTTAAGAAGTAGCGTTTACGCGCCTGCATGCCATAACCTTTTTGTCGCAAGGGGGCCCTTTCCTTTGTGACAAAGCGAGTAAGGGCTGATTCCAGAGAGCTGGGGTCAGCCCGCTTTGCGTCTATATAAACGGGCCAGAAAGGCCTCTGGAGGCCTCCTAGGGCCATAAAACCGCCCAAAACGGGCATGTATCCCCTTGTAATCAGCACAAAAACGTGGAGAGACGGGACGAAATGGCCCAAGTAAGGTACCATACGCACGGGTTTCTGTAACCGAACAAAGGATGTACCAATGCCCAAAACGATTTTCCGTAGTAAGAAGGAATTCATCAAGCAGTACCGCGAGCTCTGCATGTCGCTGTTTGGCAAGGAGTTCGAAGACACGGTACCTCGCGAGCGATTCTATGTTCTGGCGTCGCTCATCGCACAAAAAGCGCGCACCACACACGTCGACACACACCGTTTGGGCGAAAAGAAGGTCTACTACTTCTCGCTCGAGTTCCTTATTGGTCCCCTGCTGGACAACTACCTGCTTAACTTTGGCGTCCACGAACTCGTGGACGAGGCGTTGCGCGACATGGGCATGAGCCTCGACGACATTTGCCGCTACGAGGCCGACCCCGGCCTGGGCAACGGCGGCCTGGGCCGTCTTGCCGCCTGCTTCCTTGACTCCATGGCCAAGGAAGACATCGCCGGCTACGGCAACGGCATGCGCTATCGCTACGGCCTCTTCCGCCAAGACATCGTGAACGGCCGTCAGGTAGAGAAGACCGACGCGTGGCTCGAGCATGGGTATCCCTGGGAGACCCGTAAGACCGCGAGCGCCGTTACCGTTCGATTTGGCGGCCATGTGGAGCGCCACGAGGAGAACGGCCGCTTCTGGTTTACCACCGAAGGCGCCGAGAAGGTCCTCGCCGTGCCCTACGACGTGGAGATCGTGGGTTATGGCCAGGCCAAGGTCAACAAGCTCCGCCTGTGGAAGGCCGAGCCCTATGAGGACGACTTCGACCTCGAGGCCTTCAACGAAGGCCGCTATTCCGACGCGTTTAGCTTCCGCTCCAACGCCGAGGCCATCTCGACCATTCTGTATCCTGCGGACGCTGGCGAGCACGGCAAGCTCTTGCGCCTTAAGCAGGAGTACCTCTTCGTGTCTGCCGGCCTGCAGACGATCCTTCGTACCTACGAGCGCGAGTACGGTCCGGACTGGGAGCACCTGGGCGAGCACGTGTGCGTGCACACCAACGACACGCACCCCGCCATGTGCGGTCCCGAGCTCATGCGCATTCTGGTGGACGAAAAGGGCGTCGACTTCGACCTCGCCTTCAAGATCGCCACGGAGACCTGCACCTACACCAACCACACCGTCATGCCCGAGGCACTGGAGAAGTGGCCCATCCACATGTTCCGCACGCTGCTTCCGCGCCTCTACATGTTCATCGAAGAGATCGACCGCCGCTTCCGCGAGACCTTCCCGCGCATGGGCTCCGACTGGGCAAGCATGCTGCAAGAGACCGCCATCCTGTGGGACGGCCAGGTCCGCATGGCCAACCTCTCTGTGATCTTCTCCAACTCCGTAAACGGCGTGTCTGCGCTGCACACGCAGATCATCAAGGACACGGTGCTCAAGGACTTCTATCGCCTGGCGCCAGAGAAGTTCAACAACAAGACCAACGGCGTGTCGCACCGCCGCTTCCTGGGCAACGCCAACCCCGCGCTCGCCAAGGTCATCACCGGCGCCATTGGCGACAAGTGGCTCGACGATGCCATGGAGTTCGAGAAGCTCATTGCCTTTAAGGATGACGAGGGCTTCCTGGAGGAGTGGGCCAACGCCAAGCGTGCGGCCAAGCAGCGCCTTGCGGACTACATCAAGGAGACCACCGGCATCGTGGTCGACACCAACTCCGTGTTTGACACGCAGGTCAAGCGCTTCCACGCCTACAAGCGCCAGTTGCTCAACGTGTTCAAGATCATGGACATCTACAACCGTATGCTCGACGACCCCAACTATCGTCCGCAGCCCACGACGTTTATCTTCTCTGGCAAGGCGGCGCAGAGCTATACCTTTGCCAAGGAAGTCATCCGCCTTATCAACAGCATGGCCGACGTCATCAACAACGACTCGCGCGTCAACGACGTCATCAAGGTCGTGTTCATTCCCAACTTTGCCGTATCCAATGCCCAGATCATCTACCCCGGAACCGAGATCTCCGAGCAGATCTCCACGGCGGGCACCGAGGCATCCGGTACCGGCAACATGAAGTTCATGATGAACGGCGCCATCACCCTTGGTACCTACGACGGAGCCAACGTCGAGATCTGCGATCTGGTGGGCGAAGAGAACATCAAGATCTTTGGTCTGCGCACGCCCGAGGTCGACGCCCTCTACGCGTCCGGTCGCTACTTTGCGTGGAACGAGTACAACGCGGACCGCGTGCGCTTGGGTCGCGTGATCGACGAGCTGACAGACGGCACCTTCGCGCGCCTTTCAGGCAACTTTGAGTTGGTCCACGACGAGCTGATGGTCAACAACGATCAGTACCTTGTCTGCCGAGACTTCCACGCCTATGTACAGGCTTGGGAGGAGCTCACTTCTGCCTACGCTGACACCAAAAAATGGAGCCGCGCGTCGGTCCATAATACGGCTAAGTCTGGATTCTTCTCCTCTGACCGAACAATTCGTGAATATGCCGCCGATATCTGGCATGTTGGTGAGTAAGTTAGTTTACTGGCCCAAAGAATTGACGAAAGGGGAAGTTCTATGAGCAAGAAGGAATGCGTTGCAATGCTTCTTGCCGGCGGGCAGGGGTCCAGGCTGGGTGTGCTTACGAGTAAAGTCGCCAAGCCGGCCGTATCGTTCGGCGGCAAGTACAGGATCATCGACTTCGTGCTTTCAAACTGCGCGAACTCGGGGATCAACACGGTGGGCGTGCTTACCCAGTATCGCCCGTACCTGCTGCACGCTTATCTGGGGACCGGCGAGGCGTGGAACCTCGACGAGCGCAACGGTGGCGTAGCCATTCTGCCGCCTTACGCGACCCAGACGGGTGGCTCCTGGTACGCCGGCACGGCCGACGCCATTACTCAGAACATTGGCTACCTGGAGAGCCAGGATGCTGAGTACATCCTCATTCTGTCCGGCGACCAGCTGTATCGCATGGATTATGAGGACATGCTTGCGACCCACAAGGCCAACAACGCCGACCTCACCGTCGCCGTCATGCCCGTGCCTTGGGAGGACGCACCTCGCTTTGGTATCATGAATACGCGTGAAGACGGCAGCATCGAGGAGTTCGTGGAGAAGCCCGCGGAGCCCAAGAGCAACCTTGCCTCCATGGGCATCTACATCTTCACCGCCGACCTGCTGATCCAGACGCTCAAGGAAGACGCCGAGGATCCCGATTCCTCGCACGACTTTGGTGGCGACATCATCCCCAAGCTGCTGGCTGCTGGCAAGCGCCTGTTCACCTATCAGTTCAAGGCTTACTGGCGCGACGTAGGCACCGTGGCGTCCTTCCACGAGGCCAACATGGAGCTGCTGGGCGCCGAGCCCGCGTTCGACCTGTTCGCGCAGGACGCTCCCATCATGAGCAACTCCTCCACCCGTCCTCCCGCGTTCATCGGCCCCAAGGGCGCCGTCGACGACTCTCTCATCGACAACGGCTGCACCATCCTGGGTTCCGTTGAGCACTCCGTGATCTCCGCCGACGTGTACGTGGGCAAGAACGCCGTCGTTAAGGACTCCATCCTCTTCCCCGGCGCTCGCGTCGAAGAGGGTGCCGTGGTCATCAACGCGATTATGGCCGAGCGCGCGGTCGTTGAGCCCGGCGCAACCTTCGGTTCTGCAGATGAGGAAACCGTTACCCTCGGCGACGATGCCGTTGTAAAGAAGGGGGAGTAAACAATGCCCAAGGCAATTGGTCTTGTGACCTGCAATTACACGACGGCGTCCAAGGATGACGTATTCCTGGGCCGTCCGGTGGCATCGATGCCCTACCTGGGCCGCTACCGCCTGGTGGACTTCGCGCTCTCCAACATGGTGGACGCGGGTATCCGCACCGTTGGCATGATCATGCCCAACAACTATCGTTCGCTGGTCGACCACGTGGGCTCCGGCAAGGACTGGGATCTTGACCGCAAGAACGGCGGCCTGTTCATCATGCCCGGCACCGCCTTTGGCACCAGCCGCACCGGCGCGCGCTTCCTGATTCGCGACCTTGTCCAGAACCGCGAGTTCTTTACCAAGAACAGCGAGCAGTACGTGGTGCTCTCCACCGCCAACTTCATCTGCAACGTGGACGTCAAGGCCCTTATCGCCAAGCATGAGGAGTCCGGCGCCAGCATTACCGTGCTGACCAAGAAGGCCACCTGCGACGGCAACATCGACGTCGTGACCTTTGAGGTCGAGGACGGCCGCGTAAAGAGCATGAACCAGGGCGTCAAGTTTGGCCAGGTCGCCTTCCTTGACTACGCCGTCATCGAGCGCGAGCTGCTCCTTGAGCTGCTCGACTCCTTTGCGGCCGTTGACCACCTCGACCTGTTCGAGGCCCTCAACGCCGAGTATGGCCGCTTCCGCGTTATGGCCGCCGAGTTTGACGGCTACATGAAGCCGATCTTTGACAAGCCCTCCTACTTTGCCGCCAACATGGACCTTCTTGATCCCGACGTGCTCACCGAGCTCACGGACGCCCGTCCCATCAAGACGAAGGCCCACGACAACCCGCCCGCAAAGTACGAGCCGGGCTGCAAGGTCAGCAACTCCCTCATCGCTTCTGGCGACCGCATCTTTGGCAGCGTGACGGGCTCCGTGCTTGGCCGCAACGTTATCGTTGAGCCGGGCGCGTCGGTCGTCAACTCCGTGATCATGCAGGGCGTCACCATCAAGAGCGGCGCAAAGATCGAAAACGCCATCATCGACAAGGCTAACGTCGTACCTGCGGGCACCGAGCTGCGTGGTACCGATGGCGACATCCTCTACCTAAAGAAGAACTAGTCAACCAACAGCTAAGGCAGGGATTAACCATGGCAGATAGCGTAAGAAGAAAGCTCAAGATTCTGTTTGCGGCATCCGAGGCTGTTCCCTTTGCAAAGAGCGGCGGGCTTGGTGACGTCGCGGGCTCACTTCCGCGCGCGCTCAAGCATGCCGGCGCCAAGGTAGCCGTTATCATGCCAAAGTACGGTACGATTCCCAGCGAGTACAAGGAGCAGATGAAGCACGTTACCGACTTCTATGTGCCCCTTTCCTGGCGTAGCGTGTACTGCGGCATCGAAAAGCTCACCTACCAGGGCCTGGACTTCTACTTCATCGACAACGAGTCCTACTTCAAGCGCGATGCACTGTATGGATACTTTGACGATGGCGAGCGCTACGCGTTCTTCTCCAAGGCTATTTGCGAGTCAATCGCCAAGGTACCGGAGCTGCAGTGCGACGTGCTTCACTGCAACGACTGGCAGACGGCAATGGCGCCGGTGTTCCTGCGTGAGTTCTACACCCAGATTCCGGAGTGCGTGCACGTCAAGACCATGTTTACCGTGCACAACGTGCTGTTCCAGGGTCAGTATTCCGACAAGGTCCTCAACGACGTGTTGGGCCTCGCGGACGTACCTGCCGCGCGTGACCAGCTGTACTGCGCTCCGCAGGCCATCAACTACATGAAGGCCGCGCTGCTGTACTCCGACATCATCACCACCGTAAGCCCCACCTACGCCAACGAGCTGCAAATGCCGTTCTATGGCGAGGGCATGGACGGAATCTTCCGTCGCCGCGCAGGGTCGCTGTATGGCATCCTTAACGGCATCGACACGGTGGAGTGGAATCCCAAGACCGACTCTACGCTGCCCGCCAACTACGACGCGGACGACATGAGCGGCAAGGCAGAGTGCAAGCGTGCCCTGCAAGAGGAGTTTGGCCTGCGTCAGGATCCCGAGCGCCCGCTGGTCTGCATGGTTGGCCGTCTGACCAAGCAAAAGGGCCTGGACCTCGTGCGCTACAGCATGAACGCCTTGATGGCTCGTGGCGTGCAGGTTGCCATTTTGGGCACCGGCGACAAGGACTACGAGGACTCCTTCAAGTACTTTGACTGGAAGTACGGCGACATGATGAGCGCCCGCATTACGTTTGACGGCGCGCTTGCGCACCGTATGTACGCAGGTGCGGACCTGTTCCTCATGCCGTCCGAGTTCGAGCCGTGCGGTCTGACCCAGATGATCTCCATGCGCTACGGCACGCTGCCTGTGGTGCGCGAGACCGGTGGCCTGCGCGACTCCGTGCTGCCGTACAACCAGTTTACTGGCGAGGGCACGGGCTTTAGCTTTGCCAACATGAATGCCGACGAGATGGCCGGTTGCCTGCTCAATGCGTGCGAGGTCTTCTGGACCAACCCGGAGGCATGGAAGCGCTTGCAGCAGCAGGCCATGGCCGAGGACTTTAGCTGGCGTCGTGCGGCCGAGGACTACCTGGACCTGTACCATCAGCTGCATCCGGATGTAGTGCGCTACAACAAGCGTCGCGACTAGCCTTTAGCGTTATAGAGTGTTGTGCGGGGGCGCGTCCCATGTGGGCGTGCCCCCGTTTTGGCCGATTGGGGCTAGGCCCCTTTCGGCCACTTTTGAGCGCCCCGCGTGTGTCGTTCCGCAAAAGTCAATCTGGCGAGGGAGTGTTCC
>JAGCBF010000105.1 GCA_017652285.1 Atopobiaceae bacterium
GCGACGTATACACGTCCTTGACGGACTTGACGAACGTGTGCATGGTGGACTCGATGTCCGTAAGCTTGCGCAGCTTACGGAAGTTGACGAAGCCGTGGGTGATCTGATCACCAGCGCGCACGGGCACGTACTCGACGAGCACCTTGCGGTCGAACTCGGGCATGAAGCGTACGGATACCGGCACGCGCTTCTCGAACAGAATGCGGGACGTATCGTCGCTGTCCACGAACTGCAGCAGGTACTCGTTGCCCTCGGTGTACACGCGCAGCAGGCCAGACACCGGAGCCAGGTCCGCCTCGCGACCAAGGATCTTTTCGTTTACGTTGCCAACGACGTCAAACATGCGCGCAACGGTCGGCAGACCCTGCGTGATGTCGTCGGCGCCAGCGACGCCGCCGGAGTGAATCGTACGCATGGTAAGCTGCGTGCCCGGCTCGCCAATGGACTGCGCGGCGATGATGCCGACCGCCGTGCCGATGTTGACCGGACGCCGCGTAGAAAGGTCCCAACCGTAGCAGCGCTGGCAGACGCCGTACTTGCTCTTGCACGTGAGCAGCGCGCGCAGGCCGACCTTCTCCAAGCCGGCATCGCGCAGGCGCTCCAGGTCCTCGCGGCTTTCGATGTAGCCACCGGCAGGAATGAGCACCTCGCCGTCCGGAGAAACCACGTCGTTGAGCGCGCAACGGCCGACGAGGTCGGTGTCCACGCCGTTCTCGCCCGGCTTGACGATATAGTACGTAACGAACTCGTCGGTACCGCAGTCCTCCTCGCGCACGATGACGTCCTGCGCCACGTCGACGAGTCGACGCGTAAGGTAACCGGAGTCAGACGTGTGCGATGCCGTGTCGACCAGGCCCTTACGAGCGCCATAGGTGGAGATAAAGTACTCCAGCGGCTCGAGGCCCTCGCGGAAGTTTGCCTTGATGGGCAGGTCGATGGTGTCGCCCTTCATGTCGGCCATGAGGCCGCGCATGCCGGCGAGCTGACGCAGCTGCGTGGTGGAGCCTCGGGCGCCGGAGTCTGCCATCATGTAGATGGGGTTGTCCTCGTCAAAGCCGTCCAACATCTTGGAGCCCAGCGTCTCTGCGCACTCCTGCCAAATGCGGATGACCTCGCGGTGGCGCTCCTCCTGCTTGAGGAACCCGTCCTCGTAGTTGTCGTTGATGCGGTCGACCTTGTCTTGGGCCTCCTCGAGCATCTGCTTTTTGTCGGACGGAATGACGGCGTCCCACACAGACACGGTAAGGCCGGCGCGCGTGGCGTAGTGGAAGCCCGTGCGCTTGATGTTGTCCAGAATCGGCTCCACGTCGGAGGTGGAGTAGCGATCGCAGCAGTCGTTGACCAGCGCCTTGATGTCGCTGTTGCTCATCTGGTAGTTGACGAACGGGTAGTCCGCCGGCAGGCACTGGTGGTTAAAGATGATACGACCCACCGTCGTGGCGATGCGCACGGGATGCTCGGTGACGTCGTACACGTTGGACACGACGCGGCGGCGCAGGTCAAACGACTTGTCACCGTTGCGGCGCCTCTCTTGCCAGGTGGCCTCGTCGATCTCTTCCCAGGGATGCTCGGTCACGACCATGCCGTTTGCGTCCTTCTCTGCCTTGGGACGCATGGCAAACTCGGTGTCGTTGACGCGGAACAGCCTTCTGCCACCATCGAACTCGTTGGCGTCCTCGGCGCTCACGCGCACGAACACCTTTGCCTGGATGTCGATGTGGCCGCGGTTGTCGTAGGCCGAAAGCACGTCGTCGAAGTCCATGAAGGAGCGGCCTTCTCCCATGGCACCAGGCTTTTCGCTGGTAAGGAAGTAGGTGCCAAAGACCATGTCCTGAGAAGGAACGGTCTGCACGACGCCGGAAGCCGGCGAACGCAGGTTGTTGGAAGAAAGCATAAGGATGCGCGCCTCGGTCTGCGCCTGCGTGGAAAGCGGCACGTGCACGGACATCTGGTCGCCGTCGAAGTCTGCGTTAAAGGGCTTGCAGACCAGCGGGTGCAGGTGGATCGCCTTGCCCTCGATAAGCACGGGCTCAAACGCCTGAATCGACAGACGGTGCAGCGTCGGTGCGCGGTTGAGCAGCACCAGGCGGTTCTTGATGACCTCGTCCAAGACGTCCCACACGATGGGCTCGCCGCGGTCGACCACGCGCTTGGCGCCCTTGATGTTCTCTATTCCCTTGCCCAGCTCCATGAGCCTGCGGAGCACGAAGGGCTTGAAGAGCTCAAGCGCCATGGCGGACGGCAGGCCGCATTGATGCAGCTTGAGGTGCGGATCCACGACGATTACGGAACGGCCGGAGTAGTCGACGCGCTTGCCCAGCAGGTTCTGACGGAAGCGGCCCTGCTTGCCCTTGAGCACTTCGGCCAAGGACTTGAGCGGACGTCCGCCACGGCCGGTGACGGCGCGGCCACGACGGCCATTGTCAAACAGCGCGTCGACGGACTCCTGAAGCATGCGCTTTTCGTTGTTGACGATGATGGCGGGCGCGTCGAGCTCGAGCAGCCTCTTAAGACGGTTGTTGCGGTTGATGACGCGACGATACAGATCGTTGAGGTCAGACGCGGCAAAGCGGCCGCCCTCGAGCGGCACCATGGGGCGCAGCTCGGGCGGAATGACGGGAATGACGTCCAAAATCATGTTGGTGGGGTCGTTACCACCCTTGAGGAACGAGTCGACGGCCTCCAGGCGCTTGATCGCCTTTTCGCGCTTCTGCTTTTGCGTGGACTCGTCTGCAACGATGGCGCGCAGCTTTTCCACCTCGGACGCGAGGTCGACCTTGCTCAGCAGGTCGCGCACGGCCTCGGCGCCCATGCCACCCTCAAAGTAGGTGGCATAGTAGCGGCGCATCTCGGTAAAGAGCAGCTGGTCGGACACCAGCTCGCGCTCCTCGAGGTGCATGAAGCGCTCGAAGGCGTCGGTGCGCAGCTGCTTTTCCTCGTCGTACTCCTCGCGCAGGTCCGCAATGGAGACACGCAGCTCCTCCTCGGACATCGGCTCGATGTCCGCGTACTCCTCGCCGGCCTCCTCGGCGGCCTGGGACTCCTCGTACTCGTCGCGGAGCAGCTGCTCCTCGCGCTCGAAGTCGGCCTCGATCTCTTCCAGGCTGGCGGCGAGCTCCTCACGCAGCTCCTCCTCGTCCGCGGCGCGGCCCTCTTTGTCCAGGTCCGTGATCACGTAGCTCGCAAAGTAGAGCACGCGCTCGAGGTCCTTGTTCTTGATGTCCAGCAGGCGCGCGAGCGGTGCGTTCGTGGGACTCTTGAAGTACCAGATGTGGCTTACCGGAGCCGCGAGCTCGATGTGGCCCATGCGCTCGCGACGCACGCGGTGGTGCGTGACCTCCACGCCGCAACGGTCGCAGACGATGCCCTTAAAGCGCGTTCCCTTGTACTTGCCGCAGGAGCACTCCCAGTCTTTGGTGGGTCCAAAGATCTTCTCGCAGAACAAGCCGTCCTTTTCGGGCTTGAACGTACGGTAGTTGATGGTCTCGGGCTTCTTTACCTCGCCGTGAGTCCAGCTGCGGATCTTGTCGGCCGAGGCAAGAGAAATCCTGATTGCGTCAAAGTCTGTGGTATCGAAATCTGCCACGTTCGCTACTCCTTGTCGTTGAATTCGGCACCGATAAGATCGTCGTCAGACGCGGTGCGGTCGAGCCCCGCGCGTGCGGCAAAGCTCTCGACCAAGTCGTCTGCGCTTTCTGCGGCCGAGAAGAAGTCGACGCCGTCGTACTCCTCCTCCACCTGTGCTGCGGAGCTACGCTCGGGCTCCTGCTTGTATACCAGCGGCTCGATGTCGAGCGCGAGCGAGCGGATCTCCTTGACGAGTACCTTGAAGGACTCGGGAATGCCCGGCGCGGGGACGTTCTCGCCCTTTACGATGGCCTTGTAGGCCTCCGTGCGACCGGTCGTGTCGTCGGACTTTACGGTAAGGATCTCTTGCAACACGTTGGATGCACCGTACGCGTACAAGGCCCAGACTTCCATCTCTCCGAAACGCTGGCCACCAAACTGTGCCTTGCCACCAAGGGGCTGCTGGGTGATGAGGCTGTACGGTCCGTTGGAACGGGCATGGATCTTGTCGTCGACCATGTGGCTCAGCTTGAGGATGTAGGAGGTGCCCACGGTAATGGGGCTCTCGAATGCCTCGCCGGTGCGGCCGTCGTACAGCGTGGCCTTGCCGGATTCGGTAAGCTGCGGCACGAAGTCCATGTTCATGTGCTCGCCGTACTCCACCATGGCTTTGTTGACCAAGTTGATGTTGGTGCGACGAATCGCCTCCGCGACCTCGACGTCGGTCGCGCCGTCGAACACCGGCGTGGACACGAAGATGTTGCCCGGCACGTAGCGCTTGGAATCGTCGGACTCAAGGTCCCAGCCATGGCTGGCGGCCCAGCCCAGATGGCACTCGAGCAGCTGGCCGACGTTCATACGCGAAGGTACGCCCAGCGGGTCGAGCAGCACGTCCACGGGAGTGCCGTCTGCCATGTAGGGCATGTCTTCGGTGGGAAGAATGCGGCAGACGACGCCCTTGTTGCCGTGACGGCCGGAGATCTTGTCGCCCTCCTGGATCTTGCGGCGCTGCGCGACGTACACGTGCACGCTCTCGTTGATTCCGGGCGGCAGGTCGTCACCCGCGGCGCGGCTGAAGCGCACCACGTTGACCACGCGGCCGTAGGCGCCGTGAGGCATCTTGAGCGACGTGTCGCGCACGTCGTTGGCCTTGGCGCCAAAGATGGCACGCAACAGGCGCTCTTCTGCGGTAAGGGCCGTCTCGCCCTTGGGCGACACCTTGCCCACCAGGATGTCCGACGGACCGACCTCGGCACCGATGCGGATGACGCCGTCGTCGTCCAGGTTCGCCAACACGTCCTCGCCCAGATTGGGGATCTCGCGGGTGATTTCTTCCGGACCGAGCTTGGTGTCGCGCGCGTCGCACTCGTGATGAGAGATGTTGATGCTGGTAAGGAGGTCCTGCTGCACCACGCGCTCGGACACGATGATGCCGTCCTCGTAGTTGTAGCCCTCCCACGGCATGTAGGCAACCGTAAGGTTTTGGCCCAACGCGAGCTCGGTATGGTCGACGGAAGTGCCGTCGGCCAGCGGCTGGCCGGCCACGACGTGGTCACCCACGTGCACGATGGGCCGGTGGTTGATGCAGGTGCTCTGGTTGGAGCGCTGATACTTGGGCAGCTCGTAGACCTGCAGGTCGCCGTTCGAATCCACGACGACGCGGGTCGCGTCCACGCGTACGACGATACCGTCGTTCTCGGCGCACACCAGCTCGCCGGAGTCGAGCGCCGCGCGCGCCTCCATGCCCGTGCCCACCAGCGGGGCATGAGCCTGGATCAGGGGCACGGCCTGACGCTGCATGTTCGCACCCATCAGGGTACGCTTTGCGTCGTCATGCTCCAAGAACGGAATCAGGTTTGCGGCAACGGAGAGCAGCTGGCGCGGAGATACGTCCATGAAGTCGACGTCCTCCACGGGAATCTGCGCCGGCGCGCCAAAGGTCCCGTCGAAGTCCGTGGTACGCGCGATGACGTGGTTGGGATGCGTGATATTGCCCTTGGAGTCGACTGAAATGAACTCGCCCGTCTTGGGGTCAAACGGCACGCTTGCGGGAGCGATGTTGTGGTCTTCCTCCTGGTCTGCCGTCATCCACACGATCTCGTCGGTAACGCGACCATCGACCACGCGACGGTACGGCGACTCGATGAAGCCAAAGTCGTTTACGCGGCTGTAGAGCGCCAGCGAGCCGATAAGACCGATGTTGGGGCCTTCCGGCGTCTCGATGGGGCACATGCGCGAATAGTGCGAGTTGTGGACGTCGCGCACCTGGGCGGGAACGTTGGTACGACGGCTCGCGCCGGACTTGTGGCCGGTCAGGCCGCCAGGTCCCAACGCAGAAAGACGGCGCTTGTGCGTAAGGCCCGAAAGCGGGTTGTTCTGATCCATGAACTGCGAGAGCTGGGAGGAGCCATAGAACTCCTTTATGGCAGCCACGATGGGACGAATGTTGATAAGCGAGGTCGGCGTGATGTCGTCCGGGTCCTGGGTGGCCATGCGGTCGTACACCACACGCTCCATGCGCGAAAGGCCGATGCGGAACTGGTTTTGCACCAGCTCGCCCACGGTGCGCACACGACGGTTGCCAAAGTGGTCGATGTCGTCGAACTCGTAGTTCGCGTCGCTTTCCTTGTTCTCGACCAAAGAATGCAGCTTGAGCAAGTAGCGAAGCGCCGCGACGATGTCCTCGTGCGTAAGGGTGCGCATCTCCGGGTCGATGTCGAGCCCGAGCTTCTTGTTGATCTTGAAGCGTCCGACGCGTGCAAGGTCGAAGCGCTGGCTGTTGAAGAAGAGGCCCTCGAGGAGGTTCTCGGCGGCATCGCGCGTGGCGTGGTCGTCGGAGCGCTGCTTGCGGTAGATCTCCAGCAGTGCCTCCTCACGCGTAAGGAACACGTCCCTATCCAACGTGGCACGCACGACGTCGGAATCGCCCAGAAGCTCGATGATCTCTTCGTTGGTCTCCGCAATGCCCAGCGCGCGAAGCAGCAGCGTGGCGTTCATGCGCGGCTTGCGGTCCAAGAACATGACCAGGCGGCCGTACTTGTCGATTTGGAACTCAAGCCATGCGCCACGAGCAGGAATGAACTGCACGCGCTCGAGGTTCTTCTCTTTGTCTGCCTCGGCGGATTCCGCACCATCCTTGGACCTGCGGGCACCCTTGGACTTGTCGACGTCCTTTACCTTCTCGGTCTCCAGCGAAAAGTACACGCCAGGGGAACGCACGAGCTGCGAGACGACCACGCGCTCGGTACCATTGATAATAAAGGTGCCGCGCGACGTCATGATGGGGAAGTCGCCCATAAACACGAGCTGGTCCTTGACCTCGCCCGTCTCTTTGTTCATGTACGTCGCCATGACGAGCAACGCGCGCTGGTAGGTAAGGTCTTTGGCGCGGCACTCGGCAATGCTGTGTGGAGGATCGTCGAAGAAGTGCTCACCAAACGTGAGCTCCATGGTATCCCCCGAGTTCACGATGGGAGAGAACTCCTTAAGCGACTCGTGGATGCCATCGGTCATGAAACGCTCGAATGACTCCTTCTGCACTGAGATGAGGTTGGGAAGTTCCATCGCGGGCGCGATCTTGGAAAAGCTCACGCGCTCGCGCTTCCCCGTTTTAACGTTGGTGGAAGGCGTTGGAGTAGTCACCAGGCAGTTCCTCCTTCGAAAGAAAGATGCGGGAGCAACATTTTTGTCGCAATGTATAAGCTTAACGAATCGACGCCGATTCGTCAATCTAGGGTCTTGACTTTACGAGCATTTTAGACTAGTTTCCACTTACACTAGCATTTAGCTGGTATTTTATTATTTCTGAATATGAAGGTTTTGTGCCTCAACGGGCCAAATTACCGTTTACGCCTCTGCACATACCCAACTTTTAACACTCCCGAAAAAGGCCCCGCATCGACGCTTCGTCACTTCGACGACGTCAGATAATCAATAACAAAAAGGGGGCCGGACATGTGCCCAGCCCCCCGAGTCGCCTTGAGGCAATACTTACTTCAGGGTGACGGCGGCGCCGGCCTCCTCGAGCTCCTTCTTGGCAGCCTCGGCGTCCTCCTTCTTAACGCCCTCAAGAATGACCTTGGGAGCGGCCTCGACGGCCTCCTTGGCCTCCTTGAGGCCCAGGCCGGTGAGCTTACGGACAACCTTGATGACGCCGATCTTCTTGTCGCCGAAGGAGGTCAGCTCAACGTCAAAGTTGGTCTTCTCCTCCTCGGGCTCGGCGGCAGCTGCGGGAGCGGCAGCGATAGCCATGGGAGCTGCGGCGGAAACGCCAAAGACGTCCTCCAGCTCGTGTACGAGCTCAGAAAGCTCGAGCGCGGTCATTTCCTTCAAAGCCTCAATGATCTCTTCCTTGGTGACAGCCATGTCATCCTCCTTTTGGTTTGGGCGCCCCTGCGCCCGGTGTTTTTAAACGTACAACGCGCCGCTTGTGCGGCAAACCGCTATGCGGCCTCCTTCTTTTGCTCGGCAATGGCGTCGAGCGCGGTAACGAGACCACGGGCAGGACCGGCGCACACGGAAGCGATACCGCGCAGCGGGCTCGCCATGACGTACACCAGCTGGGCAATGAGCTCGTCGCGGCTGAGCAGGTCGGCGTACGCCTTTGCCTCCGCGGCGTCAAGACCCTTGCCGTCGGCGATGCCGGCGACAAACTCGATCTTCTTGAGCTCGTCGCTCTTCTTCTTGATGGCCTTTGCAGCATCCACGGGATCGTTTGCATAGAAGACGTAGGCGCACGTGCCTACCAGGTTCTCTCCGATGTCGGGAAGACCCTCCTCCGCAAGCGCAATACGCACGATGTTGTTCTTGTAGACCTTCATCTCGGAGTCAACCTCGCGAAGGGCCCTGCGCATATCCTGGGCCTCCTTGACCGTAAGGCCACGATAGTCGATGACGAAGAAGCCCTTGGAGTTCTCGATGGACTCCTTGACCTTTCCAAGCATCTCGATGTTGTTCTTGTTTGGCATGTTTTACACCTCCTTTAGTTCGTTCGGGCACGAGCCGCCAACGCGGGCGGGCCTCGAACGAACAAGGCCCCGCATGGCGCAACCAAAGCGGGACCCTGAAGGTTAGAACAGAGACCACCTCGGCAGGCGGGTACAACCCATTAAGCCCTTAGGCACCGGCTGTCTTTGGCAGCGGACGTGCTATTTATTTGACCTAGGTATTTTCGCAAGAGCGTTGGCCTGTGTCAAGCAGCCACAGAATACGCATATGCGATGGCAATGCCCGGTTCAGATCCCTGGTTCAGATCGGTTCAGATCAGCGAGATGCGGGCTCTGTCACGCGCAAACACAGCCGATTGGGGTCGTTTTTGGCCGAAAGGGGCCTAGCCCCAATCGGCCAAAAAAAGGACCGACCTCGGAGTGATTCCGGGGTCGGCCCCTCATGCAAAGGCTTACGTAAGGCCACTAACCTCTTTACTAGTCGGCGAGGAAGTCGCGGGTGTGAGCCGGATCAACGCGGACACCAGGTCCCATCGTGGAAGAGACCACGACGGAGCGAACGTAGCGACCCTTTGCGCTGGAAGGCTTCACGCGCAGCAGCTCGGTGAGCAGGACGCCATAGTTCTCGGCCAGCTTCTCCACCGGGAAGGAGGTCTTTCCCAGGGGCACGTGGCAGATGCCGTAACGGTCTGCACGATACTCAACGCGACCGGCCTTGAGCTCCTGGACCATCTTGGCAACATCCATGGTAACGGTGCCGAGCTTGGGGTTGGGCATGAGGCCACGGGGGCCAAGGATACGACCAAGGCGGCCAACCTTGCCCATCATGTTGGGCGTGGCGATGGCGGCATCAAAGTTAAGCTCGCCAGCCTGAACCTGCGCGACCAGATCGTCGGAACCGATGACGTCAGCGCCAGCGTCGGCAGCTTCCTGCGCCTTTGCGCCCTCGGCAAATACGGCAACACGAACGCTCTTGCCGGTGCCATTGGGCAGCGAGATGGAGCCGCGAACGTTCTGGTCGGCCTTGCGGGTATCGACACCCAGGCGAATGGAAACCTCGACCGTCTCGTCAAACTTGGCAGGGGCAATGTCCTTTACCAGCTGCAGAGCAGACTTAGGCGTAAAGAACTTGCTGCGATCAACCTTGGCAAGTGCTTCCTTGTACTTCTTTCCGTGCTTAGGCATACCAGTCCTCCTTGTGGTAGTTGACGGATTCGACAAGAATCCTTCCACGTGTTCGCCCTTAGCGGGCCTGTCTGGATTTCTTCGTTAGGCGGCTTCGCTCATGAAGTGAGGCAAAGCCAAACGTTGAGCCGGGCGAAGAAATCCAGACAGGCCCGACTCAACGATAAAACACGATGCGAGTTACTCGGCGATGGTAACGCCCATGGAGCGGGCGGTGCCGGCAACGATCTTCTTTGCGGCCTCGATGTCGTTGGCATTAAGGTCGGGCATTTTAATCTCGGCGATCTTGGTGAGCTGCTCCTGGGTGAGCTGGCCAACCTTGTCGCGCTGGGGAACGCCAGAACCACTCTTGAGGCCAAGCTCCTTCTTGATGAGCTGCGCCGCAGGAGGAGTCTTGGTCACGAAGTCAAACGTGCGGTCTTCGTAAACGGTAATCTCAACAGGAATGATGTCGCCTGCCTGATCCTTCGTGGCATTGTTGAAGGCCGTGCAGAACTGCATGATGTTGACCTGGGCAGCACCAAGCGCCGGACCAACAGGAGGCGCGGGATTTGCCTGACCGGCGGGAATCTGGAGCTTGATGAAGTGAGTAACTTGTTTGGCCATGGTTTCCTCCAAGAAGTACGTTCTTATCTGTCTATTTGCTCACCAGAACCGAGAAGCTATCCTCACCGATACCGGAACTGGCAGATGTGCCTAGCTATTAGCCAATAACCGTAACCTGATCGATCGTGAGCTCAACCGAGGTCTCGCGCCCAAAGAAGTTGATAAGCGCCTTGACCTTGTTAGCCTCTGCATTGACTTCCGTTACGATGCCAGAGCTGTCGACCTCGGACAAAGGACCGGAATTAACCTTGATGTGCTGTCCGACCTGAATGTTGGTAATGGGCTTGGGCGCCGCCTGCTTGACGTTTTTGCCACGCGTACCGCCCATGATCTTGCGGTACTCGGACCTGCTAAGCGGCGAAGCGGTTCCGTCAGAGCCGACGAAGCCGGTAACGCCAGCAGTGTTGCGCACGATAGACCAAGTGTCGTCATTAAGCTCCATGCGAACCAACACATAGCCAGGAAACACCTTGGACTCTTTGGTCTCGCGCTGCCCACCGTCTTTGATCTCGATGACCTGTTCGGTAGGAATCTGGATGTCGACGATCTGATCTTCCATGCCGTACGTCTCGATGCGATGCTCAAGGTCTGTCTTGACCTTGTTCTCGTATCCAGAGTACGTGTGCAGTACATACCAGCGCTTTGCCATGTTAGCCCCTCAAACCCGTATACTGAACAAGGCCAGCCACAAAACCGGTATCTACGAGCCAAATGACCACGCCAAACACGATGAGCGCGGCGATTACCGCAAGAGAGTAGTTGCGTAGCTCGACACGCGTAGGCCACGTAACCTGATGCATCTCGTACCGAATGTCGGAGAAGTAGCCAGTGACAACTTGCAGTCCCTTGCGATCGGCCTTGGCAACAGCGGTTGTCTTCTTTGCGGCAGACTTGTTGGACTTCTTAAAGAGCGACTTCGATTCTTCCTTTTTACCAGAGGCAGCGGCTGCTTGTGCTTCCGCCACGCGCTCGCGTTCCTGCTGGCGCGCCTTACGGGCAGCCCTCTTGTTGCGCTCTCGTTTTGCCATCCTAGCATCCTCTCAAAAAAGTCTCTTATCATAGAAACCGGCTAACCCCGAAGGGAAAGCCGGTGAAATAGTCTGGCACGCCAGGAAGGACTCGAACCCTCAACACGCGGTTTTGGAGACCGCTGCTCTACCAATTGAACTACTGGCGTGTTTTAACGCAATCTATATTAGCGCGTTTCCCTGTGAGCAGTGTGCTTTTTGCACCACCGGCAATATTTCTTCATTTCTAGGCGCTCAGGGTTATTGCTCTTATTCTTCTTGATGGTATAGTTGCGACGCTTGCACTCGGTGCACGCGAGAGTAACTAGTGTACGCATTTATCCTCCTCAAACGTGACGCAATGATAAATGCTATCACCACATCGGGACGTGTGTCAACAACTGTTTTGCATCTTCATTATACAGCCAAAACTTTTTTGCACAGCAAGATTTGGCAAAAAAAGACCCGGAGCCAGAAGCCCCGGGTCCTTACAGCACTAAGTAACTAGTTACTCAATGATGGTGGAGACGCGACCGTCGCCTACGGTGTGGCCACCCTCGCGGATAGCGAACTTGAGGCCCTGCTCCATAGCGATCGGGTGAATGAGCTCAGCGGTAATGGTGATGTGGTCACCAGGCATGGCCATCTCGACCTTGCCGCCGTTGGCATCGGTGAGCTCCTGGATGTCGCCCGTTACGTCCGTGGTGCGGAAGTAGAACTGGGGACGATAGCCAGAGAAGAACGGGGTGTGACGGCCGCCCTCTTCCTTGGTCAGAACATAGATCTCGCCGGTGAACTTGGCGTGCGGGGTAACCGAGCCGGGCTTGCACAGAACCTGGCCGCGCTCGATCTGCTCGCGCTTGATGCCGCGGAGCAGGATGCCCACGTTGTCGCCAGCCTCGCAGAAGTCCATGGACTTGCGGAACATCTCGATGCCGGTGGCGACGGAGGACTGGGTCTCCTTGATGCCGACGATCTCGACCGGGGAGTTGAGGGTGAGCTGGCCACGCTCGACACGGCCGGTAGCAACGGTGCCACGGCCAGAGATGGTCATAACGTCCTCGATGGCCATCAGGAAGGGCTTCTCGTTGTCACGAGCGGGGGTCGGGATGTAGTTGTCGACCTCGTCCATGAGCTCACGGATGGCGTCGTAGTACTCCTCGTCGCCCTCGAGGGCCTTAAGAGCGGAGCCCTTGACGATCGGCAGGTCGTCGCCGGGGAAGTCGTACTCGTCGAGGAGCTCACGGGTCTCCATCTCGACGAGCTCGATGAGCTCCTCGTCGTCAACCATGTCGCACTTGTTAAGGAAGACGATGATGTAAGGAACGCCTACCTGACGGGCGAGCAGGATGTGCTCGCGGGTCTGAGCCATGGGGCCGTCGGTAGCGGCGATAACCAGAATTGCACCGTCCATCTGAGCGGCGCCGGAAATCATGTTCTTGATGTAGTCGGCGTGACCCGGGCAGTCGACGTGAGCATAGTGACGGTTGGCGGTCTCGTACTCAACGTGAGCAACGGAGATCGTAATGCCACGCTGACGCTCCTCGGGAGCCTTGTCGATCTGATCGAATGCAGTGAAGTCAGCCTTGCAACCCGGGGTCTCAGACAGAACCTTGGTGATAGCGGCGGTCAGAGTGGTCTTGCCGTGATCGACGTGACCAATCGTACCGATGTTCGCATGCGGCTTACTACGTTCGAACTTCTGCTTGGCCATTGCCGTCCTCCTTATAAACAAA
>JAGCBF010000106.1 GCA_017652285.1 Atopobiaceae bacterium
AGGCTCGAACGCCGCGACGGCCGCCTGGTGCTCGCGCGCAACCGACGACCCGTGCGCGTGTTCCACAGCCCGGAACCGCACACGCTTGCCAGCGACGAGTCGCACGGTCACCTCCTGTGCTTCTCGTGGTGGCACAACTGGATCTGGCTCGACGTGTTCCACGGAATCACCGACGGCACCGGCGCCTACGCACTGGCGCGCACGCTCCTGTGGTATTACTGCAACGAGCGCTATGGCGTCCACTTGGAAAGCGGCAACGTCCGACTGCTCGGTGACAAGATCGCTCCGGAGGAGTGGCAAGACCCCACCATCGACATCGACCTGCCCGCTCCCCCAACCCCGGCCAAGCGCGATTCGGCGGCCAAGCGCGAGCCGGCATTCGACCTCATACACGACGCCGGCCTCGGCCCCGCGACGCCCGCCAAGGACTACGCCATCGCCATTCCGGAGGGCGAGTTCATGCGGTTCAACATACGCAACGACGGCAGCCCGGCCACCATGCTGTCGCTGCTCCTCTGCCGCGCGATCGAACGCATCGCCCCCAATCGCACGAAGCCGCTCCGCATCAATCTGTGCGTAAATCAGCGGCCGGCACTCGGGGTCCCCTCCGCACGCCATAATCTTGTGGGCATGGCCACGCTTGAATACAAAGACGGCATGCGCGACTGGCCCCTCGAACGCCAGTGCACGATCTTTCGCGGACAAACCATGGCACAGACGGTGGACGAGCGCGTGCTTGCCGGTGTGGCGGCGCAGCGGACAATGGCGCAGCGGCTCCTGGCGATGGATTCGGACGCGGAGCGCGCAGCTTACTGTGCCTCGCTCGAACCGGCGACGCGCTCGGTGGCAACGGCAACGGTGAGCTACGTGGGTCGCGCAAACTTCTCCGGTTCCGAGCGCTACATTCGCGACATGCGCCTGACCACAGGACAAACCATGCCCGTGCTCGTGGAGGTGTCGGCGGTCAACGGCATCTTCAAGCTCGACATCATGCAGACGTTTGCGTCCGACGCCCTTGTCCGCGCGCTCTGCCGCGAGCTGGAAGACGGAGGCATAACCTACGACCTGCAAGACGTGCGCCCCGTGCGGCTTACGGTCATGGATCTGCCGTGGTAGCTGGCCCCTGAACAAAGCGTAGTCCTGCCAACGGACACGAGCACTGCTCAGGGGCTACAGCGATTCAAGTTTTAGATACAAAACCGCCAAAGGAGAATCGCATGAATACTGCACCGCCCCTGAGCCGTGCGCGTATCTATGACCTTATCTATGCCCTCGCGGCGCGCGATGGTCGGCACAAGACGCTGTTTGGCAACACGGCCCCGCTCGCACGTGCCGCGTTCGAAAATGGGCTGTGCGGGACTGCGTTTCCCGAGCTCTGGTTTGAGCTGCCCCTGGCAGGCGAGCCTTGGTTTGACCTTCACATGCTGGTGGCGCACGACGACAGGTACGAGCTTGCCTCCTTTGCGGGACTCGGGGGCGTCTACGCGCACGCACTGGACTGGTTTGCGACCAGCGAGGACACACGTCAGCTTGCGTTGAGCTTCGACACCGGGCGCGGAAGTGTTGACAAGCCCGCCATCCAGCTACTCTTGGAGCGCCGAAGCGTCGACGCCGCGCGTGGCTTCCTTACGGCTGCCGGGCGGGCGAACCTGACCGACGCGTATCGCTCCTTCATACGCGCGATGCCGTCCGCGTGGTATGCCTGCTACCTCGGCGTCTTTCCCGCTCGCACGTCGAAGGATTGCGAGGTGCGCGCCAACTGGGTCCGCGTGGAGTGCATCGTTGGGCACGAGCTCCCGCATGCGTACGCCCCAGACGCCGAGTTGCTGCGCGCGCACTTGGAACAGGTGGGCCTGCTCGAGCTTGGCGACACGCTCATACCGCGCGTTCAGGAACTCGCCCGCTCTTCGTTCCCGCTGGAGTTCCAATTCGACGTGGACGCGGACGGCGGCGCGATGCCCACGTTTAGCGCCAGTTTGCGGTTTTCGGTCAAGGACTGGCTGTCGGCATCGCAAAGGGCCGCCATCGACCAGCAATGGCAGCGCGCCCAGGACTGGGGTCTTGCCGACGACCGTTGGCATCAGCTGGCGGGCACGGTCTATGCCAATCGCGTCGCCTTCGCCGGCAAGAGCGCTCGCCTGTATTGCTATCCCGCCTTCATCAAGCTGCGCTGGCGCGACGGAGAGCCGCTCGACGCCAAGGCATACCTTATCGCCGGCACGACATGAGTCAAGGGGACAGGTCGCTTGACTCATCCAGCGCGCACACCATCACCTGGATGGCCTTACTCTTCAGGCTTTGATATAGTCTAGGTTGACGTCACGTCAGCTTACGGCAAGCCTTGGAACGAAGGAGGGCGTAAAATGACAAGAAACCGCACCAAACGACGGGCCAGATGCCTGGTGCGCACGCTGCTGGTGTGCCTAGCCATGTTGCTGGCAATCATGCCCGCACAGGCGCTGGCGCAAGAGTCCGTGCAGATGACGGAGGGGGACGTGACGCCCGGCTTCGCGCCCG
>JAGCBF010000014.1 GCA_017652285.1 Atopobiaceae bacterium
CCCTCCAGACCGGCCAGCAGGTCGCGCTGGTAGGCGCGTCCGGCTGCGGAAAATCCACGATCGCCAAGCTGGTGTCGGGCCTCTACCAGCCCTGGAGCGGAGAGATTCTGTTTGACGGCAAGCCCCGCAGCAGCTGGCCCCGAGACGTGATGACGGCATCGATGGCTGTGGTGGACCAAGACATCATCCTCTTTGAGGACACGATCGCGAACAACATCAAGATGTGGGACGACACCATCAAGGACTTCGAGATGATCCTGGCGGCAAACGACGCCCAGCTCCACGAGGACATCATGCAGCTTTCCGGTGGGTATCAGCACAAGCTGGTGAGCGGCGGCCGCAACCTCTCTGGCGGCCAGCGACAGCGGATGGAGATCGCCCGCGTGCTCACGCAGGACCCCATCATCCTGGTCATGGACGAGGCGACCAGTGCCTTGGACGCAAAGACGGAGCATGAGGTCGTGGACGCCATCCGCGGGCGCGGACTCACGTGCATCGTGATCGCGCATCGTCTCTCCACCGTGCGCGACTGCGACGAGATCATCGTCCTCGATCGCGGAAAGGTAGTGGAGCGGGGAACGCACGAAGAACTGATGGCCAAGGGCGGCGCCTATGCCGACCTGGTGGCAAATGAGTGAGAGGGGGCGGCGGTATGCAATGGTTTAGCGATCAGATTGAGGAACGCCGCCGTGCGGATCAGCAGCTCCTCGAAGACTCCTTTGCCAAGATCTCGGGCGTGGTCCTGGGACACAGGATCGCGGACAGGCTCCACGACCAGCGGGTCATTGCGCAGACTGCCATCGACGAGATCCTCAAGTACTACCACTGCAGGCCAATCGAGGTACCGGACTCCATAACGGACGCCGCAGAGCAGCTGGACTACAGTCTGCGTCCCCACGGCCTGATGCGGCGTGACATCGAGCTGACGAAGGGCTGGTACAAAGACGCATACGGCCCGATCCTCGCCTTCACAAAGGAGGGCGGCATACCCGTAGCCCTGCTTCCCGGTCGCCTCACCGGATACATCTACGCAGACCCCGACACCGGCAAACGGACAAAGGTCAGCAAAGGGAACGCCGAGCTCTTCGATACGGAGGCCGTCTGCTTCTACTATCCGCTTCCTAGAAAGCAGCTGGGCATTCCCGACCTCCTGCTCTACATGTGGCGTTGCATCTCGCCCAGCGATCTGATCCTCTTGGCTGCGGCAACGCTGGCAGTCACGCTCACGGGTTTGTTCCTGCCTCGCATCACCCAACTACTGACCGGGCCGGTACTCTCCAGCGGACGCACGAACGTCCTCGTCGGCATCGCGATCTCTGTGGTCTGCATCTCACTGTCCTCTCAGCTCGTAGGCAGCATACGACAGCTGATTCAGGCCCGGCTGGACACCAAGACCTCCCTGGGCGTGGAGTCGTCCATGATGATGCGCCTGCTGAGCCTTCCCGCCGGATTCTTCCGCCAGTACAGCCCCGGCGAGCTCAAGAGCCGCGCCATGTCGGTGAACTCGCTTTGCACGATTCTGCTCGGCATGGTGCTCAACACGGGACTCACCTCCCTGTCCTCCCTGCTCTACGTCACGCAGATCTTTAGGTTCGCCCCGGCCCTTGTCGTCCCCTCGCTCATCATCATCACGGTGACGGTGGGGTTCTCCATCCTGTCCTCCCTCACGCGGATTCGCATCAGCAAGCGCCAGATGGAGACCAACGCGATGGAGTCCGGCATGAGCTTCAGCATCATCTCCGGCGTGCAAAAGATCAAGCTGGCAGGGGCAGAGAAGCGCGTCTTTGCCAAGTGGCTGGACATGTATGCCGACGAGGCGGCCATGCAGTACGACCCGCCGACCTTCATCAAGACCAATTCCGTGATCTCTACTGCCATAACCCTCATCTCCAACATCGTCCTGTACGTCCTAGCCGTGCAGACCCACATCTCGCCCTCCGAGTACTACGCCTTCACCTCGGCTTACGGAATGATGATGGGCTCCTTCATGGGCCTCTTGGGCGTGGCCGTCCAGGTAGCGCAGGTCAAGCCTATCTTGGAGATGGCAGAGCCCTTCCTCAAGACGGAACCGGAGACTGCGGAGAAGAAGGAGATCGTCACCCAGATCTTGGGCAGGATCGAGCTGGACCACGTCTCCTTCCGCTACGACGAGGATTCGCCCCTCGTGCTGAGGGACCTGTCGCTTAAGGTGCGTTCCGGCGAGTACGTAGCCATCGTGGGCAGGACGGGCTGCGGCAAGTCCACGCTCGTGCGCCTGCTGCTGGGCTTCGAGAAGCCAGAGAAGGGCGCGATCTACTACGACAGCAGGGACATCAGCGGCCTCGACCTGCCCTCGCTTCGACGCAAGATCGGGACCGTCATGCAGGACGCGGGGCTGTTCCAGGGCAACATCTACTCCAACATCGTGATCACCGCGCCGGAACTCTCCGTGAACGAGGCATGGGAGGCGGCAGAGACGGCAGGCATCGCAGACGACATCCGCGCCATGCCCATGGGGATGCATACGCTCATCTCCGAGGGACAGGGCGGCATCTCTGGCGGGCAGCGTCAGCGCCTCATGATCGCTCGCGCCATCGCCCCAAAGCCGAAAGTGCTAATCTTTGATGAGGCCACGAGTGCCCTCGACAATCGCACGCAGCGTCAGGTGTCCGAGGCTCTGGACGGCATGGGCTGCACCCGCCTGGTCATAGCCCACCGCCTGAGCACCATACGGCACTGCGACCGAATCGTGGTGATGGATGGCGGCAGGATCGTGGAGGACGGCACGTACGAGGAGTTGATCGCCCGCGGAGGGTTCTTCGCGGAGCTGGTGGAACGCCAGAGGACGGATGCGTCTTCATAACAGGGGGAATACAGCAAATAGGGGTTATTATATGAAGGATATGTGTAGAAACGTATGTAGGTGGGATATTGGCAACGAGCCAACGTACTAAACACAAGACCCAAAACTCAAGGGCAAGAGCGGCATCGCACGCAGATGAAATCGCGTACGAGGCAGGGAGAAGGAACCATGGCACGCAAGCTGAACATCACGCAGGAGATGGAGGACGCCCTGCGCAAGCTGGACGTCTCGGAGGACA
>JAGCBF010000107.1 GCA_017652285.1 Atopobiaceae bacterium
CATCCCGCGCGAGCTGCGCCGACGCATTGCCGAAGCTTGCGGACCTGACGTCCCCGTCACGATCCGCCTCGGCCTGCGTACGGGCATCAAGGGACTTGGCCAAGCCAGCTACAGCCTCGACGAGGCGGAGGAGGCCGGGCGCACGCTCGCTGAGGCGGTGGAGATCGCCAAGCTGCTCGAGTCCTATGGCTATGATGGTCTCTCCGTGGATACCGGTACGCTCGATTCCTACTACTGGGCCTGTCCTCCCAGCTATATCGAGCGCGGCTACATGGTGGAGCTGGCCCAGGCCATCCACGAGGCGGGCGTCAAGATCCCTGTCATCTGTGGTTCGCGCATGAACGGCGTCGACATCGCCGAGCAGGCCATTGCTGACGGCAAGATCGACGCCATCGCGCTCGGCCGTCCCTCCATCGCCGACCCTGACCTGCCGCGCAAGGTGGTTGCTGGCGTGCCCGAGGCCATTCGTCCCTGCATCGGCTGTAACCAGGCATGTATCCATCGCTATGGGCAGATCGGTGTGGTCAACTGCGCAGTCAATCCGCTCATGGGTCGTCCGGAGAGCTATGCGCCGCAGCGCACGCTCGTCCCGCGTAAGGTCGCGGTAGTGGGCGGCGGCGTTGCCGGCATGGAGGCCGCACGCACTGCAGCGATGCGCGGACACGACGTGACCCTCTTCGAGAAGTCTGATGTCCTGGGCGGCAATCTCCTCACCGCAGGTTTCCACAGCTTCAAGCGTGAGGTGTCCGAGCTCAATGCCTGGTACCAGCGCGAGCTTGTGCAGACGGGCGTGGACGTGCGCATGGGGGAGGAGGCCACTTCCGAGAAGGTTGCTGAGCTTGGCGCGGACGCCGTAGTGGTGGCCGCAGGCTCGGTGCCCGTCATGCCACGCTCCATCCCCGGCATCGATCATGCACGCGCCATGAGCTGCAACGAGGCGCTCACCCAGGAAGGACATGCCAAGGTCGGCCAGAGCGTGGTGGTTGTCGGCGGAGGTCTCGTGGGTTGCGAGATGGCGCTTGACTACTGCCGCGACGGCCGCGAGGTCACGATCGTGGAGGCCCTGCCCGACATCCTCTCCGCAGGGCCGAGCGTGCCTTCGATGAACGCAAACTATCTGCGCGATGGCTTTGCGTATCACGGGGCCACGGTCCTCACCAACACGCGTCTTGCTGCCATCACCGACGAGGGTGCCGAGGTGCTGGACGCGGCTACTGGTGAGAAGCGCACCCTTGCGGCCGACACCGTGGTGCTCGCTCTGGGCTTCCGCCCTGCGGCTAGCCACGCGAGCGACTTTGCCGCGCCAGGCGTGGACGTGTACGAAATTGGTGACGGCCGCCAGGTGGGCAACATCATGACTGCCATCTGGGAGGCCTACGAGGTCGCACGAGGGATTTAAGGAATCAGCAACTCGCGAGCAAAAGGCATCCATAGTGCAGATGCTTCCTGCTGAGGACACTTGTGCCTTCAGCCGCAACAAAGACAGCTTTGCAAGCTTCGAGAGCTCTGCAAAGCGCCGAACAAAGAAAGGGTGGTCACCATGGCCAAGGTACTCATCGCCTATTTCTCCCATGCGGGACAGAACTACTCCCACGGTGGCATCCGCAACCTGCCCGTGGGCAACACTGAGGTCGTGGCAAAGAAGCTCAATGCACTCGTGCCCAGCGACCTCTTCTACATCGACACGGTGAAGAAGTATCCCGACGACCACATGGCCAAGATCAAGATTGCCAAGCAGCAGTTTGAGAGCGGCGCCCGTCCCGAGCTGACCGCCCGCGTGGAGAACATGGACGCCTACGACACGGTTATCCTCGCCTATCCCAACTGGTGGACCACCATGCCCATGGCCGTCTGCACCTTCCTGGAGAGCTACGACTTCTCCGGCAAGACCATCTGCCCGCTCATCACCCACGGGGGCAGCGGCTTCTCCGACTCGCTGGATGACATCGCCCGCCTCTGCCCTGGTGCGCACATCGCGCGCGGTCTCGCCATCAACGGCGACGACGTCCAGAACTGCGATCGCACGCTGGAGGCGTGGCTCGGCGAGCTTGAGCTCTAGCTTGGCTACACCACATCGGAAGGGAGGGCCTCATGGGCAAGCGCGACAAGCTGTCAACAGAGTGGCTTTCGGACATGGAGCGCAGGACCTTTGTGGTGGGGGCTGCGGAGTTTGCCACGACACTAGCGGGATGCGAGAAAGAACGCGAGACGTCGGAGTCCGATGACGTGCCAGCTGCTCCGACGGAAGAAGCGGATCAGTCTACGCCAACAGAAGAGGAGGCTGCCATGTCCAAGAGTCGCATCAAACTGGATCGGAGCACGCCGGGCGGGTCGAAGGTGTATGCCACCGACGACCTGAGCGCCGACGGACTGCTTCGGGTGTTTCACGCCCTGGGATGGGAGCCCACGGGCAAGGTGGCAATAAAGCTGCACATGGGCGAGGAGGGCAACACCAACTACCTCGATCCCGAGCTGCTACGTCCATTGGTTGAGGAGCTCGACGGCACCTTTGTGGACACGACGGTGCTTTACTATGCGCGTTCGACTGCGGATGGATATCGCCGCGTGGCCGCCGACCACGGCTTCACCTATGCCCCCGTTGACATTCTGGACGAGGATGGTGGCATGGATCTGCCTATCGAGGGTGGTCGCCAGCTCAGCACTGCCGAGGTAGGGTCGCATTATGCCGACTATGGCAGCATGGTGAGCGTGGCGCACTTTAAGGGCCATGGCATGGCATGCTTTGGCGGTACGTTCAAGAACCTGGCTATCGGGCTGGCCACCTGTCCTGCAAAGCGTCAGGTGCATGGTGCGAACTTCGATCGAGGCCAGGTGTTCCTCGAGCGTGTGGTGGAGTTTGCCAAGGGTGTGTTCGACGATCTCGGCCCCTCCATGGCCTGTGTCAATGTGATCAACAGGCTGTCGGTGGACTGCGACTGCGACGCGCATGCGGCATCTTCTGCCATGGGCGACATCGGCATCATGGCATCGCTTGACCCGGTAGCGCTTGACTGTGCGAGCCTGGATCAGATCTATCTATCAGACGATCCAGGCAAGGACGAGCTGATCGAGCGTATCGAGAGCTTGGACGGCTACTTTGCGCTCGACTACGCGGAGGAACTTGGTCTGGGTAGCCAGGCCTACGAGCTGGTGCTGGTGTAATGAGCAATAGTAAGAGTCGAAAGACGGGGGTATGACATGAAGACGCGCAAGCTACG
>JAGCBF010000108.1 GCA_017652285.1 Atopobiaceae bacterium
GCACGTGGCGTATACGGTGGTCATGTGGGTCGTGCTTGCGTGGACGGCGCTCACCGACAAGGACCACGGGCTCAAGATGGGCTTCTTGCCTGGTTTTTTGGCGCTGGTGCTCACCTTTGCGGTGTATGTGATGATCGTGACGGCGCTCTACATTGACTTTACGCCCGTGGGCCTGCCGGAGATTCACGGCGTGCAGCGGCGCTACCTCATTCCGCTCATGTTTCCGCTGCTGGCGTTCGTGGGGCCGCGCGTGCTTGGCCTGGGCGAGCGTGGCGGCACGGCGGCGCGGACCGTGTACAACGCGACGGTGCTCGCAAGCCTTGCCGCCGTTCTGCTGCTCAGCTGGTGGACGACGTATCTGGTGCTCATGGCATAGCGCGTGAGGGGGCGCTTATCTTGGCGCGCGCAAAACGCCGGGGACCACTCCGAAGTTGTCGGGATTGCCAGCCTCTGTCTTACGTGTTGGCACGTTGCTTGCCTACCGTTCTTTGCAACTTGACGAACGACAAGTTATAATCTTGACAATCGTAAAGTTAGGAGTAAAGAACATGTGTCAAATTGTGGCGGCCGTCCAAGATTTAACTCACCTTAGCTGGGCAAAGGCGCGACAGTCATCGGGAACGGCGGGGTCGTTCCTCAAGTCGTATGACGACACTGGAGAACGAAAGGTCTACTATAAGCTCTCGGACTATCGTGTTGGCACGGGTGTCGTGGGCCACGAGTGTGTTAACGAGATCGTTGTGGACAGGCTTCTCGAGATTCTGCGGATCGAGCACGTACATTACCAGCTTATTAATGCCCGAATCGTGCTGGATGGCCGCGAGTGCGAGACGTGGCTCAATGCGTCCGAGGACTTTAAGGAGCCGGGCGAGAGCAAGATCGCGCTCGACACGTACTACGATTTGGAGCACGAGAGAGATGAGACACCCCTGGAGTTTTGCGTTCGCCATGGCTGGGGAAAATATATTGGGAGGATGTTGGCTGTTGACTATTTGATCCTAAACCGTGACCGACACGGCGCCAACATCGAGGTGTTGCGCAACTCACGCTCGCGCACGCTTCGTTTGGCGCCACTCTTCGATCACGGTCTATCGCTTGTGTGCAGGTGTCAAAAGCCCGAACAGCTGGCATCGTTTGATGTGATGGCGGACTTGCCCGTACAGAGCTTCGTGGGGACTTCTTCGGCATGGGACAACCTCGCGCTCGTGACACCCGAGTCTCTCGATGGTTTGGGGGCTTTAAGGGAGGGGGATCGTCAGGTGCTGTTCGACGGCCTTGAGCGGGCCATACCGCGTGCGTGGTGCGATGTGATGTGGTCGATGATTTGGCAAAGGTGGTGCAGATTTGAAGACGCTTGCCTTGCGTGATGAAGCCTATGGAAACAAGAACCTGGGGTACTTGGAGTGCTATGAGCGACCAAGGGCATTCTACTTTGAGTTGCCACCCGATGCCGATCCCTGGGAGCTTCCGTTTATCCTGCACGAGTTTGCGCAGCGTGGGCACTTGTCGGTAGACGGCCAGTGGAGCCGTCGGTGGGTCGAATCGCGACTTGTCCCTCCCGAACGGCAGAACTTGGGCGAGGTCCTTCGCGTGAATTGCCTTCGCGAATACGATGAGCTAAAGCTACTTGAGCTTACGGGGGGTCGCTGCTCGCAGGACTCGTGCTACCTCGTGCCCGTTTTGGGAGACGGACTGCCAACATGGTACGCTGAACGTATATCGCGGCGCCTGTTGGATGCGTTTGCCGTGGGCGGTAACCGTCTCGTGCTTTCGTTTGCCGACGGTGGGGTCTACGATTGCCCGATGGCTCGTGTGCTCGCAGATGACAGGGCGTTTGCTCGTGTTCTTTTGGAGGAAGAGCGCTTTATGCGAGTTGCCCTTCAGCCGGGAGGACATGGTGTGCAATGGGGAGAGCGACTGGGGGTAGACGCGGATACGCTGCGTTCGGAGGGGATTCGACTCGACCTCAGCCCGCTCGACCTGGCCCTGCTGACGGATCAGGTCGTGTGCGACACGTCTGAGGCAATGCGCATTCTGGGCTGCTCCCGCCAAAACATCAGCGATCTTGTGCGACGTGGCAAACTCACGCCACGCAAGGTCACGTCCCACCTTACGTTGTTTCTGCGTTCCGACGTCCTCGCGCGTCGTGGCTGAATCGTGCGCGAGTAAGATCGCGTCACCCCTTCGTGGACGCGCGGGCGGCGACTCGAGGCACCTGGCACAGGGCAAACGACAAGACCAGCAGCACCACGAACCAGAGCACGGATGCCCATACGGGCATGTTCCAAACCTGCAGGAACGGATACGGGCCGTCCCACAGGCGCAAGATGTTGCAAGGGTACGCGACTGCCGTGTACGCGATGGTGGGCGCAAGGCCCACCAGGCTCTGCCGAAGCGACATGGTGCGGTCGGCCTCGAACGCGACGTAGGACCCCACCACCAAAAGCGGCGCGACAAGGTGGGTCACGGGCTTGGCACCTTCGGCGAACATAAGGTAAAACCCCGGCTGTCCCGTCGACTCGATCATGGGGGCGAGCACAAAGGTGACGACCACGAGCGTCATGAGCAAGCAGCACGACGCGGCATACTTTGTCCAACGCAACTGACGGGTGAGCCCTTCTCCTCCACGCCGCGCGCGAATCTGCGCCACAAGGCACAGGGCGCAGGCGACGGCGCCGAGCAGGTTGGAACACTGCGTGTAGTACATATAGTTGCCCGGAAACCCGTTGATCGAAATGCCAACGGGAATGGCCCACACCTCGAGTGCGACTACCAATGCGTTAATGATGATTGCCGCCATGGCATCTCCTAAGCTTGTGATGTTGCGGTCTGATCGCGTGGCCCAAGTCCTGCGAGCCGCGCGCTCAAACGCCCCTTTGTCGTGCCGTCTCGATGACCATATTACGACTCTCCGGTTGTTCGATGTAGGCGGCGAGATAAGGCACGCAAAACATGACGTGTCCACGGGCCGGCGAGGCAATGATGCCCTTGTCTATAAGGCGGGAGCGCGCGCGACTCAGGTGCCGCTGCTCCTTGCCCAGCATGCGCGCAATGTCGCCAGTCGATGCGAGCCTCTGGTCGTCTAGACATGCGATCAGTGCTCGCAGGTACTGAAGCTCCATGTCGGACAGTTCGTCCAATAGGGGCTTGAGCGCGCGGCGCTCGTAGGTGAGGACTGACATGTCCCTTGCCTTCTCCACGTCTGCCGCGCTTTAGGTGTAGCGGCCGTCCGGCTCGTGCCCGTTGACGTGCA